>CAZWJC010000179.1:0-14914 GCA_964634255.1 uncultured Verrucomicrobiota bacterium | reverse complement strand
ATTCGTAGCTGCGGGCGAAGTCGTGCAGGGCAGCATAGACCTCCTCGAAATCCCAAGGATCGCGCAAGGGTTGTGAGGTGCCACGGACTTCGGTGGCGGCGGAGACCCGCGGAATGTCCGCCATCACCACGTTGGCGGTATCCTGAAACTTGGGATCGTAGATCAACTCATACCGATCAATGGGAAAATCCGCATGTTTGCACAGGGAAATCGTCGGGCGCCAGCGTTTCCAGCGCTGTTCATGGAAACCCGCGTCGAGAACGCTGCCCAGGAGACCAATCACCACTCGCGTCTTGGCTTTCATAGCTATAATTCCTGCGAATTAGCATATCCGCTATCCACGGCATTTCTCAACGACAATCGACTTGTGCGCCAGAAGTGCGACAAGTGGTTATCCACAAGCATGTTGAGGTTACCCTGCGAGCACTAATTCCACCTTGGCATAGGGGCTGCGATAGGGAGTAGCAGTCGATAACGAAAGATAAACTATGGCAAACAAGACTTTGTTCCAATCCTTGCGAGGATCGTTGCTCCCGAAAGCAGATACGACCAATGAAGCGGGCGGGCCGGCCTACACCTTGTCGCCGAAGCACGCCCTTGCCCAATACGCCGCCACGGGTTGCTTGAATTCGACTTACTACGCCTCGGCTGACGATCAACTCCAGAAGGTGTTGAGTCTGGCCAAAGAGGTGGATGCACAGTTCATCGCCAAGACGGCGGTGTATGCGCGGGAAAAAGGGTTCATGAAAGACATGCCTGCGGTGTTGTGCGCCGCGTTGTCGGTAAAGGACGCGCAGTTGCTCCGCACCGTGTTCGACCGTGTGATTGACGACGGAAAGATGCTTCGGAATTTCGTGCAGGTGTTGCGCTCCGGTGTGGTGGGTCGCAAGTCACTTGGGACGGTTCCCAAGAAGCTCGCGCAGCGCTGGCTCGAATCGCGCACCGACGAACAGTTGTTCCGGGCGTCGGTCGGGAATTCGCCCTCGTTGGCGGATCTTGTGAAGATGGTTCACCCGAAGCCGGGTAACGCTGCGCGCGAAGCGCTCTACGGTTATTTGCTCGGTCGTCCGCACCAGGCGGAAGCATTGCCGGAGATCGTGAAGCAGTTCGAGGCGTTCAAATCCGGAAAACGGGATGTGGTTCCGGACGTGGCGTTCCAGATGTTGACGGCGTTGGACCTCGGCAAGGCCGAGTGGACTGCGATCGCTGAGAAAGCGCCATGGCACATGACCCGCATGAACTTGAACACCTTTGCCCGGCACGGTGTGTTCGACAACGAGGTCATGGTGAAATTGATCGCCCACCGGCTCGCCAATGCGGCCGAAGTGAAACGCGCCCGCGTGTTTCCGTATCAATTATTGATGGCGTTCAAGGCGGCCGGCGGCGAGGTTCCGCACTTGATCCGGGACGCGCTCCAGGACGCCATGGAAGTTGCGACGGAAAATGTGCCGCGGATCGAAGGCAAGGTGTATGTGTGCCCCGACGTCTCGGGTTCGATGAGTTCACCGGTGACCGGTCATCGGGTTGGCGCAACGACTGCCGTGCGGTGCATTGATGTGGCCGCCCTGGTGGCAGCCTCCATCTTGCGCCAAAATCCGCGGGCGGAAGTGATTCCGTTCGAATCCAGCGTGGTGGGAGTGCAGTTGAATGGTCGGGATAGTGTGATGACCAATGCGCAAAAGCTCGCCGCGATCGGCGGAGGCGGAACGAACTGCAGCGCTCCACTCGCGTGGTTGAACCAGAAACAGGCAAAAGGGGACTTGGTGGTGTTTGTGTCTGATAACGAGTCCTGGGTGGATGCCAAGGGTGGTCGCGGGACGGAAACCATGCGGCAGTGGACCGTGTTCAAGCGGTTCAACCCGGAAGCGCGGTTGGTCTGCATCGACCTCCAGCCGTATGCCACCGTGCAGGCGGTGGAACGCGAGGACATTTTGAACATTGGCGGATTTTCCGACCAGGTGTTTCAGGTGATCGCAGCGTTTGCCGCAGGTCGGCTCGGGGCCAATCACTGGGTGGGGGAGATTGAATCGCTTCAATTGTGAGCGACTCAGGAAGATGTGCCTGGTCACGTCAATTCGGGCGTGACCGGGCCGGATGGAAACAATTTTGCGGGCCGAATGCCGCTGCAGACTACATCCAAACTGTGATGTCTCAGCAAAAACTTGTCGGCTCGCGTTGATCGGTGAGTGTGGATTCTGATCTTTGAGAAGATGTGAAGCGGCGGGAATGCCCGCAGGACTACATGGTAGAGCGCCCGGCTTGGCCGGGAGGCCCGGGTTCGTATCCCGGTTCCGTGCAAACGGAATAGCTCAGAAACTGTCTTGCAACCGATTGTCGCGCTGCTTCTTGAATGTTTGGCGAATGCGGATGGGAATACATTGGCAACCAGCGGGTTCAAACCCCGCCCGCCCGGTCGCGAGAACGGGTGAGAATTCTCATCAACCCTTGTCGCCAATTTGCAGATTTTGTGACGAATGCCGGTGGAACTACATCCTTAAAGAGGACGAGGTTCCGGGTTCGAATCCCGGTGGCTTCAACAAATGAGGCCATAGCTCAACGGTGGAGCGCGTTAAATACGTTTCATCAATCTTGTCGTCACAGTTTTTCGCGACGAATGCCGGAGTAACTACATGTAATCCGAAGGTCGCCGGTTCAAATCCGGCCTCCGGTCTGATGATGACCGGAGTAGCTCAGTGCGTAGAGCAGCGGAAAATGTTTCTCCAACCCTTGTCGTCGCGTCTCTTGGGATGGTCGTTTGGGAAGGAAATGATTTCGGTGCGAATGCCGTTGGAACTCCATCGGTCGCGAGTTCGAGTCTCGCCGGCCCCAACACACGGAGCCGTAGCTCAGTGGTAGAGCGATTGTTTCGGCAAAAACTTGTCGCGCCGTCTCTTTGAGAAAACAATTCGGGAAGCAACCTTATGAACGAAGAAGCAACGAAGCCGGTCATCCAGCCCACGGGCGAAGCCACCGGCTTTATCCCTGCGCCGGGCGACAAGGGCAAGCCCATCACGGTCATCGGCACGGCGGCGATCCGCGATACGTTCGATGCCAAGTGCATTGAGCAGGCCTTGAACTCACGCGGCGCCCCTGGCGTCACGGACTTGGTGATCAATCCCGATGCGCACGCCGGCTATGGCGCCCCCGTGGGTTGTGTTCTTGTTTCGCCAACGCACGTTTATCCCGGCCCGGTTGGCGTGGACATCAAGTGCTCCATGAGCCTGGTCCAACTTGATCTTCCAGCAGAGGCCATTGCGGACAAAACGGTCCGTCGCGCCCTGATCAACGCCATTGTCGAACGCACCCCAACAGGCGCTGGCAAAGGGCAGCGGCACGTGAAAAAGGGTCGTAACGTAAATGCCGACCTCGGTCGCCGCGTGGCGATTGAGGGCGCATCAGAAGGGGTGTGCCGCGATCTTGGGATTCCTCCCGAGTGGGCGCAGCACTGCGAGGACGCTTTTCATCTTGGGCACAACAACCAGCGCGATGACCTTGCCGCGCGCCTCGATCGATTGATCTCCGTCGGCAAGTTTCCGAAGTTCGAGGACAAGGTCCGCCAACTTGGTTCCTACGGTGGCGGCAATCACTTTGGCGAATGTGAAGCCGTGCAGATTGCTGACAATGATCGCGCCCGTCGCGCCGCGGAGGTGTTCGGTCTGCGCGATGGTTGCGTGGCGTTTCTCTCGCACTGCGGTTCGCGGGGCTTTGGCCATGCGTTGGCGAGTGATCAATTCAAAACCCTGCAGGACAAGTTTGCGACCTGGAGCATTCCGTTGCCGGGTGAAGACCGGGAACTGGTTTATGCTCCGCTCGGGACCGCGGAGGCAGACAACTACATAGATGACATGTCGCTTGGCGCGAACTTCGCGACCGTGAATCACCTGCTCATCAATGCACTCGTGCTCGAAGCGTTTCAGGAAATCATTCCCGGCACGCGCGGCCAGTTGGTGTATTTCATCAGCCACAATATCGCGCGACGGGAAATCGTGAACAATCAGGAATGCTGGGTGCATCGCAAGGGCGCCACACGCGCCTTTCCGGCAAATCATTTTGCGCTCAAGGACACTCCGTTTTATGAAACCGGGCATCCGATTTTGCTGCCCGGAAATCCGACGGCGGGTTCATGCGTGATGGCAGCCGATGCTGGTGCGGACAAGAGTTGTTACAGTGTCAATCACGGTGCCGGCCGGGCCAAGGGCCGCAAAGCCGCGATTCGGGAACTGGACCAGAAGACGGTGGATGATGAATTCGTTGCGCACGACATTTTGACCAACTGCCGGACCTATCCGAAAGACGAAGCGCCGGCGGCGTACAAGGATTTCAACGAGGTGCTGCAATCCGTGAAACTCGCCGGCCTGGCCAGCGAAGTGGCGCGGCTTCGGGCTCGTTTCGTCATCAAGGATTCGGATGACAGCTTGAAAGGCGCAGCTTAACTCCGCAAATCGGATATACGGACTGTGAACTACTGTCGTCGTCCCGACCTAAAGGCGCAGCGCGATGAAACTGCCGGTTGAATTGGAGCATCTCCTACGTGAAGTGCCCGCGCTGTCGCGGGCCTACCTCGTGGGCGGCTGCGTTCGGGACGCGCTCCTGGGCATTTCCCACAAGGATTTTGACCTTGAGGTGTACGGTGTGGATTACGAAACGCTCGCGCGACAATTGGCACCTCATGGCAGAGTTGATCTGGTCGGCAAATCGTTTGGGGTCATCAAGTTTACCGGGTCGGGCGGTGAACAATGGGATTTCAGCTTGCCGCGCCGCGATTCCAAGATCTCCGCCGGACATCAGGGCTTTGAAGTTGAGTTTGATCCGAGTATCGAACCGTGTGAGGCCGCAAGCCGCCGGGATTTTACCATCAATGCGTTGATGTTTGATCCGCGCTCTGGCGAGTATCTCGACTATTTCGGCGGCCGGGCGGATTTGCAGAGGCGGGTCCTGCGGCACACGAGTCCCGCTTTCGCTGAAGACCCATTGCGCGTGCTACGGGGAATGCAGTTTGCCGCGCGTCTGGGTCTGACTCCGGCTACTGAGACTGTAGAACTCTGCCGCTCCATTGCCCCCACATTTCATGAATTGGCGGTTGAGCGCGTTGGGATGGAATGGTTCAAGTGGGCAAGCGCAAGCCGGCGGCCATCCGCGGGTTTGCAGCTCTTGAAGGCCACCGGTTGGTTGCGGCATTTTCCGGAAATCGCCGCCTTGGACGGAACGCCGCAAGATCCTGAATGGCACCCGGAAGGCGACGTGTTTACGCACACGTGCGACTCCTGTGATGCGCTGGCGGAATTACCCGAATGGCAGGCTGCCGACGAGACCACCTGGCGCGTACTGATGTTCGCGGTCCTGACGCATGATATCGCCAAGCCCCAGACCACACATCAAGTCGAGCGCGAGGGGCGAATGCGAATTGTATCGCCGGGCCACGAAGAGCAAGGTGGTCCATTGGCCGAGGCGTTCTTAACGCGAATCGGTGCCCCGAACGAAATCAAGGAACGAGTGGTGCCGTTGGTCATGCATCATCTCGCCCATCTCCACGCGGCCAGCGACCGTGCCGTGCGTCGCCTCGCGAACAGTTTGAAGCCGGCTACCATCGCCGAACTCTGCCTGGTGATGACAGCCGATCATTTCGGTCGCCCCCCAAAACCCAGGATCGTTCACGAAGGATTGACGATGCTCCGCGTCAAAGCGGAGGAACTACGTTTACGGGATGCGGCGCCAAAGCCCCTGCTGCAGGGACGCCATTTGATCGCCCGAGGCATGCAACCGGGCAAACAATTTGGCGTGCTGCTCAACGCGGCATTCGAAGCCCAGCTTGAGGGCCATTTTGCTGACCTGGATGGCGCGCTGAAATGGCTGAATGCCCAAACTTGAAGTTTCATGAGTTGCGTGATCGTTGATGTTGAATCCGACGGACTGATCCCCGCAGTTCCAGAAAGGGCGAAGGGCGAAGGGCGAGGGGAGAAGGGGAAGATCCGAAACTCGAAATCCGAAATTCGAGGGAAACTCGAAGATCGAAGGGCAATGTGCGGAAGAGGCCATGCTGCCCGCGAATCACACGAACGGACGCGAATTCGGAGGGTTACCGCGGATGAACGCGGATGAACGCGGATTGCACAAAGACGCCGAGAGGCGCTGCGGGAAAGGCTGGCGAAGACGGGCGGGGAGTGGGTGTTGTCACATTGGAATGCGCCCGCAGGGCTTCGCCGGCAGTCTATTTCTGCTTGAAGCCAGTGGCCAACGGGAAGCCGGCGAGCGGGAGCGGCGGGCCGGTTTCGCCTTTCAGGTGTTTGTTCAGGAACCAAAGTTCGTAGGCGACCATGGTCCTCGCCGCCTCGCGGGTGTAGGCCAGGCTGCCGGGTTCTTCAAAAATGGCCCAGTAGAAGTCATTGCGGGCCTGTTCCTCAATGGTCTCGTAGAGCTGGAACCAGATCGCCTCTCCGGTGGCCACGGTGTAGAGCGAAGTGTCGCAGTCCCCGGGCGTGGTGATCTCCAGCAGCGGCACGTTCAATTCGGTGAACGGGCCGTACGCGGGATCGAGGGCAATAACGGCTTTGCACCGGCTGTCGGTGCGGCCAAAGTCAGCCACAACCGCCCCGCCGTAATCAGCGCCCACCGCCGCCACCCGCGTCACATCCAGGCGACCGGCAAACACGGGATCGCTGGCGTTCCACTTCGTCAACTCGTCCAGCACAAATCCCAGGTCACGCACACGATCCATGGGGCCGGCGCTGCTGCCCAGCGAGAAGGCGGTCATGGGTGTTCCATCGGGGAAGATGGTGGCGAGGCAATCGTAGTGCTCGATACCCACCACCACGTAGCCATAGCTGGCGAGATACGGCCCGCGCTCGGAGGCGTGGGCGTGATCACCCAAAGAGGCTGGTGAATAGAGCAGCACGGGATACGGCGCATGGTGCGTCGTGCATGGCGAATCCACGGTGGCATGCGTGACCAGGTGGGGCATCCGGTCCATGAAGAAAGCCCAAGTGGTGACGGGCACGGTCGGATCGCTTGCCAATTCTGGGTGCTCAAAGAGGGCAGGCTGCCGGCCGGCCTCGGCCTCCGCCGGATACCACACTGTCACCATGAAGGAGCAGGACGTGGAGACGCCGTAGCGGTTTCTTCGGGTCGGGTCCGTGAGGAGTCGCGACACCACGCCCACGGGGAACGGACCGTCCGGCTTGAGGAAGAACGGCGTGATTTGGGTTGCTCGCGGGGTGCGATAGAAGCGCGCCGCCTCGTTCGTGGCTTGCGCATCGGTGAACGTGAGCGCATTCGTGGAGCTGTTGGTGCGCAGGAGCGTGACCAGCGGGGTCCAGTCTACCAGGTTGCTCGACACTTCGATGGGATAGAGGTCAAAGTACTCCGAGAAACGCTGGTTCACGCCGCCGTACAAGGAGAGCTGGATGCTCCGATCCGGCTGAATATTGACCGCGTCAAACCCGTGCGGACTCCATCCTGTCGTGTCCACGATGGTATTCGTGGCGATGGAGTTTGTGCCCAGAGTGAAGCTGGCGGAGAGATTGCGCAGCGTCAGCTTGAACTGCTCATCCGGCTCTGCCAACCCGTCGTAGAGGATCGGCACGCTTACGGTCTTTTCCATCTCGCCTTCGGCAAAGGCGAGTGTCCCTGTGGTGGCCAGGTAATCGGAGTCCGCCAGCGCGGTCAGGTTGGCGGTCAAGTAGCCCACGGTGAACGGGGCGAGGTTCACGTCGTTGCCGCGGAGGACCCGCACAGACAGCGATCCGTCGCTTTCCTGCACCCAGAAGCGGTTCCGCACGAATTGAACGCCCGGGTCGTTGTCCAGGATGGTCACGGTGGCAGTAGTTTGGGAGCCCAGAGTCGTGCCGGCCGTAGGACTGCTCAGGGCGACGCGAAATGTCTCGCTGCTTTCCTTGAGCGCATCGTTTTGGATGGGTACGGTCAGAAACTGGATGTTCTCACCGGGTGCAAACGCCAGCGTGCCGTTCGTGGCGATGAAGTCCGAGCCGCTAGTCGCGCTCGAAGCGGAGGTGGCGAAGTTCACGGTGGCGGCCGTGTTGGTGTCTGCGCTGCGCGTCACGCCAATCAGCACCGCACCGGCGTTTTCCGTCGCGGAGTAATTCGGGAACTCAAACTGGAACCCCGGGTCGTTATCGGTGATCGTCGCGGTGGTGGTTTTCTGCAGACCCAGCACAGCCCCTTGGCTGGGATTGCTCAGCGTGAGCTGGATCGTCTTGTTGGCCTCCTTGAGGCCGTCGTTGAGGATGGACAGGGCAAATTGCTTCATGGTTTCGCCCGGAGCGAACGTCATCGTGCCGTTGGTCGCCACATAATCCAGGCCGCTCACGGCGCTGCCGCCGGTGGTGGCAAGGTCCACGGTCACGGTGTTGGTCTCGAGGACGCTCCGCAGCGCAGTGACCACCAACCGGCCGGCATCTTCGGCCACCGAGTAACTGCTGAGATGAAACTGCAGCACGGCCTGAAGCGGGCCGTTCGCCACGGTCAGTGTGTCGTTGAAGGTGGTTTCGCCGGCGAGTGCCGGGGTGCCGCTGGGCGCTTTGGCGGTGACGATGATGAAGTTGGTCATGCCAGGTTGGAGCGACAGGTTGGTGACGCTCCAGTTGGTCGTGCCGATGGCGAGCCGGCTGGCTCCGTTGGCCGTATTCGTCACGATAACCTGGCTGACGCTGGTATACAGAGCGCCAGCGGAGCCACTGAGGTCGAGGCTGGTGGCGTTCGTGAGGAAGATCGTCTGTGCGGCGGGGGCGGTGATCGTGAGGATGGGCTCGTGCGGCGAATCTGTGCCGCGTCGCTGCGACATTACCCAGTCCACAAGCCCAGGCGTGGCATAGCCTGGCACCCAGCTCCCGTGACCACCGGTTTGGTAACGTGTGTAGATCGGATTCCGGCCGAGGTTTCTGAGTTTCCCAATTGCGTCATCCGAGTAGAGCGCAGGAACGACCGGGTCGTTGGCTGCATGGAAGTTCCACACCGGGTGGCGGATGTCCAGATACCGCGGGGCGAATCTCGTGAGGAAGCACCCCCCGGCAATCGGCACACCTGCCGCGAACATTTCCGGATACAGCGCCAGCATCGTCCAGGCACAGTATCCTCCCATGGACAGCCCCGTCACATAGACTCGCTGAGGATCAACACTGTACTCCGTTTCAAGCTGGCCGAGAACTGCCGCCATTCGCTCGCAGTACGACAAATAAAACGTCTGATACTGGTTCGTCTCAGGCCGTAGAACGATTTGTGGGCACAACAGGAAGCAAGGCTGCTTGATTTGGTTGCTGGCCGCGAGAAAGACGTACTGCCCGTTATCCTTCAACTGCCCGAGATTGTCCACGCCGCATTCCTCCTCGCCGGCACCATGTATGAAGAGAACCAAGGGATATTCTTGTGCTGGGTCGTAATTGAGGGGCAGGAAGAGCCGGTACGGCAGGATGAATCCCTGGGCGTTCGTGTAGATCCAGCCCTGCGCCACCGAGAGCACAGCAACGCTGCTCGTGACCGCGCCCGCCAGGTTGGACACGACCACCGTGTAAGCGCCGGCGTTTGTAATGTCCGCCTTTGAGTGAGTCAGAGTTTGGCCGGTAGCGCCCGGCAGGTCAACCCCTCCCTGACGCCATTGAAAGTTGAACGGCGTCGTGCCGGAAAGGGCCACGCTGAAGCTGGCCAGCACTCCTGAAGCCACGGCGCGGTCCCTGGGCTGCGAGGTGATCGCGGGCGGCGTGACGACCACCAGGCGGGCAATGTCGCTGGGCGTTGCGCCGTCGGAGTTGGTGACGATGACCCGATATTCCCCGGCGTTGGCAGGCTGGACGTTGGTCAGAACCAGGGTGGCATTGGTCTGGCCCGCGAGGTCCACGATGTTCTTCTGCCACTGGTAAGCCAGCGGATCGACCCCAGTCGCCGTGACCGTGAATTGCGCGGTGGTGCCCACAGCGTTGGTGGAGTGCTGCGGTTGCTGGGTGATCACAGGCTGGCCGAGGCCAGTGGTGGCGGCGGCCAGGAGCAGCAGAAGGGGGAGGGCAACATGGAACATCCAACATATAACATCGAATAGGGAACCGCGGTGTGGTTTCATTTGTTTCGTTTTCATAAACGCAACAGTTGATGAATGCTTTGTCCGCCCGGTTCAGACCGGGGCTTCCATTCACGTACTACGGCGTTTCTCAAAAAACCTGACATTCGTATTCCATTCATCAGTGCGCCGTTTCCGGGGCAAAACGCTCACGGAAAGTGGCGGTCTGATGATTGGTTGTGTGCCCGGCTCATACCGGGGCTTCGCACGCGGGGCGTTGGCTGAAATGAAGCGAGTCAGCGTCTCGTGGAGGCAATTACAATGCCTTCTATCGCGCTGGCCGGTGGATTAAGCAAGTGGAATCGGGAATGGGGGGGAAGTGTCAGAAGTCAGAGGGCATCTTCTGTCGCTCCTAGCGGAGCTATGGAGGACAGGGCGGAGGACGGGGGGCGGGGAGTGGGGCGCGCGGTACGCGGGAAGTGAGAAGTGAGAAGGACGAGGTGGGAAGGAAACATCCAATATTCAACACTCAACATCCAACATCGAACATCGAACGTTCAACATCCAATGTCCAAGAGGCAGAGCAGAGGGCAGCAAGCTGAGAACAGAAATCGGAGGGCAGAGGGAGACACAGGCAGAAGGCTGAGACTTCGAAAACTGAAACGACGAAATGGGCCAGTAGCCAGGAGTGAGACGCCATCGCAATGGCAAGCGGATGGAATGGAGCTCCGAATTGGAACGACGGGTTGACAGGATTTGGGGCGGGGTGTCTAATCTCGCCGTTCGGAGCGAGGGTGAGATCGTTACAATCCAACTCCAATGAGGTGTGCCTGGACGAGGCGTTGAAAGCCTGGAGTGAGTCAGCCAGGGGATGTGGCCTGGTTACTTAAGCCAGCGCAAGGAAGAGAGGGTGTGATATGTCCCTATCAAGAAGTGACCGGTGTTTCTGTAGACGCGGGCGAAAAGTCGTAGTGAACGCGCCGTGCTGCAGAAGCTGGGTGCGGCGTTTGGGGGCCGGGCGAATGAAACGCCTGCAGACGGGGCCAACGAGGTACCTTCTGGCCCGTGCTGGGTTGCTGATTTGCCTGGGGTTGTCGCTGCTTATGGTTTCCGCCGCAACGGCGGGGGTCGGAGACCGTTACGTTACGGAACGATACTGGCACACGGTGAACAGCAATTCCGTGCTGGTGAAGTTTGAGTGCGTCGGCGAGCCGCCGGAATGGATGGCGGTCGTCGCGGAGCCGGCCCCTGAGTGGGATCGGTGGGAGGAGCGGCGGGCGGCGGAGTCCAAGCGATGGCAGGCTGAAATGCGCACCAATCGCAGCGCCAGACCTCCGGCATTCCCGATGCGCGGGCTCAATTTCAACCGTGACGGCGAAGCCAGCGCCAAGTGGATTCCGTTTCAGAGAAGCCTGCTCGTAGATCTGGGGCCCGGGGATGGCACGCGGCACATCAAGTTCGGCTACCGCTACAAAGGGCAAACAAAGCCGGAGAGTTGGTCGGGCAGCAAGATCACGGTTGTCACGGCCAAGCCAGCGATCTGGATTGTCAACCCCACGAATGTCATCCAATCCCAGCCGGTGATTCAGTTGCAGGGCTACAGCAGCCGCCGCTTGCACCTGCTACAGTATGACCGCTATGACGAACGCGGCCAGAAGGTCCTGGCTAACGAAACCGGTTTCCCCTGCAGCAAACCCACGACTGGTGGTTACCCGTTCGAACCCTGGGAAGATAATTACTTCACCTGTTTTGATGTCGAGCTCAGCCCCGGGACGAATACCCTTGTGCTGCGCTGCCGGGATGACGCTGGAAACTCGATTGCCACGAACCTGGTGTACGTGTTCACGACCGCCGGGGACAAAACCCCACCCATGCTGGAACTGCATTGGCCGCGGCCCGGCATGACGTTGACTGGTGAGAGTTTCACCGCCCGCGGACAGTCTGACGACGCGACGGCCACGATGGCGGGGTTCATCGTAGCCCAGGGCCGCACGAATCGAATCTCGGGCTTCCCGGAACGAAACGGGTACTTCTGGTTTGAGGAGATTCCGCTGGCCCTCGGCGAGAACCGGCTCACGCTCACCGCCACCGATGTGGCGGGCAACTGCGCGAGCACGAACCTGGTCGTCTATGGCTGCGGGGGACCGGTGATCACCCTGGACAATTACGACCCGCAGAAGCTCTGGAATTCGCACATCCGGCTCACCGGCAAGGTGGTTCCCGCGAAACACCGGGTTTGGATCAATGGCGTCGAGGCGGTGGTCAAGCCGGATGGAAGCTGGCTGGCGGAGCGCGTCCCGGTGCTATCCCCGAGTGGCGGCACGGCGGTGTTTGATATGACGGCTTTCCCACCGGAAGAGAGCAAAGTGTCCAGCACCCAACCGCAGCAATTCCTGCGCACGGATGCCCGCCTTGGAAGTGAATCGCTGACCCTCAACGCCTCGGCGCCTGCCTGCGGCACATTTCAATTGCAGTTGACGGGAACGGAAGGCCGGCCATTTGTCCTCCTCACTTCGACGAATCTGACCGATTGGGTTCCCCTGTTCACCAATTCCGCCCCGCGGGAGACATTCGAGTTCCAGGAGACCGGGGTAACGGGCGAGCCTTGCCGATTCTACCGCGTCCTGCCGTTGCAGCCGTCTTCGCCGGGCGTGGCTCAGTAACCTGTTCCGTCAAATCGGCGCAGCCCCAAGGCGACGGGGGGGCGGGAAGATGGAGGATGGGAAGATCGCTGGAAACATCCAACATCGAACATCGAACGCCCAACATCCAATGTCCAAGAGGCAGAGGAGAGAGCAGCAGCCTGGGGCTGCAGAAGATGGAGGATGGAGGATGGAAGATCGCAGGGCGAGCGCTGGCGGAGCTGGGCGTCAGTGGGTTTGGAGGCGGGAGAGCAATCCGGAGAAGCGTTGCTCGGTCTGGTTGTTCCGGACGGCCAGCGCCAGTGCTTTGCGCTGCCCAATCAGCACGACGAGGCGTTTGCCGCGCGTGATGCCCGTGTAAACGAGGTTGCGCTGCAGCAGCAGGTACTGCTGCATCGCCAGCGGAATCACGACCGCCGGGAATTCCGAGCCCTGCGATTTGTGGATAGTGATCGCGTAGGCCAGCGACACCTCGTCCAACTCGCCGAAATCGTAAACGACTTCGCGCGAGTCGAAGCGCACCGTGACCTCGCGCTCGATGGGATCGAGCTTCACGATCTGGCCGATGTCGCCGTTGAACACTTCCTTGTCGTAGTTGTTCTCGGTCTGGATGAGCTTGTCGCGCAGCCGGAATTGCCAGCCGAACTTCTCAACGACCGGCTCGTCCGCCCGGAGGGGATTCAGGGCGTTCTGCAACTGGACGTTGAGTTCGCGGACGCCGAGGGAGCCACGGTTCATGGGGCAGAGGACCTGGATGTCGCGGATGGGGTCGAGCCGGAACCTGGCCGGGATGCGCGTCTTGACCATCTCCAGGAGCGTGGTCGCAATCGGCTCCGGCTCCGCGCGGTCGATGAAGAAGAAATCGGACTCGCCGCCCTGGGCGGCAAGTTCCGGCATCTGGCCTTCATTGATCCGGTGGGCGTTGGTGATGATGCGGCTGTGGGCCGCCTGCCGGAAGACTTCGGTCAGGCGCACCACGGGCACCACTTTGCTCTCAATGAGGTGCCGCAACACCATGCCCGGCCCCACGGAGGGCAACTGGTCGATGTCGCCCACCAGGAGCAGGCTGGCTTGCGGCGGCAGGGCGCGGAGGAGGTGCGCCATGATGGTGACGTCCACCATCGAGCATTCGTCTGCGACCAGGAGGTCACAGTCGAGGGGATGGGCTTCGTTCCGCTTGAAGCTGCCGGTGGCGGGTTGGACTTCGAGCAGGCGGTGGATGGTTTTGGCCTCGATGCCCGTTGCCTCCGAGAGGCGCTTGGCGGCGCGGCCGGTGGGCGCGCACAGGAGGCAGCGCACTTTCTTCGCCCGGAGGATGAGCAGAATGGCGTTGACGAGCGTCGTTTTGCCGACGCCAGGGCCGCCGGTGATGACGAGCACCCGGCTCGAGAGGGCCAGCTTGAGGGCCTCGCGCTGACTGGGCGCGAGTTCCTTGCCGGTCTTGCCCTGACACCAGCCGATGGCCTTCTCGACATCGATGGCCGGAAACGCGGACGGTGGGGCGGAGAGACTCCGGATCCGGCCGGCGATGATTTCCTCGGCCCGTTTGAGGTGCGGCAGGAAGATCAGTTCCTGTCCGCTGATGGTTTCCCGGACCAAATCCTTGCCGGCAAGGGTGCGCTCCAGGGCCTCGGTCACGATCTTCTCGTCCACGAGCAGGAGCTTGCCGGCCTCATCCTTGAGCAGTTCCACGGGCAGGGCGCAGTGGCCGTCGCCGGTCGCCTCGATCAGGACGTGATTCAGACCGGCACAGGCGCGGATCAGGGAATCCACCGGGATGCCAATCTTCTGGGCAATCTGGTCGGCGGTCTTGAAGCCGATGCCGTGGATGTCTTTGGCCAGCGCGTAGGGGTTGGCCTGCACTTTCTCGACGGCGTCTTCGCCATAGGTCTTATAGATGCGGACGGCGCGGCTGGTGCTGACACCCTGGCTGTGTAGAAACACCATGATCTGGCGAATGACCTTCTGCTCCGCCCAGGCGTCCTTGATGCGTTTCCGGCGCTTCGGGCCGATGCCGTCCAATTCCTCCAAACGGGCGGATTCCTTTTCGATGACGTCGAAGATGTGTTCGCCGAACTTCGCCACCAACTTGCCGGCGTAGATGGGCCCGATGCCCTTGACCATGCCGCTGCCGAGGTATTTCTCAATGCCCTCGCGAGTGGTGGGCGGGGTGCTGGCGAGGAGATCGGCTCTGAACTGGAGTCCGAACTCGCGGTCCTGGATCCAGCGGCCCTGGGCGGTGAGCCATTCGCCGGCGCTGACCGAGGGC
>CAZWJC010000178.1:0-14965 GCA_964634255.1 uncultured Verrucomicrobiota bacterium | reverse complement strand
TCTTGGGTTGCTGCATTTGGAGATCGTGCAGGAGCGGCTGCGGCGCGAATACGGCATGGACATCATCGCCACGTATCCGAGCGTGGTCTATCGCGTGACCCTGACAGATGGGACCGTGAAGGAGATTGATAACCCGGCGTTCCTGCCAGAGGCGAATTACATCGCGAAAATCGAAGAGCCGATGGTGCGGGCGTTCATCATCTGCCCGAACGAATACATCGGCGACATGATGGCGTTGGTGTCTGAGAAGCGCGGCACACTCGATCATACCGAGACGTTGGATTCCAAGCGGGTGATGCTGCACAACCTCGTGCCGTTGGGCGAAATCCTGATCGATTTCCACGACCGCATCAAAAGCATCACGCGCGGCTACGGCTCGATGGATTACGAGCACGCGGACTACCGGGAGTCGGACATGGTGAAGCTCGACCTGCTGGTGAACGGCGAATCGGTGGACGCGTTTTCGTGCATCGTGCATCGCGAAAAGGCCGAGGGCAGGGGACGGGCGCTGGCCGCGAAGCTTAAGGAGGTCATTCCGCGCCAGCAATACCAGGTGGCGATCCAAGCAGCCATCGGTGGCAAAATCGTCGCACGCGAGACGGTGAGCGCGTTCCGCAAAGATGTGACGGCTAAGTGCTACGGCGGCGACGTGTCGCGGAAGCGAAAGCTGCTCGAGAAACAGAAGGAAGGAAAGAAGCGCATGAAATCCGTGGGCTCGGTAAACATCCCACAGGAAGCGTTCATCGCCGTGTTGAAGGCATAGTATGGTGATGCTCCGCTGGTTTTGCTCCAAAACGGTGCGTGAGGCGACCGCCATGCGGCGGCATGTCGAGAAACTGTTACGCGCGCAACGTGATGTGCTGGCTCCGTCCGCGACCGAGACGGTGATGGCTGCTTGTGCCGAGCTCCGGCAGGCAGTGATCTCTGGAGCGACGAAGGACGCCCTCAAAGTCTGCATGTCGAATCTGGAGAAGACGGCGAACAAGTGGCTCCAGCCGTATCCGCATGCTGCATGGCGGGAGAACGTCGAAGTGCTGCTGGTCGCGCTTGCGGTGGCGATGGGCATTCGGACGTTCTTCCTGCAACCTTTCAAGATTCCCACGGGTTCGATGCAGCCAACCTTGTTTGGTGTCACGTCCGCACCGGACTTTAGCCGGATCAACTTTCGCCAGTCGGACCGGGCGCGCGTGCTGGCGGAAATCGAGGAACAGAGAAAGCTGGGCGAGTCGCTGACATTTCCCACTGGGTTCGAGCGAATCCGGGAGTTGTTCGCCGGAAATTCATACGTGCGATTGGTGGCCAAGACAAGTGGGCCAATTCAACGCGTCGAGAATCCATTGCGGTTTCTGATATTCAATATTAAGCAAACGATATGGATCGGCGGTGTGCCGCACACGCTGTGGTTCCCGCCGGACTGCGGTTCGGTGGATATCGCCACGCGCGCGGGATGTCAGTTGAAGGAGTCCTTTAGAGCTGGCGAGGAGGTGCTCAAAATACGGGTGACCAGCGGCGACCACTTGTTTGTGGATCGCTTAACGTATAATTTCCGCGCCCCGAAGCGTGGCGAGATCATCGTGTTTGAAACTCGAGGGATCGAAGCTCTGCCGCAGGACCAGTTTTACATCAAGCGCTTGGTGGCCTTAGGTGGCGAGCGCGTCCAGATTGGGGATGATCGCCATCTGATCATTAACGGAGAGCGCTTGGACGCCTCCACGCCGCACTTCGAGAACGTGTATTCGTTCAGTGAGAAGACGCCGCCCGCCGATAGCCGGTATTCCGGCCACGTCAAGTCCCAGGATTTGTCTCCGTTGTTAATTGAGAACCCTGCAGGCGTGTTGGTGCAGACGAATCATTTCATGGTTATGGGCGATAACACCATGAACAGCTTGGACTCGAGGCGTTGGGGAGATTTTCCCGCGGGAAACGTCATCGGGAAGAACTTCTTTGTTTACTGGCCAATAACCGGTCGATTTGGTTGGGGGCAACGATGAACCTCTGAATGTCACATGGCGAAGGAATCTGGATACATATTATATCACTACAATGTATGTTATATGTCGTATAGCTGCCGCCCGTGCATGCTCGTCGACTTATGCCTTCACCTCGTTCGATCCTCCGTACACTTCCAAGTATCTGGCCGCCGTCTTCGCCCAAGAGAAATCGGCCAACATGCCGTTGTGGCGATATCGCTCCACGAGCGGGCGATCCGCGTATAGCGCGAATCCTTTGCGGATCGCGGTTATCAGGGCTGCCGCTGAGTACTCGTAGAATTTGATGCCGTTGGCTAGCGTTTCAGATTCCGTCGCGTCCAATACGCTATCATCCAAGCCGCCCGTGGCCCGGACGATCGGAACCGTTCCGTACCGCAAGCTGTACATCTGATTCAGGCCGCACGGCTCGAACCGCGACGGCATGAGGAAGAAATCACTGGCTGCCTCGATTCGGTGGGACAATCCCTCGTCAAAACCAATCCGCACGGCGACACGATCACCGAATTGGCGTTGGAGTAGCCGCAAGCCCTGGGCGTAATTGCCATCACCACTTCCGATGACGACAAGCTGCATCGGCGACTGAAGCATTTCCTGCAAGGCAGGTAACAGGATGGCAATGCCTTTCTGTTCGGCCAGTCGGGTTACAACTCCGAACAAAGGCACTTCTGCGGCGAGCGGGAGTCCGACTTCCTGTTGGACGGCTTCCTTGATTGCCGCTTTGCCGCTCAAGTCCTCGACGGAATAAGAGGCGGGCAGGTGTGGATTCCCAATCGTGCGCCACTCATCGTAATCCACGCCGTTGAGAATGCCGCAGAGCCGGTCCTGTCGGCGGCGGAGCAAACCGTCCAATCGCTCGCCATATTCTTCGGTCAGAATCTCGCGGGCATAGCGCGGGCTGACCGTGGTGATCTGATCGGCGCAGGCGATACCCGCCTTCAGACAGTTGAGACGGCCGAAAAACTCGCAGCACTCATGGTTGAAGTAGCTTAGTGGCAGGTTGGTCAGCCCGAAGGCATCCTTCGGGAAGAGACCCTGGTAGGCTAGGTTGTGAACCGTCATGCAGGTGCGGGGAGCGTTCCCCCACCCTGCCCGTTGCTTTTCGTGCTGAATCACCAACGGCACGAGGCCGGTTTGCCAGTCGTGGACGTGAACCACCTCCGGTTGCCACGGCAGATAACGGGCTAGATGCGCAACGGATTTGGAGAAGAAGATGAAGCGTTCGCCGTTATCCCAGTAGTCTGAGCCGTTCTCATTGTATAGACCGGCGCGATCGAAGTACTCCGGCTTCTTGATGAAGTAGATCGTCATGCGGTCTGACGGCGACAAGGTCCAGACTTCACCGCGAACACGCTTGGCGCCCAACGACAGTTCCAAATGCCAGTTCAGTCGCTGGATATCGGGAAACCGTTCCTTGATCCCGCGAAACAGCGGTTTGACGATGCCGACCTGATGCCCAGCCTTCGCCAGCGCCTTGCCCAAGGACCCCGTCATGTCCGCCAAGCCACCGGTCTTCGAGTAAGGATAGACTTCGCTGCTGGCGAGCAGGATTCTCATCGGGCGCGAACCGGGTTGATCCATTCTTCGCCGTTCGTTAGGGCGCAATTCGGTCTGCCCTGAGGTAAGGCTGCAAGGCGGCTGGGATCAGCACGCTACCATCCGCCTGCTGATACGTTTCGACCAGCGCCACGAACAGCCGCGCCAGCGCCGTGCCGCTGCCGTTCAGCACGTGCGGGAACTTGTTCTCCCCTATATCTGCCTTGAACCGCAGGTTCATGCGACGCGCCTGGAAATCCTCGCAATTGGATACGCTCGACACCTCAAGGTAGCTCCCCTGCCCTGGCGACCAGACTTCAATGTCGTAAGTTTTCGCGCTCGCGAAACCCATGTCGCCCGTGCAGAGCAGCACCACGCGATAATGCAGCCCGAGGAGTTGCAGCACCTTCTCCGCGTTCGCCAGCATCTTCTCGTGCTCAGCGTAACCGTCCTCGGGCTTCACGATCTTGATCAGCTCCACCTTGTCGAATTGATGAACGCGGATCATCCCCCGCGTGCCCACGCCAGCCGCGCCCGCCTCACCGCGGAAACAGGGCGTGTAAGCGCAATACTGGATCGGCAGTTGGCCCTCTTTGAGAATCTCCTCTCGATGAATGTTCGCGACCGGTGTTTCGGCCGTTGGAATCAGATAGAGTTTGCCCAGTTCCTCCGTCTTGTCGCCTTCGACGACTCCGTAGTACTGGTCTTTGAACTTCGGGAACTGCCCCACGCCTTGCAGACAGTGCGGCCCAACGACAAACGGCGGCGACACTTCGGTGTAGCCGTGCTCGCGCGTGTGTAGGTCGAGCAGGAACTGGATCAACGCCCGTTCCAGCCGTGCGCCCCAGTTCGTATAGAGGATGAACCCGCTGCCTGATAGCTTTGCCGCCCGGGCGAAATCCACCAGCTTCAGGCTCTCGCATAATTCCACGTGCGACTTGGGCTTGAAGGGGAAGGCCTGCTTCTCGCCATGGGTGCGCACCACCGGATTGTCTTCCGCGGTCTTGCCCGCCGGAACCGACTCATGTGGCAGGTTCGGAAGGCGCAGCATCACTTCGTCCCGCGTTGCGTCCGCTTCGGCGGCCTGCTTGTCCAATGCGGCAATGCGGTCACCCAGGTCGCGCGTCTCTGCCTTCTTGGCCTCGGCTTCCGCCACCTTCTTCTGGCCCATGAGCGCGCCAATCTCCTTGGACACCCGGTTTCGCTGAGCCTTGAGCGTTTCGACCTCCGCCAGCGCTTTCCGGCGCTGCTCGTCCGCCTTGAGGATGGCCTCGATGAGTTGTTCGTCCCCTGCCCCACGCGTGGCCAGACGCGCACGGACGAAGTCGGGCTTCTCACGAATCAATTTGATGTCAATCACGGGCGGATTATAGAACTGCGTCTCCCCCCGGCAAGGCGTGAGTGCAAGCCGGACGCATGATTGGGAACCCAGGTCCGATTCAGCGGTTCTTCCGCTTCGGCTTGAACAGTTCCATCTGCGGCTCCCGGAAGAAATCGTAGTTCTTCAGGATGCGGATCATTTGGAGAAGATCGGATTTCTGGTAGTTACGGTTGACCTCAATGGCGGCCACCAGATCCGCCAGCATCGCGTGGAATGAGATAACGGCGTCCACGCCCTTTGAGCGTAGGAACCCGATCGTTTCCTCCCGAGCCTCCGCCGCTTGCGGGAGCGCGGGCACGACCAAGATTTTCAGCGGCGCGCCATCTTGGCCGAAAGCCTTCACGGCTCGCTGAAAGACCTTCGGCTCGACGAAACGCAGAATCTCCGGCGCGTTTGCCAGCCGTGCCGGGCTAAAAGTCTCCGTATGGTAGCCTTTGACGACGACCACGGCCCGTTCAATGAAAGCCAGATCGGGCGACCCAAGCACAAACGGCCGTTCGCCGGCGAGCGCCTGCGGCCTGGGGTTCAGCACGAAGAAATCAATATCGTCATCCTCGCGCTTGGTTTGGCCGATGTACTTGCGATGCTGTCGAACGAGAAACTCGTGCAGCTCGAAGTACTCGCGGACGATGGTTTCACTGACGGAACTCATACGCTTAATCTCGCGTTGTCCCCTCGGCGATCTCGTCGAGCGCCGTGTGGATTAGCTTGTCCGGGACTTGGCAGCCGAACTCGACACGCCCGATGCGCCTCGCCAACACAAATTTGATCTCGCCCCCGCTCACCTTCTTGTCCAATCGCATGGCGGCAAACAGACGTCTCCGTTGGGCGAGGTTCAGACACACGGAGGTTAGCAGTTCCGCGCGACGGAAAAGCGCGCGAATGCGCTCCACCTCGCCTTCCGGCAGGCCGAGTAACGTGGCGGATAGTATCGCCGCCGCGACCTGCCCAATGGAAATGGCTTCGCCATGCAGATACTTGCCGTAGCTGGATATCGCCTCCAAGCCGTGTCCGATGGTGTGCCCGAAGTTGAGGATCGCCCGCAAGCCGCTCTCGGTTTCATCCTGTCCCACCACCTCGGCCTTGATCTCGCAACACCGCGCGATCACCCCGGCCAGCGTCCGCGCGTCGCGCTTCAGCAGCTTCGGGAGCGCAGATTCCAGTTGGGCAAAAAGCCTCGCGTCGTAGATAATCCCGTACTTGATGACTTCTGCGAAACCTGAGCGAAACTCCCGTTCAGGCAGGGTTCGCAGCGTATCAAGGTCGCACAGGACAAGCCGCGGCTGGTAAAACGCCCCGACTAGGTTCTTGCCCGCCTTGAGGTTCACCCCCACCTTGCCGCCGACTGAGCTGTCCACTTGCGCGAGTAGCGTGGTCGGCACCTGGACGAAATCAATCCCGCGCATGTAGGTCGCGGCCACAAAGCCGGCGAGATCCCCCACCACGCCGCCGCCAAGGGCCACCACGAATGATTTGCGTTCCAACCGATGCGCCGCAAGTTGATCGTAGCATGCCTGGACGGTCTTGAGGCTCTTCGCCGTCTCCCCCGCAGGCACTTCGATGACCACTGGCGAGAAGCCGGCCTGCATCAGCGTCTTCTGCGCGGCTTTGGCATAACGCGGTCCAACATTGCGATCCGTGATGATGGCGCACCGTCGGCCCAGTCCCAAGGCGGCACATTCCCGACCGAGACGACCTAGAATTCGAGGGGCTATGCGGATGGTGTAGCTTCGACTGCCAAGTGAGACATTGACGTTGCGCACGTATGCAGCATAGCGAGCGCAAGCCTACAATCGCAAGTCTGTGGTGCAACGCCCACGACGCGCCGCCAGCCTGTGACCTGCTGAAGCTGTGATGTCCGAGAAAACGTCTGCCGAAGTGCCACGACCGATCATTACACGGTCATGATTTCCTTTTCCTTGTTCGTCAGGTGAGCGTCAATCTTCGCGATGTAATCGTCCGTGAGCTTCTGAATCTCCTTCTCGGCTTGCTTCTCCTCGTCCTCGGTGACGCCGCTGTCGTGGGCGTGCTTCTTGAGTTGCTCCATGGCATCGCGCCGCACGTGCCGGATGGCCACGCGGGCATCCTCGGTCATCTTCTTTGCCATTTTGACGAATTCCACGCGACGCTCCTGGCTCAGTTCCGGAAAGAAGAGACGCACCGCCTTGCCGTGAATGGCTGGGTTCATGCCGAGGTTGGCTTTTTGGAGCGCTTTCTCGATGGCATGAACCATGGTCGCGTCCCACGGCTGAATGACGAGCATGCGCGGCTCAGGCGTGGTGATGCCGGCCAGCTCGCGTATGCGCATCTGCGAGCCATAGGCATCCACAACTACGTTTTCCACCAGGGCCGGAGAAGCCTTGCCGGTGCGCACCCCGGTGAACTCATGCAAGAGGACTTGCTCCGTCTTGCCCATCTTGTCGTCAGCTTCAAGGAGGATGTCGTCGAGTGCCATAGTGCGGCCACGCTAGCAAATCAGCTCGGCGCTGTATAGGGGGAAAAACCTTTGCAGTGCGGGACGGGCCCGGCAAGCTACCGGCCGATGACGCAACCTCTCGCGCTGGTGTTTTACGAACGGCTGCTCCCGGGCACGCAACTGGTCAACCGGTTGCAGGACTTGCAGTATCGTGTTCAAACGATCGAGACCGCGGAAGCCCTGCCCGACACGGCGCGCGAGGCCCAGCCCATGGTCGTGTTGGTGGATCTGGACGCAGCCCGCAGCAATCCGGTCGCGGCCATCCAACTCCTCCAAGCCGCGGACGACACGCGTCATCTCCCCATTATCGCTTTTTCATCAGACGACCAATTGAGTTCCCAAACCGTAGTGCGGCAGGCGGGCGCCACTATCGTGACCCAGGACCAGGCGTTGCTCAGCCATCTGCCCCAGTTGCTGGAGCAGGCTCTCCAGGTTGAATAGACGTGTTTCACGCTCGCTGCAACGAATTGTCGGCCGTACCGCCAGCCAAACCGCCATCAGTGACTCGGCGACTCGCGCGCGACACCACGATTTTTCGCAAGATTTTTATTCGCCTGCGGGTCGCAGTTTGCTAAATCTCCGCGCCGTGCAGATAACTGAGTCGCGCGAGAGCGCTTCCGCCACCCACCTTCCGACCGGGAAGGCGGGTGGTGTCGCCATCGAGGCGCGTGGCTTGGTTCGCCGATTTGGTACCGTCGAAGCCCTCGCCAACGTTTCAGTCGACATCCGCAAGGGTGAATTCTTCTCGCTCCTCGGTCCATCCGGTTGTGGCAAGACGACCCTGCTCCGCCTCATTGCGGGGCTTGATATCCCCGACTCAGGCTCGCTGAAGATCGGCGGGGTGGATGTCGCGGAGATCCCCGCCCACAAGCGTCCAGTCAACACCGTCTTCCAGTCCTACGCCCTCTTTCCACACATGACGGTGCGGGATAACGTGGCGTTCGGGCTGCGCATGAAGAAAGTCCCCTCCGCGCAAATCGCCGAGCGCGTCGAACGGGTCATGGCGTTGGTGCAGATCACGGATCTGGCGGCGCGCAAGCCGGCCCAGCTTTCGGGCGGACAGAAGCAGCGCGTGGCGCTGGCCCGCGCCCTCGTCAACGAGCCGGAAGTGCTCTTGCTGGACGAACCGCTCGGGGCGCTGGACCTGAAACTCCGCAAGCAGCTTCAGGTCGAGTTGCACCAACTCCAGCGGCGGCTCGGCATCACGTTCATCTACGTGACACACGACCAGGACGAGGCGCTGGTGATGAGCGACCGCATCGCGGTGATGAACAGTGGCCGGATCGAACAGTTGGATGATGCCGCCGAGCTTTACGAGCAACCGCGCACGCGGTTCGTGGCGCAATTTCTCGGGTCGTGTAATCTGATCGAGGCGACGGTGGAGCAGCGGAATGGCAGCGGCTTTACCGCCCGCACCGAATTGGGCCTGCTGCAAGTCGTTTCCGCGGGCGCCAACGGCTCGGCGGCGAAGCATCAGAGTGGCGACAAGCTGACACTGGCCATTCGCCCCGAGAAGATTCATCTGGCGAAGCGGGACGAACTGAGCTTCGCCAACTGCGTTAAGACACGCATCGAAGACCTGGTGTACAGCGGGGCAGAAACCCAATATCGGCTGCGAGCTGGCGACCGGGTTTTGAATGCGGTGGCCTTGAACGCCCGCGTCGGCCATCAAGGGTTTCACTCGGGCGAGGCGGTGTTGTGTTACCTGCCGGAAGCGGCGTTGATTCTGTTGGATGACTGAAGAGCCTGCCAGACGCGATCGCAAAGCCGAAGTCTGTTTCGGCCAGCGGCTGTCCCGCCGGGGACAAATCGTGCGGTCTGTACTCACAAGCGGTCCGTCGGTGATCTGGCTGCTGCTCTTCTTGCTCGCGCCGCTGGTGATTGTGGCGGCCATCAGTTTTTTCTCCCGCGGAGATTACGGACAGGTGCAGCTACCGCTAACGCTCGACAGCTACAAACGGCTTCTGGGCTTCGGCGAACTCGGCTTCGATCCGCTATACCCGGCGATCTTGGGGCGCAGCCTGGTTCTCGGCGTGGCAACCGCGGCGCTGTGTGTGATCGCTGGCCTGCCGCTCGCGTTTTTCATCGCGCGCCTGCCCGACCGGTTCAAGAACGTTGCCCTCACGCTCGTGGTAATTCCGTTTTGGACGAATTTGCTCATTCGCACCTACGCGTGGCAAATCATGCTCTCGCCGGCGAGTTGGCTGGCGCAGGCCGCTCACTGGCTGGGGCTCATTCCCGCCGGCGGCGCGCTCTATCCCAGCTTCGGCGCCGTGCTGCTCGGGATGGTCTGCGATTTCCTGCCGTTTATGACGCTGCCCCTCTATGCATCCGTCGAGAAGTTGGATTGGAGTTTGGCCGAGGCGGCAGCCGACCTCGGCGCGAACCGAATTCAAGTCTTCCGCCACGCCCTGCTGCCGCAGATTGTGCCGGGACTCGTGGCGGGGATCATCCTGGTCTTCCTGCCGGCGACCGGTCAGTTCGTGATTCCCGACCTGCTGGGCGGTGCGAAGACCGTGATGCTCGGGAATGCGATTCAACAGCAGTTTGGCCAGAGCATGGATTGGCCGTTCGGCTCGGCGATTGCCTTCGTTGCGTTGGGCCTCGTGATGATCGGGCTGTGGGTTTACGCCAGGAAAGCGGCCAAGGAGGATAACGCAGTCCTGTGAGAAAGAACTCTCCAGCGTTGACGCTGAGCGCCGCGACGCTTTTCGTGTTTCTGTACGCGCCGCTGGTGGTCGTCATGGTCTACTCGTTCAACGCGGCGCGCTTCGGGGCGGGTTGGGCCGGCTTCACCACGAAATGGTACGCGGAGTTGTTCCACAATCCGCTGGCCCTTGCCGCCGCGAAGAACTCAATCCTGCTGGCTGTGTTCAGCACAGTGATCGCCACCACGCTGGGCACGCTCCTGGGCTACGGGTTGACCCGTTACGACTTTCCGGGCAAGCGCTCGTTCGGTCACCTGCTCTACGTGCCTGTGTTCATTCCGGACATCGTGCTCGCGGTGGCGCTGCTGATCTTCTATGCCCTCGTGCGTCAGTGGCTGGGCGTTTTTGATTTGGGCCTCACGACCATGGTGCTCGCGCATGTCACGTTTCAGATTCCGTTCGTCGCCATTGTGGTACGCGCACGTCTGGCGGGACTTGATCCCGCGCTGGAGGAGGCAGCCCGGGATCTGGGTGCGAATGAATGGCGGACGTTTCGTTACGTCACGCTGCCTTTGATACTCCCCGGCGTGCTAGCGGGCGGCATGCTCGCCTTCACGCTCAGCCTCGACGACTTCGTGGTGAGTTTCTTCACCAGTGGGCCTGGTTCGATGACGTTGCCCATCCTGATCTACTCCTCGGTCAAGCGCGGCATCACGCCCGACATCAACGCGCTGTCCACCCTGATGATTCTGGCTTGCGTTCTGGGGACGGTCCTCGTAACGCTTCTGCAACGAACACGTAAGAGTTAACCCATGAAAATCAACATTCGACGTTTCCTTGGCCGTTCACGTTTCACCGCCAGCCTCCTTGGCCTGTTCGCTGGGGCGTGCTTTGGCTTAACCGCTCTCGCCGCACCGCAGACGCTTAACCTCTTCATCTGGAGCGAATACATTGACCCTGAAGTGGTCAAGGATTTTGAGAAGCAGTTCGACTGCAAGGTGAACATTGACCTCTACGAAGACGTGGAGAGCATGCTGGCCAAGGTCAAGGCCGGCGGCGCTGCCTACGACGTCGTCGTGCCGACGGACCACATCATCCCGGCCATGACCCAACTCAAACTCCTCGCCCCGTTGCGCCACGAGAACCTTCCGAATCTGAAGAACCTCGACGCGAAATTCACCAGTCCGCCGTACGACAAGGGCAACCAATACACTGCCGCCTACCAGTGGGGCACGGTGGGAGTGCTGGTGCGAAAGTCGGCAGATAAGCCGTTGCCAGACTCGTGGAGCATCTTCTTCGACCCGAAACAGCAGTACGGCAGCTTCATGCTTATTGACTCCGTGCGCGACATGCTGGGCGCCGCCCTGAAGTACAAGGGCTACAGCGTAAATTCCACCGATCCCAAACAACTTAAGGAAGCGCGCGACCTCATCCTGGCCGCCAAGAAGCGTTGCGTGGGTTTTGAGGGAAGTGTCGGTGCCAAGAACAAGGTCGTCGGCAAGGGCGCACAAGCGGCCATCATTTACAGCGGTGAGGGTGTCAAAGCGGTGGGCGAGGATGCCGAAACGGCTTATTTCATCCCGAAGGAAGGCGGTATCGTTTGGGTGGATAGCCTCGCTGTGCTGGCCAAGTCTCCTCATCGCGACCTGGCGGAGAAGTTCATCAACTTCATGCTCGACGGCAAAGTGGCGGCGCGGAACTCGAACTTCATTCAGTATTCCACGCCCAACAAAGCGGCGCGCGAATTCATCACCCCCGAAGACCTTGCCAATCCGGCCATCTATCCAACGCCCGAGATCATGGGGCGGCTGGAATTCCTTGAGGACGTCGGCCCGAAAATGCGCCTCATTGACGAAGTCTGGACGCAGATCAAAGCAAAGTAGGACGCAGCCTCAGCAGAACTCTTGACGCGCGAAAACCGACGCGGCTGGCGACAGCTACGTCGGTTTTCGCCTGTTTGCTGCCGACCCGGAACGGCGACATGTCATGCTCATTTCGCCCCCAGCGCGGCCTCGATCGCGTTGGTCATTTCGGCGGATTCAGGGGCGACCTTGGACTCGAAGCGCTTCACGATCCTGCCGTCTCGCCCGACAAGGAACTTGGTGAAGTTCCACTTGATATCACCGACAAACGGCGAGTCTTTCCCTGCCAGAACGGTGTAGAGCGCATGCCGGTTTGCTCCGTTGACCTCGATCTTGTCAAAGAGCGGGAAGGTGACCTTGAAGTTGGAGGAACAGAACTGTTTGATCTCCTCATTCGTGCCCGGCTCCTGTCCGCCGAACTGGTTGCATGGGAAGCCCAGGACCACGAGGCCCTTGCCTTTGTATTTCTCGTAGGCGGCTTCGAGGCCGTCGTATTGTTTGGTGTAGCCGCACTTGGAGGCGACGTTGACCACCAACAACACCTTGCCCTGATAGGGCTTCAGCGAAGTCTCCTTACCGTCAATGTCCTTGAGTTTGAGGTCGTATATGGATTCCGCGTGCATGGTGAATTGAGTCATAACTGACAGTGCTGCAATCAGGACCAGGGTTTTCATGGCACAAAGCTTCGGTCGGACCGCCGGATTGTCAACTCGCCACGCGGACCGCATCGGATTCCTTCCTAAAGTTGCCAAATTCGGAAGCCTCACATTGACAGCGGGTAAATCGGGGACATCGTATAGGCAAGCCTATGAAACGCGCCAACCACGTTGTGCTGCTTGTCAGCCTCTTCGCGTCCCCTTTCCTCCACGCAGCGAACAACCAGATTCTGGGTTGGAACAATCTCGGCATGCATTGCATGGATTCGGATTACTCCGTGTTCAGCATCCTGCCGCCCTACAATACCATTGAGGCGAACCTAATCGTCGGCGGCAAGTTGGTCACGAATCCCGTCGGTTACAGCGTAACCTACCAAGCCGTGGCCGACCCTGACGGTTCGATCAACACCACCTCCGCCGGGAAAGGAAACTGGGAAGAATTTGCCGCGAAGCTCTATGGCGCAGTAGCGGTGGATCAGGGCCTCCCCTTCCCCGGGCCGGAGTCCTTCTGGATGCCCGGCACAAATAACACGCCGCAAGGGATGAAGTTTGAGAATCCCTTCAACTGGTTCGTCGCCTATGGTGTACCCATCACCCCGTACGACGATGCCGGGCGCAAAAACACCTACCCCATGATGCGCTTGATCGCTCGCAACAATAGCGGGATGCCCATCGCGACCAATGACATCGTATTGCCGGTGTCCGACGAGATGGACTGCCGCGCCTGCCACGCCTCTGGAACCCAGTTGGCCGCACAACCTGCCGCCGGCTGGGTCTGGAGTGACAACCCGGAACGAGACTATCGGCTCAACATTCTGAGACTGCATGACGAGCAGAACTTCGCCCAACACCACGACCTCTATGTGTCCGCGCTGGCCGCACGCGGCTTCAATCCGCAAGGCCTCTACCGGGGCGTGGTTGCAGACGGCAAACCCGTGCTCTGCGCCGTTTGCCATGCGTCCGAAGCCCTGGCAACCCAAAGCTACAGCAACATCCCGCCGCTCACCGCTTCCGTGCATGCAAAGCACGCCACCGTGACGGATCCAGACCTGCACATCATGCTCGATGACTCCGCGCATCGCGCCGCATGCTACCGGTGTCATCCGGGGTCAACAACCAAATGCCTGCGGGGCGCCATGGGCGGAGCCATTGCCAAGGACGGCTCGCTGGAGATGCAATGTCAAAGCTGTCATGGCAACATGAGCCAGGTGGGCTCGCCCCACCGCACGGGATGGTTGGATGAGCCGAATTGCCAGAGCTGCCACACGGGAACTGCCACGAGCAACAACGGACAGATTCGCTACACCTCCAGCTTTACGGACACGAATTGGACAGTCCGCGTGGCCGTCAACCAGACATTCGCGACCAAATCCAATGCGCCGGCCCCCGGCTTGTCGTTGTACCGGTTTTCGGCTGGGCACGGCGGGTTGCAGTGCTCCGCGTGCCATGGCTCGACCCACGCCGAGTTTCCCGCGACCCATCGCAACGACAACGTTCGTAACGAGCGTATCCAAGGCCACGCCGGCGTGACTGTCGAGTGCACCGCCTGTCACGTGACAATGAACGCCAGCGCTGCCACCGTGAATGCGGGACCGCACGGCATGCATCCCATCGGTCAGACCATGGTGAGCCAGCACCCGGATCTGATTGAGGGAGGCTCAGTCTCCCGCGCCCAATGTCAGCAATGTCACGGCGGTAATTACCGGGGCACGGTGCTGGCCAAAGCCCAGACGACGCGCTCCGTCACCAGCAAGTACGGCAGCAAGACCTATTGGCGTGGCCAAATGGTTACCTGCTACGACTGTCACAACGGCGCGAATAGCAGCGATCCGACCGCGAACACTCCGGCAGTCGTCAGTAATGTCGCGACCAATACGCCTAACAGTGCCGCGGTCAGCATGCTGCTCCCCGCCAACGACGTGAACGGCAATTCACTTGCGTTCCGCATTGTCTCTCAGCCCTCGCACGGCTCTGCTGGAGTCAGCAATAACGTGGCGACCTACTTCCCGGAACCTGGCTTCGTGGGCACGGACTCCTTCACCTTTGCGGCGAACGACACGTTCTCCGACTCCAACCTCGGCACTGGCACGGTGGCGGTTGCACAAGGGGCTGCCGGGCTGTTGACCAAAGCGTTGGTTCCGCCAACGTATCCGGCGCTCTGGACCGCACCCTTTGGTGCGACGGCAATGCCGACCAACCTGAATGCCCCGCCCACTTTCGAGTGGAGTTTCGGGGACGGCAATCACAGCACGAGCCAGTACGCCGCCCACACTTTTACGGCACCCGGCAGCTACCATTGGTTCGTCATCACGCGCGTGCAGAGCGGCGCAACATCGGTCTCCGCTACCAACTCCGGAACGATCACTATCACACCTCCGACCGAGCTTGCGACTACGCTTCCCACCAGCGGTTCGATCC
>CAZWJC010000177.1:0-14983 GCA_964634255.1 uncultured Verrucomicrobiota bacterium | reverse complement strand
CATCAGCTTCTCCCAGCCGTAGCCGCGCTCGGCCATCGCCGGGTAGGCGTCGGACTCCTTGAGGGCGCGGACGTTCGGGTCTTTCTGGAGCAGCGTGTTGTAGGCGCAGGCGGAGCTGGAGAAGAAGTAGCGGCGCGCGCCCGCCCGGTAGGCGGCCTCGATCATGTGCGTGTTGACGAGAATCGAGCGCAGGCACTCGACCCGGAAACGCTCGATGAACCCCATGCCGCCCATGTCCGCCGCGAGGTTATAGACCTCGACTGCGCCTTCGCAAACGCGATGGCAGTTGGCCTCGTTGCTGACATCGAGGCAGAGACTCTCGACGCCGGGCACCTGGAGATACCATTCGTAGAGCGGTTTCTTGTCCACGGCGCGGATGCGAGTGAAGCCTTTCTTGCGGAAGTATTGGGCGAGGTTGCCGCCGATGAATCCGCCCGCGCCGGTGATGACGATCAGGTCGTCCTTCTTCAATGCGGGGCCTTTTTCAACCAGTCGTTTCGTTTCCATAGCGATTCTTGGCCGCACAATACACTGGACGGCGACGGCGTGGAATGCCGATCCTTGACCGTCGCATGACGATTCTTGACCTCAAGCCATGAAGCGCGCCGCCCAAAACCTGCCCGCCTCGGCAACGGCCCCGGAGTTCTTTTCTCCCGATGTCGCCGAGGCACGACGGTTCTACTTGGATATGACGCCGCCGGCTGAGACCCGGCTTGCCGTCATTTGTGGCGGTTGTGAGCACTGCACGCCCGACTATGCCATCCACCGCACGACGTTTCCATTCTACTCCATCGAATACGTCGCCCGCGGCCGGGGCGCGGTGAAACTGCAAGGTCGAGTTCACTCAGTTCAGCCGGGCCGGGTTTTCGCATACGGACCCGGCATTTCGCAGCACATCACCGGCGATCCAGCGGCGCCGCTCGTGAAATACTTCGTGGACTTTGCCGGCCGGCAAGCAGGCGAGGTTTTGCGTTCCTGCGGGCTGGCTCCGGGGCGTGTGGCGCAGGTTCATCCACCGAACGCGTTGCAGGCTTTGTTTGACGAACTCATCACCTGTGGCTTGCGCGGCACACGGCAGGGCGCAGCGCTCTGCGCGAAACTCCTGGAATGCCTGACCCTGAAGATAGCCGACGCCCATTCTCCCGCCGACGGCGCGGAGACGCTGGCGTTTTCCACCTTCGAGCAATGCCAGGGGCACATCCAGCAGCACTTCCGCCGCTTACGGACACTGGAGCAAATCGCGGAGGAGTGTCACGTCAACGCGGCCTACCTCTGCCGGCTGTTCCGGCGCTACGGCCACCAGAGCCCGTATCAGCATCTCCTGCGTTTGAAGATGAACCTGGCCGCCGAGTTACTGCAACAACCCGGTGCATTGGTGAAAGGCGTGGCGGTGCAAACGGGCTTCAGCGATCCCTTCCATTTCTCGCGGGCATTCAAGAGCGTGTTCGGGCTGAGCCCGGATGCGTTCCGGCGGATGCGATAAGCGCACGGCAGCAGACTGGCGGCGGTTGGCGCGTCAGGGAATGGCCAGCCGGTTGGTGGCCACTCCCGTGCAGGCTGCGGCCTCGCGCAACTTGGCGCTGCTGTATTGCTGCACCGAGCCGTCGGTGAGGGCGATGTTGCCTTGGCGACTGTGGCGGGCGGCAGTCCAGCCCACGGTGCTGTTGGTCCAAAGATTCAAAATGCCGGGGCCAACCGGTTTGCCGTCCACCTCAAGATTGCCGTCGCCGGAGAGGAACGTCTGCGGCTGAGTTTCGTCGGTGTCCAGGCCGATGAAGTAGCTGACATTCGAGTTCGAGAGCGCGGCCCAAGAAAGTGCCGGGCGCCGCTGCCGGTCCGCGGGGCAGGCCAGGAGCAGAGGGGCGTTCAACTCATTCGACATAAGTTGGAAATGCCTGTAGAACGCGCCGAAGTCGCTGAATTCGGTTATTCCGCCGAAGTTGGCCGGAAGACTCGTGGGCGAGGCGTTCGTGTGATCCCCGCTCCAAATCCGGTAGGACAATCCGATCTGTTTCAACCTGCCGGCGCACGCAATCCGTTACGCCTTCGCCTTGGCGCGGATGTACCCAGGCATGAGAAGGCAGAGAGCCAGTAATGCCAGTAGAACCAGTATTACCATCATGTCCACCAACGTGAACGCGTTCCGCCGCCCTTTCAGGGCGCGGGGATTCTGGCGTCTTTGCCCCAGGGTGGCGGGCGTGGGACGCCCTGACCCTGGGCTGGTTTGCGTCAGCCCTTCAGGCTGGGCGAAGGCGAGGTTGTGTGGACAGTCGTTCATGGAATTGCCAAGCGGTTCGTGGCCACGCCGGCTCCCACGAAGGCCTGCTGGAAACGATGGTTGCTGTATTGCTGCACCGAGCCGTCAGCGAGGGCGATGTTGCCTTGGCGATTGTGCCGGGCAGCCGTCCAACCGAGGGTGCTGTTGGTCCAGAGGTTCAACAACCCGGGTTGGACCGGTTGGCCGTTCACTTCCAGGTTGCTGTCGCCAGAGAGGAACATCTGCGGCTGCGTCTCGTCGGCGTCGAGGGCGATGAAGTAGCTGACATTGGCGTTGCGAAGCCGATTCCAGTTGGTGGCGGCGATGCGGCTCTGGTCACTGGGACAAACCAGGGCCTTCGGGGTGTAGAGTTCGTTCGACATGACGAGGAGATGTGGCCAAACCTCCCCGCCCACAATCCACTCCATCGTTCCGCCATTCGTCACGGAAACCCACATCGGTTGATGGTCCTGATGGTCGCCGGCCCAAATCCGGAACGCGAGGGAAACCTGTTTGAGGTTGTTGGAGCAGGCGATGTGCTTGGACCGACTGCTACCCGCGACCGAAGGCAGCAAGAGCAGTATGAGTAACGCTAGAGCGGCCACGATGATCAGCACTTCCACCAACGTGAATGCCCTTCCGCGCCTCTCCAGGGCGCACGAGCCTTTGCGCGTGTGACCCAGGGTGGCGGGCGTGGGACGCCCTGACCCTGGGCTGGTTTGCGTCAGCCCTTCAGGCTGGGCGAAGGCGCGGTTGTGCGGACGGTCGTTCATGGCATAGCGAGGCGGTTCGTGGCGACGCCGGTGTTGGCCAGGAGCTTTCTCAAACCGTGGGAGTCAACGAGTCGGAGATTGCGAGGCATCGGCTCCGGACTGCCAACCAACACCACGTGCCCCTTTTGCGGAGCCCACCGCTCGTAGAGTCCGCGTTCGCGGTGACTTTGCACGGACCATGCGAGCTGTTGGCTCGCGGCCAGTGCCGTAAGCCCGGCCGGCAGGTCCACACCGTCGCGGGTGATCAGGCGTTCGCCGGTCAGGAGCATGGCCGGGTTGTTGGGGGCGGCATCCACGCCCACGAAATAGCTCAGGCTCGCGTTGTCAAAGGCACTCCAGTTCGTCGCAATGCCCCGATGGACATCCAACGGACAGGACAGCACTTTCGGGGTGTTCAGTTCGTTCGACAGGATGAGGAAGTGCGGCCACGCCAAGCCACTCTCGACCCACTCCTTCGTGCCGCCGTCTGTAACCGAAACGCTCATGGGGTATTGGTCGCCGAAATCTCCCGCCCAAAGCTGGAACGCCAGTGATCCCTGTCGGAGGTTATTCCCGCAATTGGTAGCTCGGGCCCGGCCACTCGCCCGGGCCAGCGGCAACGGTGGGAGCACGAGCACGGCGAGCAACACCAGAATCGCGCCGACCACGAGCACCTCCACCAACGTCAGTGCCGCCCGCGTGTTGTTGGAACGGTGTGCTTTCACGGGATCGCCAAGCGGTTCGTGGCCACGCCGGAGTTCTGGAGGAGCAAACGGAATCCGTCCGTATCCACAACCTGCACGCTGCCGTCAGCCAGCGCGATGTTTCCTTTCCCAACATCCCATTCCTTTCGGTGGAGTCGCTTTGGCCAACCGAGCTTCTGGTTGGCATCCAGCAGTTGAAGGCCCGGCGGTAGCTGTGTGTCATCCCGGACGATCTGCCGGTCACCGGAGAGCAACATGGCCGGCTGGCTTTCCCGGCTATCCACACCGATGAAGTAGGAGACGGCGGTGTCGTCGCAAAAATCGGGCTGGGTAATGCCGGCCGCCTCGCTTAAAGAGTTTGTTCGCGGCTCGCGCTCATCCGAAGGACAAACCACGACCTTCGGCGTGTTCAGTTCGTTGGAGAGAGCCTGAAAGTGTCGCCACACCGTCCCGTTGGCCACCACCTCCATCGTTCCTCCGTTCGTCACCGGCACCTGCATTGGGAAGTTGTCCCCGTTGTCCCAGGCCCAAATCCGGAAGGCCAAGCCAACTTGTTTCAGGTTATTGCCGCAGTTGATCCGGGCCGATTTCATCCTGGCCTTGCTCAGCCCAGGAATGAGGAATGCGCCAAGCAGGAACACTCCGGCCACGAGACCAAGCACGTCAGTTCGTGTCAGCGCCGTTTCACGGTTTGTTCGGTTCTTTGGCATCTCCAATCGGCTTGCTCTCCCGAGCGCGTCCATCCGCCCCGTTTCCCCAAGCCTCCGACCAACTGCAGAGGCGCGCTGGGCGCAGAGATGTGGCTTGGGCCGCGCTCTTTGCGTCCGTTGCGTCTTGGCGGTTTCGCTCATCTGCTTTGTCAGAATCGGCAGCGGCGACTAGTCCATGGCAACCGGTGTTTGGACCTGATACTATTCCTCCCAGTCATCCCGCCGTTTGACCGGTCGCACCCGCTCCTGACGTTGCCAGTACCAATGGACCACGCGCCACGCGATCAACAGCGCCAGCAACAGAACGAACACCCAGTAGAATGACCTCACGACATTGTTGACCTCAGTCACCAAGAACTGCACCGGGTTGTGGGGCTGGGCGGGCGGCGGCGGTGGCGGCGCGGGCGGGATTGGCGCAGGCGTTACAGGAGCAACCGTCGGTGGAGGCGGCACGGCTTCCTTGGGAGCCGCAGGTGGTGGCTCCGGGCGGGGTTCGAGAATCTGCGCGTCGGTCCTGATCCCAATCGGGGTGTCGGCCTGCACCCGGACGATCTTCGGCAATTGCCCGGTCAGCGGTACCGAAGCGGTTCCAGGCGGCGGCGTCCGGTGCGTCTGCTTTTCAGCCGCTGCAGCCGAGGCCGATGTCGCGGCCGGCGTCGTGCTGCTTGGGCCGCCCGCGAGCGGAACCGCCGTCACGCCGGGCAGGATGAGCGTATCGGGCAGCACGCCACCGTTCCCCGCAACCAGCAGGGTGGAATTGTTCCACTGTTCCGCATGGCCGTCGGTGTAAAGCAGGTTGCCCTTGAAGCGGTGCAGCTCGTGCGTCCACCGCACGACGTTGTTCGCGTCGAGCGGGTAGATGGCGGTCGGCCCCAGCCAATCGTTGGTGAGATTCCGATCGCCGGAGAGGAGGGCGTTGGCTTGCCCGTACCGCGCCCGGGCGGCCACAAAGTAACTGAGGTTGCTGGTTTGCAGGCTGCCGAAGCTGAGCGCAGGCCGGCGCGTATCTGCCGGACAGGCGAGCACTGCGGGCGTGCCCAAATCCCGGGCCAAAGTCTGGAAGTGCTTCAGGGCGAGGTCGTCGGGCGGCAGATTGGTAACGTCAGTAAACTCGCGCGAGCCGCCGAACTTGGCCGGAAGCTGCATCGGAAACCGGTCGCCGTGATCGTTGGCGAAGGCGTGGAAGGCGATCCCGACCTGCCGCAGGTTGCTCAGGCAACGCACTCGCTCGGCGCGGGGTTTGGCTTTCTGGACCGCCGGCAGGATGAGCGAGGCGAGCAGCCCGATGATGGCGATGACCGTCAGCATTTCCACGAGGGTGAACCCTCGCGCGCAGCCGTTGTTCCGGGCCTGCCTCATACGCTCCTTCAAATTCAGCAATGCCAGTGCCACGCGGTTTTTGGCTGGATTCCGCGCATGTCCGGGGCGTGGCTGCGTGGTTTTCGCGCAAAATGTGCGAAGCTCACGCATCCCCATGTCCGCTCCTTGGTCCCGTGTCAGTCGTGAAATGGATGTCGGACGGTGCGTTTCTTGAGTAGCTTGCCGACGATTTCCTGCAGGAACCCCTTCGAGCCCGCCCGCAATGCGCCCAATGGAACGCAATGCCCGCTGCACTGGGGACACAACCGCAGGAGTTGCCCACCGCTCCGACGGAGGATATGGATGCAGGTGCCGCAAAAGACCTTGTGGCATTGCGTGCATTCCATGCTGGCGGGATGGGTTGGGTGCAGCGAGCACATGGGCACGTCGGAAACGACCGGCTCGGGCGCTTCCCGGACTTCGAGACAAACATCGCCCACGCGCAACATCTGCCCGTTCTTCAACTCGGCGCGCTCCACAACCGGGGCATCGTTCACAAACGTGCCGTTGGCGGAATCCAGGTCGCGTACAAACATGGCCTCGGCGCCCACTTCCACCTCGCAGTGAAAACGGGAAACCGTGGCATCGAGGATCACAAAGTCGTTGACGGCAGACCGGCCAAGCCGGTTCACACCCTCCTTCAGCTTGAGAACCTCATCCCGCAAACCCTTCCCTTTAATGACTAGTTTCGCCATACCGTGCCTGCTGCAACACGCGGCTCGAACGAGCTTAGTCTTAACCGACATTAGCCCACAATCAACCTTGATTTTTCTCCGGTGGACGGAATGCTGACCGCGAAATGAACTTCGCTGTCTGCAACGAAATCTACCAGGGCTGGAAGATCGAGGATGTCTTCGCCCACGCCGCAAAGCTCGGTTATGACGGCGTCGAAATCGCGCCATTCACGCTCGCCAACGCGGTCACGGACATTTCCGCCGTCGAGCGGCAGCGCATCCGCGACGCAGCCCAGCGAAGCCGGATCGCCATCGTCGGCCTGCACTGGTTGCTGGTGAAACCCGAGGGGCTCTACCTCAACCACACCGATGCCGGCATCCGGACGAAAACGGCGAAGTACTTCGTCGAGCTGGTGGATTGTTGCGCCGATTTTTGGGGGACGATCATGGTCGTGGGTTCGCCGAAGCAGCGGAACATTCTGCCCGGCGTGACGCGGGAGCAGGCATGGGACTGGACGGCCGCGACCTTTCGCGATGCGGTAAAGCGGGCGGAGGATCGGGGCGTGACCATTTGTTTCGAACCGCTGGCGCCGGCGGAAACGGACTTTATCAACACAGCGGCCGAGGCCATCGAGTTCGTCAGGCCGTTCAACTCGCCCGCCTTCAAGATCATCCTCGACGTGAAGGCGATGTCCAGCGAAGCCAAACCCATCCCGCAGATCATCTGCGAGTCGTGGCCGCACTTTGCCCACTTCCACGCGAACGACAAGAACCTCAAAGGGCCGGGCTTTGGCGACGTGGATTTCAAACCGATCGCTGCGGCGCTGAAGGATGTCGGCTACGACGGCTACGTTTCGGTGGAGGTGTTCAAATTCGAGGAAGGGCCGGACGTAATTGCTGGCCGGAGTCTGGACTACTTGAAGAAGGTCTTCGCCGCGTGAGTTGGCGAGCAGCCGGTCACGGTTGCGTCGTCTTGGAGTCTGGCTCAATCCGCCAGTGCTTCCACTGCAACTTCTGCCCGACGTCGTCGAGCAGCGAATACGCAACCGGCGTGACCACCAACGTCAGTAAGAGGCAGAGTGCTTGTCCGCCGATGACCACCACGGCAACCGCGCGGCGCTCCTCCGCACCCGGCCCGGTGCCCAGCGCCAGCGGCAACATGCCGGCAATAAGGGTCATCGTCGTCATGAGGATTGGGCGCAGGCGTTCGCGGTTGCCTTGCAGGATGGCGGCGAGGCGTTCCATGCCGCGCGCCCGCAGTTTGTTCATGTGATCAATCTGCAGAATGGCGTTTTTCTTCACGACGCCGAACAGCACCAGCAAACCCAGCGCCGAGTAAAGGTTGATCGTCTGCCCCGCCGCCAGCAGCGAGACGAACGCGAACGGTACCGAGAGCGGCAGCGACAGCAGGATCGTGAACGGGTGGATCAGGCTTTCAAACTGCGACGCGAGGATGATGTACATCAGGATCACCGATAGCGCGAACGCCCAGAGGAATTCCGTGAAGGTGGTCTCCAGCTCGCGCGCCCGGCCCGACACCAGCGTCGAATAGCCGGTCGGCAGACCGATCTTCTCCACCTCGGCTTTCAGCGCGGCGACGCGGTCGGCTTGCGCATACCCTGGCGCGACGCTCGCACGGAGTGCGATCATCCGCTGACGATCCAGCCGGTCAATGCGCGACGGCGTCTTCATCGGCACGAGTTTCACCAAGTTGTCCAACCGCACCAAACCGCCGCCCTGTTTGGGCACGAACAGCCCGGCGATGGTCTCTGCGTTGTTGCGGTCGCTTTGCTTGAGGCGCACCTGCACGTCGTAATCCTCGTTCATCTGCTCATCGCGGAAGCGGGTGACGCGCGTGTCGCCGCCGACCATGATCCGCAGCGCGTTGGCGATGTCTTCCGTGTCCACGCCCAGCTTGGCGGCACGGTCGCGGTCAATCACTGCGCGCAACTCCGGCTTGTCGAGCTTCAGCGTGGTGTCGGCGTCTTGCAGCCCAAGCTCTGGCGCGCGCTGGCGCAATTGCTCGGCGTAGTTGAACAGGGTCTGGAGGTCCGAACCCAGGATCGCGAAATCGATGTCGAAGTTTGGCCCGCCGCCGATGAAGGTCTGCGGATTGCGCACCGCGACACGCACGTCCGGCAGCGAACGCAGCCGCCGCCGGATCTCCTGCTGCACGTCGCGCTGGGTGTAGTTGCCCTGAAACGCGCGCCACGGCGGCCACTGGAGCAGCCGCCGCCAGCGGAACGTCCGTTCCTCGTGCGGCGTCAGGCGGAGGTAGAAGTTCGCGCTGTTGAAACTGGAGGCGAAGCCTGCACCGACGCTGGACAGGACCAACTGGACGCCTGGCGTGGCGCGCAGTTCGTTCTCGACCCGCAGTGCGACTTCGTTCATCGCGCCCAAGCCCGTTCCCTCCGCCGTGGAGATCCGCACGTCGAATTCGCCTTCGTCCACGTTGCTCGGCAGGTATTCCTGCCGGACGAGCTTGTAGAGCGGGAGAGACGACGCCATTACCAGCACCGCCAAACCCGCCACCAGCCAGCGATGGCCCATGCACCAACGCAGCAGCGCCGTGTAACTCCCGTCAATGAAGCGATAGAAACCGCCGCGCGACTTCGGTTCGTGACCACCACCGCCGGCCCGCAGCAACCGCGCGCTCATCATCGGCGTGAGCGTAAACGACACCAGCAGACTGACGAGCACCGCCACCGCCGCCGTGATACCGAACTGGTAGAGGAATCGTCCTGAGATGCTCGACATGAAGGACACGGGTACGAAGATCACCACGAGGCTGAATGTCGTTGCCATCACCGCCAGGCCGATTTCCGCCGTTGCCGCGCGCGCCGCCTCGAACGGCCGCATCTTCTTTTCCTCGACGAACCGGAAGATGTTTTCGAGGACGACAATGGCGTCGTCAATCACGATGCCCACCATCAGGACCAGCGCCAGCATGGTCACGCTGTTGAGGGTGAAATCGAGCGCCTTCATCATACCGAACGACGCGATGACCGACGCAGGAATGGCCACGGCGGCGATGACCATCGCCCGCCAGTTTCGCATGAACAACAGCACGACCAGGCAGGCGAGGATGCTGCCCATGATGAGGTGCCGCTGGATTTCATGCAGCGCCTCATAAATGTAGCGGGACTGGTCGCGGATGATCTCCACCTTCACGTCCGCCGGGAGCAATGGAGCAAGCGTCTGTAACCGCTCCTTCACGCCTTCGATCACGGCGACCGTGTTTGCGCCGGACTGACGGAGGATGTCGAGCGACACTGTCGGCAGGCCGTTCAGCCGCGCCAGCGTCCGCTGTTCCTTCGTGCCGTCCTCGGCCCAGCCAATGTCGCGGACGCGGATGGAGGACCCGTTGCGCGTAGCGATCACCAGCTCATTGAACGCCTTCGGGTCGGTGAGCCGACCCATCGTGCGCAAGGTCTGTTCGCGGAAATCCGTGGTGACGTTGCCGCCGGGGATGTTTGCGTTCTGGCGTTCGACGGCATCCCGCACATCTGTGATCGGAATCTGGTAGGCCGCGAGCCGGTCTGCGTCCACCCAGATGTTGATCGCCCGGGAGAGGTCGCCGATCAAATCCACCTGGCCGACGCCCGGTGCGCGCTCGATGTGTTCCTTGACGATTTTGTCCGCGATTTCCGTCAACTCGCGCTGCGAACGGTTCCCCGACAGCGCCAGCGTCATGATCGGCGACTGGTCGGTGTCCGACTTGGAAATGGTCGGTGGGTCAATGTCCCGCGGCAGGTCGCGCACCACGCCGGCCACGCGGTCGCGTACGTCCTGCGCCGCCACGTCAATGTTGCGGTTCAGCTCGAACGTGACGACTGTGAACGACGAACCCGCACCGCTCACCGAACGCAGTTCCTTGATGCCCTCGATCGTGTTGACGACCTCCTCGATTGGCTGCGCGAGCTGCGATTCGGATTCCTCGGGCGAGGAACCGGGCAACCGCGTGAAGACTCGGACCGTCGGCAAGTCAACCGACGGAAAGCGGTCCACATCCAGGTTCAGATAGCCCGCCGCGCCGACCACCACCAGCGTCAGCACGATCATTGAGGCGAACACCGGCCGGCGGATGCAGATTTCGGCGAGCTTTTGCATGCGGGCGGGCTAAGTCCGAATTCCGAATTCCGAATTCCGAAGGAAGCTCGAAACTCGAAGGTGCGAAAAACAGAGGCTCGGCGGAAAGAGACAGCTTGCAGGACCGCGGACGGTCCCCGTCCGCAGCAACTCCGGAGGCGACGAAGGGGTGGTTTTCATCACGCCCACGTCGAAGCACGCCCTTGCTGCGACCGGCGACCCGTCGCGGTCCGATTGAACCCGGTATCCGCGCATAGCGGGCCAGCGCTTGGCGATCGGCTCTGTTTCGGATTTCGGCATTCGGGCTTCTTTCGAGTTTCGGGGATCGGGTTTCGAGTTTCCGGCCATGTGTCACTGGACGGTCTTACCCTCGGCTGCAACCACCATTGCCTGCCCCGTCCGCAACCCGCCCGGATCGAGCACCACGGTTTCCCCGTCTTTGACGCCGGAGAGAATTTCCACCCAGTCCAGTCCGCGCCGACCAGTGCTCACCGGTTTCTCCAATGCCTTGCCGTCCTGCACCACGACGACCTTTTCGATCCCGGCGAAGACCGCCAGCGCGCTAGCTGGCACGCTCAAGCCCGAGTCGCGGTCGTCCACAACGATCTTGGCGCGGGCGAACAAGCCGGCCCGCAACGCTCCGCGGTTTGGCACGTCCGCCTCCACCGCCAACATGCGGTCGGACTGACGAATTGCCGGGGCCACGCGCGTAATGCTTCCCGAATGAACGTTTGTGTCGCCTTCCACCGAGACTTGCACGCTCTGGCCAACGCGTACAGCGGAAGACTCCCGCTCTGGCACATCGAGCCGCAAGCGCAACGGATCGGTCTTCACCAACCGGATGATCGGCGTGCCGACGCTCACGTAATCACCGGAGTCCGCCACCCGCTCAGCCACTGCGCCGTCAAACGGGGCCTTCACATGGGAGCGCGACAAATTGAGCTGGGCGATGGCTTCGGCGGCTTCGGCCGCCTTCACTTCGGCGCGAGCCTGCTCGGAATCCGCAACCGCCTGATCGTATTCGCTGCTCGAGGCGATCTTGTCTTTCTGGAGTTCCTGGACGCGCTTGAGGCTCTGCGCAGCGTTGGCGGCACTGGCTTTCGCTTTGGCGAGATTGGCGGCGGCCTGGCGGGCGAGGGCCTCGTAAGACGCAGTATCAATCAACGCCAGCTCCTGACCCGTCGTGACGCGGTCGCCGAGATCCACGATCGTTCTTTCAATCTGCCCAGCGACCTGCGCGGCCACGGTGGCTTCATCGTGCGCCTGGAGGATGCCCACGACGTGCAACGCGCGTTCCATCGGACGCATTTCCGCACGCGCCACGCGGACGGGCTTGGCCGGCGCAGCGCCGGGATTCGCGCGTTCGCTGGGGGATTCCTTGCCACAGGAGACGAGGAGGGTGGCAAACAGTCCACTCACCAATCCCAGATGACGCCAGTTCAGTTTCATTGCCACGGCCCATCAAACCCGAATCGTGCCCCGACTGCAAGCAACCGCCTGCGGGCCTTGGGTGCGCAGACCTCTTGGGCGAAGCGATGCGACGACAAGGACGGAAAGAATAGCGAGGCGCCACGTCAACCCAAGTTGGGCTGTCAGTGGCGAAGATTTCCCCTTGTCAAACCCGGTGTCAGGCATAGCTTGTCAGACATGAAGACGCTCACGATGCGGGACTTGAACCGGAAGACGGCCAGCGTGCTGGATGCCGTGGAGCGGGGCGAAAGTTTTGAGTTGCACCGCAACGGCAGAGCCGTCGGCTACCTGACGCGCACGGCACCGCCGCCGGATCGGAAGCCGGACTGGAAAGCGCACTTCGAGTGGCTGCGGCGACAGCCGAAAGGCCGGGGCAAGTCTTTGCTGGCTGAGTTTGAGGAAGACCGTCGCCGTTTGCGTGCCCGCGAGCAGGCCATGGGGAACCTGCAATGAGGCTCGCCGCTGACTCCAGTGTCCTCGTCCGCCTGTACCTCGACGAGGATGGGGCGGAGGCCATTGAGCAATTCCTTGCCGATGACGCCAAGGTCATCAGCGTCTCCGAACTGGCGCGGGTGGAGGTGTTGAACGTGCTATTACGAGACCCCGACCTGGGTGCCGCAGCAAAGTTTGAGGAAGACTTGGTTGAAGGAGTGCGGTTACGGACGGAATCCGTGGATTGGCCCGACGCCTTTCAGCAGGCCGAAAGCCTGGCGCGGCGCTTTTCGCCCACGCTCCGTCCGGGCGGCCACGACCTCGTTCTTGTGGCGGCGGCGGTGGCGATGGGCGCTACTTGGTTCCTTTCCTTTGACCGGAATTCCCGCCAGCGACCGCTCGCGGCGGCGGCCGGTTTGCGGGTTTGGCCGCCGCTAGAAAAGGACGAAAAGGGCTTGGTCCGGCACGCCTCTCGTCAAGCCAGCGGCTGAAGTGAAAGCGGAAGTTTCCTTCCTTCGCCATCAATGCCTCGGTGACAGGTAGAGGTTCAGGTGCGCTCGGGTTGCCGCTTCCGCGACCGACGAAACCACCCCGCGCCCCAATCATCGAAGATCGAATAGCTGACCGGCGTGACCAACAGCGTCAGGAGGAGGCAGAGCATCTGGCCGCCAATGATGACCTTCGCCATCGAGGCGCGTCCACCCGAACCCGGCCCGGTGCCCAGCGCGATCGGGATCATTGAGGCCACGAGCATCATCGTGGTCATCAGAATCGGGCGAAGCCGGACGCGGTTGGCCTGGAGGATGGCGCTGTCGCGGTCCATGCCCCGGGCGCGCAGCGTGTTGGTGTAGTCAATCTGCAGGATGCCGTTCTTCTTCACGATGCCGAACAGCATGAACAAGCCGAAGATGGCGTAGATGTTCAGCGGTTCGCGGAGCAGCCACATCGAGAACAGCGCAAACGGCAGCGAGAGCGGCACGGCCAGCATGATCGAGATCGGATGGACGAAGTGCTCGAATTGCGCCGCGAGAATCATGTACATGAAGATCATCGCGAGGCCAAATGCGACCAGGAAGTTGCCGAAGGTTTCCTGCAACGACTTCGCACGCCCCGTGAAGACCACGCGGTAGTCCGCGGGCAGATTCAAGTCGGCGACGGCCTGGCGCACGTCTTCGATCGCGTCGCCCAGCGGATAGTCGGCGAGGTTGCCGATAACCGTGATCTTCCGCTGACGCTGGAAGCGGTCAATCTGGTTGGGGCCGCGCGATTCCTGAAAGGAAACGAAGTTCACGAGTTGCACGAGCGAACTGCCACTCGCCGTGGCGCTGCTCCGGGCCCCGCCAATGCGTAGCATGATCTGATCAAGCGCCTCTTCCGTGCGACGGCCTGCCGGCGCGGCACGCAACCAGACGTCGTATTGATCGTCCGCCTCCTTGTAGGTGCCGACGATATCACCGCCCACCAGCGTTCGCAGCGCGCCTGCGATGTCTGAGACGCGCAAACCAAACTGGCTGGCCTTGGCGCGGTCAATGTGTGCCTGCAACTCAGGTTTGCGATTCGAGAGCGTCGTATCGAGATCCACAATGCCTTTCCGCGCGCGCAGCTTCTCGATGATCTTCTGCGAGTAATCGGTGAGGCGTGCGAGGTCCGGCCCGACGACGTTGAACTGCAAGTCCGCATTGCGCCCGCCGAAGCCGATCGCCGAGACGAGTTGCACGCCAGCGCGCAAGTCCGGATAGTCTGCGAGGATGGCGCGGGCCCGGCCCATGACCTCAAACTGCGACCAACGCCGCGAGTGGCCGAGCAGCTTCGAGAAAAAGCCGCCGAGTTGCGGCAGCCGGCAATAGATCGTCGCCTTCGTGACGTCGCCTTCCCCCTTGCCGACGCGACCGGAAGTCTCGCCGATGGTAATGAGCGTGTCGGTGATGGCGGGTTTTCCGGCCATTTCGATGCGCCGCAGCCGTTGTTCAATCTCTGCGCAAAGCTCGGCCGTGCGCTGGAGCGTCGAGCCTTCGGGCGTTTGCAGCACGACCTCGAACTCGCTGGAGTCGTCCTGCGGCATAAAGGTGAACTTGGTCAGTTTGCCCAGCGGCACGAGGCTGGCCACGCACACCGCCGCGCCCAGCACCACGACCCAGCGATGGTGCAGACTCCAGCCCAGCACGCGCAGGTAGTGCCCGCTAAACCAACGCATCAACGGGCCGCCGTGGGCTTTCTTTTCGCGGAGACGTTCGTCGTCCGTGTGCCGCAGGAATCGCGACGCCAGCATCGGCGTGAGCGTGAACGACACGAACAGCGACACGCCGATGGCGAAGGCCACGGTCACGCCATAGCTGGAGAAAAAGCGGCCCACGCGGCCTTGCATGAAGGCCAATGGCAGGAAGATGACAACCAGCGAAAGGGTCGTAGCCATGACGGCCAGGGCGATCTCCTTGGTCGCAAATCCGGCGGCGCGGACGGCGCTCCAGCCTTTTTCCTCCATCGTGCGGTGGATGTTCTCCAGCACCACGATGGCGTCTTCAATCACGATGCAGAC
>CAZWJC010000176.1:0-15062 GCA_964634255.1 uncultured Verrucomicrobiota bacterium | reverse complement strand
GTAGTCATCGGCGCCGGTGTCGAGTCCGCGCACCCGGTCGCGCGTGGCGTCGCGCGCCGTCAGCATGAGCACGGGCGTGCGTTTTTCCTTGCGCAAGCGCGCAAGAACCTCCCAGCCGTCGAGGCGCGGCAGCATCACGTCGAGCACGATGGCGTCGTAATCGTAACTCTCGGCTTTGTAGAGTCCTTCATCACCGACGTCCGCGGTGTCCACAGCATAGCCCTCCTCGCGCAACGCTTTGGCGAGGTTGCGTAGCAACCGCGGTTCATCTTCCACAACCAGAATTCTCATCGTCGCCGTGTCCTGTTGCGTGGCCAGCATACCTCGACCACGGATCGTCCGCCACGCGGAATTGAAGGCGCAGGCATCGCACGCAGAGTGCATCCAGCGGCATTAAGCTGCGATTAAGGAAAATCCCTTTGCGTCGCCACAACCCCAATCGGGACCGCTTAACCCGGAGTGATTGGCTTCTCCGATTCGGCCTTTGCCAGCGCTGCTTCATCCCGTTTTTACCGGTTTCCGTCCCAAACGGCGCACCGCGAGAAGTTTCTCGGTGTATTGCCTGCCAGACGGTCATGAAAAACGAGAAACAAACACAAACCCGGAGCAATGCTGCAGGGGCACGACGGCCACGGGTTTCCAACTCGCGACAACTTCGGGTCGTGAATCAACTCGTGATTTAACCTGACCTTAACCCCGCTTTAATCGCGCCGCTGCCAGAATGATCGCGTGCAAATGAACAACCAGTTTCGGACCACACTTAGGGCCAGTTGGCCGCTGCTCGCAGGAGCGGATCTGCCAATCGGTTCAGCCCGTGCGCCGCGTGGCGATGCGGGCGGAGGACCGGCGCTTTCGCAGCCGGAACAAGCTTTCCCAGCCTTGGGCTGCTTTAACGTGCGCCAGACTTGGCGCGGGCAGTCAGGGAAGGGATTAACCAAAGGAATCATATGAAACAAATCATCACATTGGGAATGGCAGTAGCGCTCGCCGGGTTGGTTAGCGCGCGGGCGCAGGACAACAGATCATCGCGGCAACGTCCCATGCCACCGATCCTCGCGGCATTGGACGCCAACACGAATCAAGTCATCAGCGCGGAGGAACTGGCAAATGCGCCAACGGCGCTCAAGACGCTCGATAAGAACGGCGATGGCACGCTGGCCAGCGACGAGTTGATGCCACAACGGCCTGGAGGGCCGTCGGGCGGAGAAAGCACTGATGCGCGCAAGCGTTTCTCGCCGCCATTCATCTCCGTATTGGACAAGGATAGCGATGGCACGATCAGCGCCGACGAAATCGCCGCTGCGGCAACTTCACTAAAGACACTCGAGAAGAACAACGACGGCCAACTCAGCGAAGATGAAATCATGCCGCAGCCACCTGGTGGTCGTGGCCGTGGCGGAGCTGGTGGCCCGGGCGGTCCGCCGCCGGGGCAGTAGTCTGCTCATTGTGGGAAAACACCTATGGCTACGGATAGACCGCGGCACGGACAAGGGCAGGCCTTCCACGGAATGCTCCCTCAGCCCCTATGCCTGCCTTGCCGCGCGTCTATCCAGCCGTGGATACCCTGCAAATAAGAATCGCGCGCCATCATGATCCCGTTCGCTCCAACATCCCGCCGCACCTCATGGTTGGGCATCTGCAGTCGTCTGGCGGTAGCTGTGCTGCTCGTTCTCGTCTCAGCGCCCCTTTGTGGCGTGGCGCAAGAAACCAACGCGTCGCGAACGCTCCGTTTCCGCGAACCCCATGCGACCTGCTATCACCTGACCGCGTCCAACCTCGTTGCCGGACGAAAGTGGACGCCCGCGCGGCTGGACAACACCCAAGCCAGCCGGGTCGAGCTGGGCAGCCGGGTGGTGTTGCAGGTTGCGGAAGGAACAGACCTGCAGCGCTTGTTGTCGAACCATGGCTTGACCGTATCGCGAAACATCGGCTCCAACACTCTCATCCTGCAGGCAGCGGACAGTGCATCGGCCATTGCAGCCGCGGCATCACTAACCACTTCTAACGGGGTCGAGGTCTGCTGTCCAGTGATGCGGCGGGCGTGGCGCATGCACAACTCCTTCGCCGCGGCCCCCAACGATACCTACTTCAGCCAGCTATGGCATCTCGACAACCGCGGCGCCGACGGCAACCTCGCCGGTTTGGACTTAAACATCCGTGCTGCATGGCCCTTGAGTTCGGGCGAAGGCGTGACGGTCGCCGTGGCGGATTGCGGCTTTCAACTGGACCATCCCGACCTCGCAAACCGCGCGAGCAGCGGGCCGCACTACAATTTCTTCACGGACACGGCATCGGGTGTCCCCTACTCTACCACCGCAGACCACGCCACGGCAGTGGCGGGCTTGGTTGCGGCCGAGCGGGGCAACCAACGCGGGGTGAGTGGCGTGGCCCCGAAAGCGCAGCTCGCGAGTTGGGTCATCTTCGGCACTTCTACGTCCACGGGTAGTGAGACGGTCGCCAGCGACGAACAATTGATGGACATGTATCAGTACGCTTCGGACCGTGTGGCGGTTCAGAACCACAGTTGGGGCAGCGCCACCACCGCCCAAGCGTCGTTGGACGCGCTCTCCGATGCCGGCATCACCGCCGCCGTCACGTCCGGACGCGGCGGCAAGGGCGTGGTGATGGTGCGGGCGGGTGGCAACAGTCGCGATGAATCGGTGAACGTAAACGATGATGGTTACGCGAATGATCCTCGGGTCATCGCGGTTGCCGCGGTGAGAAAGGACGGACGCGCCTGTTCATTCAGCAACCCGGGCGCGTGTCTGCTGGTGGCGGCACCGAGCGGCGATGTGCTGGATACCGACGGCGACGGCGAGGTGGATGCCTACGATCCGAGCGCGCCCAACGTTTACACCACCGACCGCACCGGCACGTTAGGCTACATCAGCGGCACGGATGAAGCCGCCAGTTACACCGGCTTCAACGGCACGTCGGCAAGTTCGCCGCAAATCGCAGGCATCGCGGCCTTGATCCTGAGCGCGAACACCAATCTGTCTTGCCGGGACGTGCAACAGATTCTGATTCAGAGCGCGCGGCATTACGACTTGGCGGATCCTGACCTGCGGACCAACGGCGCGGGCTTGCGGTTCAGCCACAACCAGGGCTTTGGCGTGCCCGATGCCGGCTTCGCGGTCGAACTGGCCCGAAGGTGGACCAACCGGCCAACGCCCCAGAGGATCACGGCCCAGAGCACTGCCGTCCAAAGCATTCCTGATGACTCGCTCCGCGTGGTGTGTGCCGCAACCGGCATCAGCAACTTCCTGACCTCCGTTCGTTGCCTGCCTTCGCTTGGACCACACCCCGACAATGGAACACTCGCGTTGCCCTTGGTGTATGTCGGACAGGCGAACGAGGAATTGACGGTCAACCTGACCAACAAGGCGGCGCTGATTCAGCGTGGGACGAGCTACTTCGTGGACAAGATTGCCCGGGCCGCCAGGGCCGGAGCGGCTTTCGCCGTGATCTTCAACAACACGGGCACGAGTGAGATTCAGGCAATGGGCGGCACCGACTACGTGCCGATTCCCGCGGTGAGCATCGGGTGTACGAACGGTGAAGCGCTCCGGGACTTCGTCGCAGCGAATGCTGAAACCACGGCTCAGCTCCAGTTGACGCCGGCTACGTACCGTTTCACCGTCGGCAATACGCTACTGTGCGAGCACGTCGGCGTGCGCCTCCGGACCACGCACACCAGCCGCGCCGATGTCCGGGTCACGCTGGTTTCGCCGATGGGGTCGCGTTCCGTGCTCCAAGCCATTAACACCGACAGTTCCAGCGGGCCGGCGGACTGGACGTATTGGACGACCCAGCATTTCTACGAAAGCAGCGCCGGCGAATGGCGTGTCGAGGTCGGCGACGAACGGAATACGACTATTCGCGTCTCTCCTTCCCGAACCGTTGCCGCTACTGGTTCGGTTACCTACATGCAACTCTTGGTGGACGGCGTGGCGCTTGTGGATTCAGATCACGACGGTTTGGATGATGGCTGGGAAACGCGGGGACTCGGCTCGCTCAGCTATGGACCGGAGGACGATCCCGATGGTGACGGCTTCAGCAACGCGCGCGAGCAGATCCTCGCGACCAACCCCGCCACCAGCGATGCAGCATTCAAACTCGATCTCGGGGCGCTGAAGACCGGATATTGGCGCTTAAGCTGGCCGGCGGCAGAAGGCGCGGCTTACACCGTTTTCAGTCGCCCCAGTCTATCCTTGAGTTGGGCGGCGCTGACGAACCTCGCCGGCCGGTTCCCGATTTCAGAGTTCGTCGTCAAACCCTCGGCCGCGGCCGGATTCTACACCGTGCGGCAGACCGGGAACCCGTAGGTCCCCGCCGCTCCGGACTTTCCGCACTTTCTTCTCAAGTACCGGCAGTGGTCGCCGATAAGAGGTGCAGGAGTGAACCGGGCATCTCCAACTTGCTCGCGAGTGCAGCGCATTGCCTTAACGGCGCATCGCGCCAATCAGAAAGCGACAGGGTACCATGATAGCGAGTATCGGCGGCAGCAGCAGTTACAGTCTGCAGGACATGGAAAGTGTGCGGCAGAACCGGTTCAAGAAGACCGACGCCGACGGCGACGGCAAGATCACCAAGGACGAGTTGTCGGCGGTCGTTCCGCAGAACGGCAAAGGCCCCAGTGTGGATGACATCTTCAGCAAGGTGGACACCGATGGGGACGGCAGCATCAGCGATTCGGAGGACAAGGTAGCGTTTGAGGAGATGGGGAAGAACCGCCCGCCCGGTGGCGGCCCGCCAGATCCCTCCAAGATGGCTTCCGACTTGTTCCCGCTGGTGGACACGGATACTGACGGCAAGATCACCAAGGATGAACTCACACAGGCGCTGTCGGAGAGCAACAGCGATCTCAAGGTGGACGACCTCCTGAAGAGTTTGGACGCAGACGAGGACGGCTCGATTACCGAATCGGAACTCACCGAAGGTTTACAGGCGGCCTTCGAACAGATGCAGACCAACCAACCACCGCCGCCGCCGGCAGAGCGCCCGCCGTCGAGTTACGACAGCACCGGCAGTTCGAAGGAAAAATCCCTGTTGAGCCTGTTCTCCGCGGTTGCGTAGCTGCCCGCAACGAATCTCAGCTCGCCTGGCACTTGCCGACAGCTCCCGTGGCTGTCGGCAAGTTGCTTGTCGGAAGGGAGAGACTTGGGAACGCAGGCGCTTCCTCACCCGAGGGAAGCATCGTCCGCTCTTGTGGGAGTGAACAGTGCAGGCAATGCCAGTTCGAGCAGTGCGTCCCGCGTCCCAAGTCTTTTCAGTCCCCACTCGATTGCAGTACGGCTCGCGTTCTGCAACTTGCGCACGAGTTTGCCACGGCATGCATTAAGACGTGATTAAGGTCGGATTAAACCGTCTGCGTCCGGAAACTTTCCCACGCGTCAGAGAGCGCGCCCCAACCCGTGACAGACACTCTTAACGCAGGCTTAATCACGCCCCCGCTAAGCTGGACGCGTGAAACCATTGATCAGAGAAATTCTCGGCTGGCTTACTCCGAGCGACAACGCCCGCTTCAAGTCGCCACCCGCTGATGGCTGTGCGGCGCGTGAGTGCCCCACTGAGGTTCAATGCCAGATCTTGGCGGATAACCTTGTCAAGGCGCTCAACCGAATTGAAGCTGTGCGGCGCGAGTCGAGCTTCAGCGCCACGGCTATGCAGAGAACTGAAATGAACGCAACAAGAGCGGATATGAAATCGAACTGGCTGACCAAGACGGGCTGCCTCACCCTCTGGCTCGGGCTCAGCCTGATCGCCACCGCCTTGGGACAGGACGCGGACGCAGGCTTGTCGGACGGGCCGCTGCCCTTCGGTCCTGGAGGTTTTGGTCCCGGCGGCCCCGGAGCCATGATGCAGGAGACCAAGCTGGTAAAGCAGTTCGACAAGAATGGCGACAAGCGCCTGAGCAAAGAAGAACGGCAAGCCGCCCGCGAGTATCTCGCCCAGCAGCGCGGCAATCGTAGCAGCTTCGGCCCGGGCGGTGGACGCGGTGGGTTCGGCCGGCCTGGCGCAACGCAGGAAGCGGCCCAGCCCGGCCCGAAGATGTCACCGGTAGACGTGAAATCGTTCCCTGACACGCCGGTGTATGATGAGTTGACGCTGCGCACGTTCTTCCTCGAATTTGAAAATGCTGACTGGGAAAAGGAACTCGCCGACTTCAACAACACCGACGTGGAAGTCCCGGCGCGTCTCACGGTGGACGGCAAGACGTGCAACGACGTGGGCGTTCACTTCCGCGGGGCGTCCTCGTTCATGATGGTGCCAGAGGGGCGCAAGCGGTCGTTGAATCTGTCGCTGGACTGGGTTCACGAAGGCCAGAGCCTGGGCGGTTATCGCACCTTTAACCTGCTCAACGCCCATGAGGACCCGACGTTCATGCGAACCGTTTTGTATTACCACATCGCCCGCGAGTACATCCCAGCGCCCAAGGCCAACTTCGTGCGCGTGGTGATCACCGGCGAATGTTGGGGCGTGTATGTCAGCGCCCAGCAGTTCAACAAAGACTTTGTGAAAGAGTGGTTCGGCACCACCAAAGGGGCGCGCTGGAAAACGCCCGGCAGTCCGCAAGGCCGCGCCGGATTGAACTACTTGGGAGACGACCCCAGCGCATACAAGTCCATCTACGAAATCAAGACCAAGGATGATCCGGAGGTGTGGGCCGAGTTGATCAAGCTGTGCAAAGTGCTGAACGAAACGCCAGCAGATCAGTTGGAGAAAGCGCTGGAACCCTTGCTCGATCTAGACGGCGTGCTCCGATTCCTGGCGCTCGAAAACACGCTGGCCAACAACGATGGCTATTGGACACGCGCCAGTGACTACAGCCTCTACCTCGACCCGCGGGGGCGTTTTCACGTCTTTCCGCACGATGCCAATGAGACGTTCAGTTCCGGCGGCGGCCCGGGCCCAGGCGATCCCGGCGGGTTTGGACCAGGCCCGGCGATGCTCGTCGCGCCGCAGCTGCTGAATCAAGCGGACAAAGACGGCGATGGGAAGCTGACTCAGATCGAGCTCACGGCACTGGCCGAAGTGTGGTACGGCAAGCTGGATGCCGAGAAGACGGGCAAGGTCTCGCAAGAGCAGCTCGTCGCGAGATTTGATGAGATCCTGCCGCCGCCCCAAGGTTTCGGACCGCCGGGCTTCGCCCCCACGGGCGGCGGACCGCAATCGGCGCCGCGTCCAGGCGGCAATCGCGGCGGCTTCGGCCCCGCCATGTTTCTCGGCCCGGCGTTGTTCACCGCGATGGACGCAAACAAAGATGGCTCCGTCATCCGCAAGGAGCTTTCGGATACATTCGCCCATTGGTTTTCGCAATGGGACACCAACAAGCGCGGTGCACTGAACGAGGAACAGCTCCGCGAGGGACTGGCCGCGGTTTTGCCTCGTCCCAACTTCGGAGCACCGGGTGCAGCTCCTAGCGGCCCGGGCGGCGGACGCGGCGGCCCTGGTTTCGGCGGCCCTGGTTTCGGTGGCCCTGGTGGTGCCAGTGCTGAACTGAATCCGCTAGTGGCCGCCCAGGACGAGAGCAAACCCCTGGTCTCAAAACTCCTCGCCGTGCCCAGCCTGCGTGCACGCTACTTGGGCTATGTCCGCGACATCGCCGAGCGGTGGCTTGACTGGAACAAGCTAGGGCCACTCGCCAAGCAGTACCAGGCCGTCATCACTGACGCCGTGAAAGCAGACACACGCAAGCTCGATTCTACGGAGGCATTCTTGAACGGCGTTGACGGCTCGGCCCAGCCACAAGGTGCCGCCCGCAGGCCCGGAGCTCCCCAGCAAGCGAATCTGAAGAGCTTTGCCGAAAAGCGGCGGACGTTCCTCCTTGGTCTGCCCGAAGTCACCAACGCAGCGCCGAAGGCAAAATAAACCGACTCTTAACAGTGCCTTAACGGCTTCTTAACTGGACGAGTGCGTTTTGGAGACGGATTCAGACAAGGATGGCATTCCCGACGCATGGGAATAAGCGCACCAACTCAGCGTCGGAGTGAGCGATGCCGTGCTTGACCCGGATGGCGACGGCGCGAGCAATCTCGCCGAATACCTAGCAGGGACAGATTCTCAATCCAAGACGTCGAAGTTCGTAATGCTTGGGGCAAGCCTGCCCAGTTCGGGACAAGTGACCGTGACTTGGACGGGAATGGCGGGCAAGCGCTATCGCCTGAGTTGGAGTACTGACCTGACAAACTGGACTCCATCTGATACCTGGATTCCCGCCACCACAACCGGCGTGCAAACCACCACTCTCGACAGTGCGTCGGCAATCCAGTTCTTTGTGCACGCGGAGGTAGAGAAGGACTAGAGGCATTCCATCTCATGACGGCCTGAGCAGGCTTCCCCGGCAATGCGCCTTGACGGTTGCTCTGAACCGTCAAAGCGGCAGCGGATGTTGCTGCCCCGGTCTCATTGATAGCCACGTACGAGGCGTTGACGTTGTGCGGATGGCAATCTGCGGTGACGGAAGACGCTCGCCCAGGCGGGGTGGACGCCTTAATCTTGCCTTAATTGCGCTGGTGCTATCTTGCGCGCATGAAACGGGTGCGCTTGTGGATTGACGTGCTGAGCAGGGAGTAGGATTCCTGTCGGAATCCGCCTCACGCACGCGCACCCGACCTATTATGAATCGACTGGCGTTTGTTTTGGCAGCCACCGCTGTGGCTGGAGGTCTTGGGTTAAATGCGGCCTGGGCAGCGGATGGAGCGGTCAACCTCGCTTTTTCGGGGACGAATGTGATGCTCCGGGTTGACGGCGACAAGGACGATGACTGGTGGATGGAGACTTCCAAGGACTGCACCGCTTGGACCACGCTGACCAACTTCGGCACGCTCCTGTCCGGCAACGAGACCAATGCTCCGTGGCGTTCGGTGGGGACGTTGACAAATGCTCTCCAGTTCTATCGGGCGCGCCAAACGGCCGGCCTCTATGACGCCACCCTGCTGCGGACTTGGAGTTTGACCTTCACGCAAGCCAACTTCTCCAATCAGATGGCCTTAGGGCGCACGTACAGCACCAATGTACTCTGCAAGGAAATGACGCTGAACAACGGCGCGACCAACAAGAACATCGGGGCACGGTTTCGCGGGAACACGTCCTTCAGCGGCATGGGCGGCAGCGCACCGGCGAAGAAGTCCATCGCCTTGGAGATCAGCCAAACCGATACCAACGCCGACCTGATGGGCTACGACAACATCAACCTCAACAACGCCTACGGGGATGAAACGATCATGCGCGAGACAGTCTATTTCAATGTCATGCGCCAGTATGCCGTTTGCCCGGCCGCCTGCCTGGCACAGGTCTATATCAACGGAGCCAACTGGGGTGTTTATTCCTGCGCGCAGCAGCAGGACGGCACGTTGATCAACGAATGGTTCCCCAGCAACAACGGCTATCGCTTCCGGGCGGGCAACATGGATGGCAGCGCTGCATTCACCTACCTGAACAGCACAAACGTGTCGAGTTACACGTCGCACTACGAATTGAAATCTGACTACGACACCAACGCGTGGCCGCGGTTTATCAATGCCATCTACAGATTCAGCCTCCTTGCGACGAACGCGCTGACACTGCGGGATAAAGCGGAGGACGTGGTGGCCGTGGACCGCTGGCTTTGGTTTCTGGCCTTGGAGAACCTGTTTGTGGACGAGGACAGTTACTGGAGCAAGGGGTCGGACTACATCCTCTACTACGAGCCCGAGACTGGGCGCGTGCATCCGGTCGAGCACGATGGCAACGAGTCCCTGACCCCTGCCCAAGGAATCGATTACACGCTGTCGCCCGTGTATGGCGCGACGATGACCACCCGTCCGCTGCTCTACCGCCTGCTCAGTAACGCCGAACTGCGCCAACGCTACCTGGCCCACATGCGCACGGTGATGGAGGAGAATTTCAATCCGGGCGCCATGACGACGCTGATCAACGGCTACCATGCGCGCAGCATCGCGGCCATCATCGCAGATCCCAAGAAGGGGTATACGACGATGAGCACGTACACGAACGACTTGAACTCCCTGAAATTGTTCATCACAAACCGCTACAACACCCTCAAAGCTAATGCCGAACTCACGCCGCTCCAGCCGAACATCACGGCGGTCTACGGTCCGACGAATACCGTTTACGCGACGAATGCGGGTTGGATTACCGCCGCAGTCTCGCCCAACGGCACCAGCGGTGTGGGCTCGGTGTGGCTCTACCATCGGGGCAAGGGCTACGGTCGGTTCACATGGACGCAGATGTTCGATGACGGCGCGCATCAGGACGGCGCCGCCAGCGACGGTCTGTTTGGCGCGGCGACAACCAATTACCCGGCTGGAACGAAAGTACGCTACTACATCGAGGCGCGGGCTACGAACACGGCCAAGGCGGCCCGGTTCTCACCGGCGCGGGCGGAGGAAGATACCTACAACTACCACGTCGCACTGATGACCGCCGCCAGCACGCCAATCGTGATCAACGAGATTCTCGCAGATAATGAAACCATCGTGACAGACCCGCAGGGAGAGTACGAGGATTACATCGAGCTGCACAACGTGACCGATCAGGCGGTCAGTCTGGCTGGCCGCTATCTCACCGACGAATCGGGCAACTCCCGCAAATGGCAGTTCCCCGCCGGCACGACGATTCCAGCGAATGGCTATTTGATTGTCTGGGCCGATGAGGATACAACCGCTGCGTCAGGACTGCACGCCAGCTTCAAGCTGGGCAAATCGGGCGAGACAATCTATCTGACCGACACGGATGCGAATCTCAACCAGGTCTTGGATTCGGTCGCGTACGGCGCGCAGACGACCGGTGTTTCATACGGACGCTCGGCAGAGGATGCCGACGTTTGGACGACCATGACACCCACTCCCAACGCAGCCAACCACTGATCTGAGATGCAAGCTAGGGAGTGCATAGAGAGACGATTCTCCGCGAGAGCCGCGCAAAGACAATGGTGGAGGTTGGGTGGATTGATTGCGGGGCTTTCGGTGGCCGCGAGTGGCGTTGCCGTTGACCTCCGCGTGGTTGCCTTTGATCACACCGGTGGCTTGGCGTGGACCAACGCGCCGGTTCCAGGTGTTTGCACGATAGAGGTCGCCGGGGCTCTGGACGAAGCTTGGTTGCCAGCCACGAACGTCTTTTCAACCAACAGCAGTGGTTGGGTGAGAATGGCCGCGAGCACAACCAACGGCTTCTGCAGGGTGCGGGCTGTGGATGTCTCTGGGACTTCGCAAGGGTTCACAAACTTGGTTCAAGCATACGGTCTGCTCGAAACCATCGCCGGGACTGGGGAGGGGCAGGAAGACATCAGCTACTGGCAATCGTGGTTTGAAGGCCAACCCGCGGAATGGGTATCGCTTTCGCGTCCGCACTTCGCCATGGCGGATCGTGCGGGCAACATCTACATCGCCGACAAGAACAGTCATTCCGTCTTGCGAGTGGCAACGGACGGCACGGTCCATACGCATGCCGGAACGCACGTCGGCGGGTTCGACAGCGATGGCCCGGCGGCCGCGACCAATCTCCTACTGAATGTGCCCAACGGGCTGTGGGTCCGCAGCGACGGCACGGTCTATGTTCTGGATACCGGCAACGGACGCGTGCGGCGGGTCGCCACGAACGGTGTGATGACCACGCTCTTCCTCGCCAAGTCCGATGGCTCAGCTCTCGGCGGGGGACGAGGCATTTGGGTGAAGGACGATGAGACCCTCGCTTACTTCGGCAACACAGATCGAATCCGCAAATGGACGCCTTCCGGCGGCTTGAGCACGCTGGCCTCAGGCTTCACAGAACTGGGTACGCTCTACGTTGAACCTTCGGGCAGCCTGATCGTGTGCGACCGCGGTGCGCACTATGTGTATCGCGTGACCGCCAGTGGTTCGAAGACGGTAATCGCCGGCAACGGAACGGCATACGGAGGCGGGGATGGTTACGCGGCGCTTTCGACGGGGCTATACGGGGTGCGGAGCGCCTGGCCCCTGCCCACGGGCGGCATGCTGCTGCTACTGCACGACGGCTGTCAGCTCTGGTACCTGGACACTGCCGGTATTGTGCATCTCCTGCTCAACGGTGCCGGTGGACGGACCCACTACGGCGATGGAGTATTCTTCTACAACCCGGACGAATGGCGGATCAGTGAAGGTCGCAGCGTGACGATGGACTACGCCGGCAATATCCTGGTTTGCGAAAGCGATTACGGGTACATCCGGCGAATCCGGTTTCAACGTCTGGCCGGCGATTGAGTTTGGCGCTGCGCTCAGACTTTCTCGGAAGAAGACACTCGCATTGCGCCTGAGGAGATCGTCTTCCACGGTCAACCGCACAAAACGCCATACCGTGTCCGGTATTGCATCGTCCCCTGCCCTTTTGCACACTGGCGCGGTCCGCAGCACCAACAATCGACCGCCGGCTGCCGACACGTGTTTGGAAAGAAATCTATGGCGCAAACAACTGGGCGAGCCGAACCGGCCACGAAAGCGCGAATTCTGCTGGTGGATGACCACGCGGTAGTGCGCTTTGGCATTTCGCAGCTCATCAACCGCCAAGCCGACCTCATGGTTTGCGGCGAAGAAGAGGATGCCGCCTGCGCGCTCACCGCCATCGAGAAAACCAAGCCGGACTTGGTCATTGCCGACATATCGCTGAAGGACAGCAGCGGCTTGGAGCTGATCCGCAACCTGAAGGCGCGACACCCCGGGTTGCCCGTCTTGGTACTCAGCGTGCATGACGAGTCCGTTTACGCGGAAGTCGCCTTCCGTGCCGGTGCGCTTGGTTACCTGATGAAGGACGAGGCACTCGAGAAGGTGCTTGTTGCTGTGCGCCGCGTGTTGAGCGGCGCGATCTACGTGAGCGACGCGATGGCCGTGAAGCTCTTGCAGAAGCAAATCCGCGGGCAGACCAATGCGCAAACCTCGCCCAGCGAACTCTTGAGCGACCGGGAACTTGAGGTGTTCCAACTCATCGGCCAGTGGAAAACCACCCGGCAGATTGCGGAGGAACTGCACCTCAGCGTCAAGACGGTGGAGTACTACCGGGAACAGATTAAACGGAAGCTCAACCTCAAAGGGGCTGCCGAACTAACCCAGCACGCCACCTCGTGGGTGCAACGGGAGACTCCGACGTAGGACGCGCCGGCTGAGCGCCAGGTTGTGGTGTCGGGCAAATACCCGACGCCAACCGGGGCGATAGCCAAACCCCGATTGGGAGCGGCGCCGGGACGGAGACGCTGTAATCCCCCGATTGTCGCCACCCCGCAGATGGCGGTATGCTTGGAACTGGCTCAAGTCACGTCGTTTGCCCCTGAAGGACTCGTATTTGCTGCTTTGTGGGAGTTCGAGTGTTCCGAGGCGCATGAAATGGATGACGACCTGTCCGATGCGAGGAAGAAAGCACACGGCAGGGAACCATAGGTTGCTCTTGGAGGCTTGGGCATATTTGGGAAAGCACCGCTGAGCCCCCTGCCGATGGCACGTGGGAGCACGACGGTGACGTGAGGAAGCGAGAGAAACGGAAGCATGAATGCGTGTGTGCGAGTCCTGCTGGTGGATGACCACCCAGTCGTGAGACGGGGCATCCGCTTTAGCTTGGCGCATCATGCGCACATTCAGATCGTGGGCGAGGCGTCCGACGGCGTCGAAGGGTTGGCTCGCGCCAAGGAACTCCAACCGGACGTGGTCCTGACCGACATTGACATGCCACACATGAACGGCTTGGCGCTGGCGGAGGCGTTGCGTCGGGAAGTGCCGAAAGCCCGGGTGCTCATTCTCTCAATGTTCGCCAACACCGACTACATTCTACGCATCATTCAAAGTGGCGCGAAGGGTTACGTCCTCAAAGAAGCCGATCCGGCGGAGTTGGTTCACGCCGTGGAGGCCGTCCATCGCGGAGACGCGTTCTTCAGTCCCGATGCCGCGCGCGTGGCGTTGAATCAATTCGTGCGCGGGGCAACGCCGGCCGTCGATTTGGATCTGAGTGCCCGCGAACGCGAAGTCTTGGTGGCGATCGCGGAGGGCTTAAGCAACAAGGAAATCGCCGACCGGCTGGGCGTCGGTGTGCGGACGATTGAAAGCCACCGTGAGCACATCATGGCCAAGCTGGGCATTCACACGGTCGCCGGCTTGACCAGGTTTGCCGTTGCCAAAGGTATGGTGACGTTGCACGGCGGTTATTGAAGCAGCATTCATCCCCCCCGCGATTCCGCGAGGGCGCTCACCTCAAACCCAGCTTCCTTACCATGGGTCAACCGTTCTGAGCCGCGAGGTAGCGTTCTGCCTCAATGGCCGCGGCGCATCCCATACCCGCGGCGGTAATCGCTTGGCGGTACACGTGATCCGCACAATCACCCGCCACGAACACCCCCGGCACGTTGGTCGCCGCGCCGGATTTCCGCAGGATATATCCAGCCTCGTCCACTTCGATTTGCCCCTTGAACACCTGCGTGTTCGGCGCATGACCGATGGCCACAAAAACCCCGGCGCAGTCAATCGTGCTTTCTACGTTCGTCTTCAGATTCTTCACGCGCACGCCGGTCACCTTGTCCTGCTTCACGTCCAGCACATCCGTGACAACGGAATCCCAAACGGGTTTGATCTTGGGGTTAGCCAGCGTGCGTTCGGCCATAATCTTGGAGGCGCGCAACTGGTCGCGGCGGTGGATTAAATGGACGACTGAGCCGAAACGAGTCAGGTAGGTGGCCTCCTCACAGGCCGAATCGCCTCCGCCTACAACGACGAGGGGCTGATTCCGAAAAACCGGCAGCGCGCCATCGCAAGTGGCGCAGTAAGTAACGCCCTTGGTTTCAAGTTTGGCCTCATTTTCCAAACCCAAGTGACGGTGGCCAGCGCCTGTAGCGATGATGGCAGCGCGGGTTTCAACCTTCTCGCCGTCCACGGTGAGCACGAACGGTCGTTTCGAGAAGTCCACGGCCTCGACTGTGCCAAACTGTGCGCGCGTGCCGAACCGTTCCGCCTGCTTCTGCAAGCGGGTCATCAGTTCGTATCCATCAACTCCATCAGGAAAGCCGGGAAAGTTCTCCACCGTGGTCGTGGTCGTTAGCAGTCCGCCCGGTTGCTGCCCCATGA
>CAZWJC010000175.1:0-15084 GCA_964634255.1 uncultured Verrucomicrobiota bacterium | reverse complement strand
CCTTCGATGGCGTACTCGATGCGCCGAAAGACCATCTCCATCATCACGGTCTGAGGACAGGTCCAACCGCACCACAGCCGCCCGAACGCCGCAGTGAACACCGCAATACCCGTCAGGAATAACAGCAGTCCGAAGGCGAGGATGGCGCCGTCCTGCGGCCAGAACATCTGCCCCAAGATGGAGAACCGCCGCTCGACGACATCCATCAGGAGCAGCGGGTTGCCGTTGATGCGGATGAACGGCCCCGCAAACATCACGGCGATCAACAAGTAGCTCAACCACTGGCGGGCGCTCGTGTATCCGCCGCGCGGCTGACGCGGATAAATCCACATGCGTCGGCCTTCCTGATCCGCCGTGGACAGATGATCCCGGAAGTCCTGCCAATTGATTTCCTTGACCGCACTGCTCGGCGAGGTCTTGGGTTTCTCGGACGCTGTTGCCATTGCTGAGCAGTTTAGCCAAGAAACGATTCCGAGCAATGCCAGAGCACTTTCTGGTGATGCAGCTCAGGCCCCCCGTCACGAGCGAGCGGAATCGCAGTCCGCGCCCCGCCGTCCGCTCGCTTGCGTCGTTTGTTGCTACCTGGATGTGGACGCGATACACTTTGCCCGGATTTTATGAGTGAATTGCAGGCATCTTTGCTCGAGTTGATTCGCCGGACCTCGGCGGAAATTCCTGACGACGTACATAAGGCCATTCTCGCTGCGCTCGACCGGGAGCAACCCGGCTCTATCGCCAAGAACGCGCTGAAGATCGTAGACCAAAACATCGCCCTGGCGAAGAACAAGTCCCAACCCATCTGCCAGGACACCGGGAGCATTATCTTCTACGTCGAATGCCCAATCACCTTCGACCAAATCGCCTTCGAAGAAGCGGCCCGTGAAGCCGTGAAGCTCGCCACCAAGAAGGGTTACCTCCGCCAGAACTCGGTGGATTCCGTTACCGGCAAGAACGACGGCACGAACGTGGGGCCGGGCTCGCCCGTGGTTCATTTCCACCAGCACCGTTCCCCGGAAACCAGCGTTCGCCTCATGCTGAAAGGGGGCGGCTGCGAAAACGTGGGCGCGCAATACTCCCTGCCGCAGGAGAAACTCAAGGCCAACCGCGATCTCGACGGTTGCCGCAAGGCGATCCTCGATGCCGTGTTGCAGGCGCAAGGCAAAGGGTGCGGGCCAGGGATTCTCGGCGTGTGCATTGGAGGCGACCGCGCCACCGGCTACGAGTTCAGCAAACAGCAACTCCTGCGCAAGCTGGACGACCGGAATCCCGATGCGGAGTTGGACGCGCTGGAGCAGGACATCGTCAAGACCTCCAACGCGCTCGGCATCGGCCCCATGGGTTTCGGTGGCCAGACAACGCTGTTGGGCGCGAAGATTTGTTCGGTTAACCGGGTACCCGCCTCGTTCTTCGTCAGCGTGAGTTATATGTGTTGGGCCTTCCGTCGCCAGGGCGCAGTCCTCGGGTCAGACGCCAAGATTCAACGCTGGTTGTACTAAGCCCTGCTCTGGCGGTGAATGTGAGCCGCGTCTGCGAGGGCAACACCTTGGTCGCCCGCCAGGTTGGACACTGAACCGGGGTTTCGCGGAAAGGACCATGCCGAGTCGGCAGCGGCGTAACGCCGTTTCGCTACCACACCCTGTCCGCGACCGACTCGCCCCGCAACACGCGCAGCAACGGCCAGCATACGGACCGTCACAGTCCGATTGTCAGCCTGCATTGATCTTGGCCAAGTGCCTGTGCGCGGGACTGCGCGGCGTTGAGAGATCATGCATTAGGCATCGCGACAGGACATCATCCAGCAATCAGAATAACCCTTGACTAAATCGGTCCGCAGTGCTGGAGTCGCACCTGTGGTTTGGGCGACGTGGTTGAGGGTTGCGGGATAGCTCCGAGGGCACTGCCTCCTTGGAGTTGCGTCCGGTGGTTGAGCCACTTGATGCGTTCGATGGCAGGGTCGGCTCTGCAGCGAATTCTCAGACATGGTTGCCGGACGCAAAAGAACCGCTGAAGTCTCTTAAGTCGTTTCCCTTCCCGGTTCCTGATCATGCCTGGCAGGTCCGTTGCAGCGTGAGGCGGAGCAGTTGAGACACCTGGCTCAACTAACCGCGTGGCACACGATGGACTTCGTATCCTTGGAAGCAGGCTCGGCGCCGAAATGGCCGCTCAGAACATGGGGCGGGCAAACAACTGGCACTAGTCCAGAAGACGCCCGGACTGACGATGGGCAGATTGCGCCTGCCCCACACCCGGTCACTTCGCAAGCCGCATCAACTCCCACGCCACGATCCTTCCCCTCACTCGAATCGCGCTCAGTGCCACAGCGGCGGCCCTGCACACCCCCGCCCTCTTCCGGAGATTATCTGCACTGCAGACTGGATTTATGAACATGTGCCGCCTTCCGTCTCCGCCCTGCCTGCCAAGCATCATCTGTTCGCTGTGCCTCGCCTCCGTTGCCTCGGCACAGTGGGTCTCGCAGTCGCTTCAGCTCGAATGCGGCTGGAACGCGGTGCATCTCCGAGTACAACCGTGGCCGGCAGCTTGTGATCAGGTCTTCGCGACGCTGCCGGTGGACAAGGTCTCACGCTACAACGCCCGGATCATCTCCACCCAGTACGGCACTGATCCCACCCAACTCTGGAAACGCCCGGACGAATGGCTTTCCTGGACCCCCAAGGATGGGGTCTCAGAGTACACGCGAACGCTGGAGAACTTGGTCGCCGGTGGAGCGTATCTCATCCACGCGACTCAGACCTGCACCCTTACGGTCAAAGGGCGGCCAGTGATCCCGCAATTCGCATGGGTACCAGGCCAGCCAAACCTGGTCGGCTTTCACGTCAGTCCCTATCCGGAGTTGCAGCCAACCTTTGCCGAGTTCTTCCGCTACGAACCGGCGATTGATGGCAACCAGCAATTAGGCACGAACCTCATCGCACAGATCGGAACGAACGCCGAGTCCATTAATCTTACCGGCCAGACCACGCGACGGAGAATCAACCCAGACCGAGCCTATTGGGTGCGTGCGCAGAAGCTAAGCGACTACGTCGGTCCGCTGCGCGTGGCCACCACCGACCCAACTGGGTTGGTCTATGGTGACACCCTGAACGAGTTGGTGCTTCAGGTGCAAAACGTCTGCGACACCAGCGCGCCCCCCATCACCGTCACTTTGCGCCATGTGAACTCGGAGACGCCGCCGCCGCATGCCGCGCCGCTGGTTGGGGCGGTGCCGTTGTTGTACGCAGATCGCACGGCATCGAATTGGATCTGGCGCGCGTGGCCCACCGACCAGAGTCAAAGCCGGACGCTGGCCGCAGGGGAAAGCATGACGCTTCGGCTCGCTGTCAACCGGGCCGCCATGTCCGCCCCAACCCAGACCAACGCCCTCTGGCAAAGCCTCCTCCAAGTCACGGGTGACTCCGGTACGTTCATCCAGACGCCCGTCTCAGCCACTTATGCCAGCAGAACTGATCAGTTGTCGCCGTTCCCGGCAGGCCTGTGGCTAGGCGAAGCGAGTATCACCGAAGTCAGTTGCGTTCGGTATGACACCAACGCCCAAGCCGAGGCCTCGACCGGACCGCTGCCGGCGAACGGGAGCTTTCCGCTGCGCCTCATCCTGCACGCGGGCAGCGACGGCAACTATCGCTTACTCTCCAGCGCCACCATTGCGGCGTTCTCAGATGCCAGCAGTAACACGGTCAACCACATTTACACCGACCCGACGCATGTGCCCGCGAACGCCCTGATTGTGGGGCGTGTCAGTTCCGCCGCCTTCGGTCACATCTCCCCCGTTGGATTGTCCGGCCCCGGTTTTCTCAAGGCGTTGCAGGGTGACTACATCGTTGACTACAACGATCCGCTCAATCCGTTCAAGCACGTCTATCACCCTGACCACAACAACCTGGACACGGACGGCAACCGACTGCCTGAGGGCCAGGAGAGTTTCACCATCTCCAATCGGGTGCAGTTTATCTGGAACGCCGTGCCCGATCCGGTCTTGGGAGCCAGCCTTTGGAAACCCGACGAAACCGTCACCGGCACCTATCAGCACGAAATCATCAATCTCCGCCACACCCCCATAGTCCTGCACGGGGACTTCACCTTGAAGCGGGTGAGCCGCGTGGGACGCGTTGAATGAGACGGCTCGACTTCTTTTGGGGACAACCACCATCAATCGCTCAGACTCGAAACGATCCGATCCTATGAAACGAAACCTACATCACTCTCGCCGCAGCTCGGCTTCCAACGCGCGGCTCTCCTTCGCCCTCGCCTTGGTCCTATGGGCCGGGGGGTTGCCCAATCTGCTGGCGCAAGCCGTGCCCGACCGGATCAACTACCAAGGTATCCTGCTCAAAGGTGACGGCATACCCGTCCCGGCCGTTCCCACCGACGTTGAGTTCCGGATTTACGACACGCCCACGCTGGCGACGGGCCTCCAGTGGGGGCGCATGTTTCGCATCACGCCGGACACGAACGGCGCCTTCAACGTCATCCTCTCCTCGGAGGGATCGTTGCTGACTGGGTCGCCGGATGTCAGCCTGGCCAGCGCCTTCACCGGCACCGGCAGTGACGCGCGGTATTTGGAGTTGACCGTTGCCGGCTCCACTCCCATCCGGCCTCGACAGCGGTTTGTCGCCTCTCCCTATGCGCTCCTAGCCCACGACGTTTCGGACGCACGCAGTGATTTCAGGGTGGCAGGTGTGCTTACCGTCGCCGGCCCCGCAAGTCTGTCCTCGCTGACCGCCAGTGGCGCGGCCAACGTTGGATCGCTGACGGTGACAACGTCGGCGAATGTGGCCGGACCAGTGACGGCGGCGTCATTTGTCGGCAACGGTGCGGAACTGACGGGCATCAACACCAACAGCCTGGTGCAGCAGGTGGTCGAGGCGCTATGCCCACCCGGAACCATCGTCGCCTATGGTGGTCATGCGAACAATCTCCCTCCCGGTTGGCTCCTCTGTGATGGCCGCAGTCTTTCGCGGACCACCTATCCTCGGTTGTTTGGCGCCATTGCCACGAATTGGGGTGCAGCCAGTTCGAGCGAGTTCAACCTGCCAGACCTGCGCGGGATGTTCCTACGGGGGGTCAACGGTGCGCGAAGCGACACCTTCGCCGACCCCGACAATGCGAGTCGTATGGCGTCGGCACCCGGCGGAAGTATCAACAACGTGGTGGGAAGCCTGCAGCGTTATCAAGTCCAGGCCCACACCCATACGTATAGCACTGACTATGAAACCACCGGCGATGATGGCAGCAGTGCGTGGTATGAGCGGTATGGAGCACATCTTGTTGACACGGGCGTCACCGGTGGCAGCGAAACCCGCCCGAACAACGCCTACGTCAACTACATCATCAAGTATTGAGTGAGCCTGGGCGCGGGCGGGCGGGCGTAACGCAGGCGAGAGCAACCGTCCGACGGACCTTCAGCCCTCACCAAACTTATGAAACCAAAATCTCGAAAGCTCGAGCGGCTGGACTGGGTATGGGCGCTGGCCATAGTCGCGGCGTGGCCCACGGCCATCGTCGCCCAGGAGGGTGGCAACCGGGTGTTGTTCCTCGACCACCCCATGCCGGTGTTTAACACCAATGCCCCCAACACCTGGGCCAGCAACAACCTCACCAGCGTGCCCATTGGTGTGGGAGGAAACGCTGTGGAGGATGTCACTCAAATCGGTGTTAAACGTTACCCCTACAACCGCATTGCAAATCCCCCTGCGGAATACCGGCCCGCGTACGCGTTGGCCTTCAGTTCGTTTGGCCATGTCGTAACCGGAAACCGTCCGGACTATTACCTTGGAGACCCTGTTGCCGCACCGACCAACGACGCACCCGCCGGTTGGTACCTAAACTGGGCGGCCATGGGGCCGACCAACATCAACGGCGGCGCAATGTACGAGAAGTCGGTGCAACAGTGCTACGCCATCGCCGGCGGGCCGGTCACTGTGAACTGGGTCTTTACCGACGGGACGAGCAACACGAACATCACGCGCAGCTACCTCATTAGTGGCACGCCCTCGCGCCGACCGTTCCGCATCTACTGGACTGAACCGCCTTACAACGCGCCCACGGTTGACCTCGAAGGCCGCCACGTGAAGTTCCATTGGAACAATGACATTGCCGCTCCAGCCACCAACACCAGCGGCGCCGCGACCCGCGGTTTGTGGGTGGACAGTGATGGCCAGCTCCACGCCGCGCCGGGGCCGACTCCCGACGTCAATCCGCTGCAAGGCATGGTCGTGATGCAGTACTTCAAGACCGGCGACTTGAAGGACCAGATCCCCGGGGGCGTGGTCGTCGTCGAGGTGCGCCGACCCGAGGTGAACACGCTCAAGGCCGAGGTGGGGAAGCGTCTCCTTCCCAAGGACAGCCCTTACGGCTATCGGGGCTTGAGCGCGAATGTGACCCGCGGCACGGGCTCGCCGGCGTACGTCTATCAGCACCAGGGGCAGTTCACCCACAGTCCAAAGAACGGTTGGGTTTTCGGCACGCGGCCGTCGGTGGAAGCGCCGTGGATGATCGAAGTGTATTGGGAGGAGGCCGACTTAATGGGCACGCTGTGGCCCTACGAAGTGGACTGGTACGCGGCGAACTGGCCGGCCGACGCGCAGCCCTACGTCCGCGGCTCAGGCGGTGACCTCGGCGCCGACGTGTTGGTGGACATGAGCCTCTCCCCGAAGTTGGAGGACGCGCAAGAGCCCGCAGGCCACGCGAGCCTGTCCGCCCAGGGCGTCTTCCGCACGACGGGCGAGGGCTGGTCGCTGCTCAAGTTCACAGCCAACGACAACGTGTGGTTTCAGGCGGTGCGGTCGGTCTTCGACACCAATCAAATGTATGGCGCGGACCCGTTGCGCTGGCCGGTCGGCACGCAACTCCAACCCGCGCTGAGCTGCGAGGCGCTGGCGTTCGACGGCGCAGCGGCGCAGGCCACGGCCACCAACCTGCCGGACTTCACGACGAACGCGTTCACCACCGAATGCTGGTTCTCGGTCGCGAATGCCAGCGACGGGAAACTCAAGCCACTCCTCAGCCGGGGTTGGGACAGCAACGCCTGGGGCTTCGTGCTGGCAGTGGACGGCTACGGACGACTCACGGCTAAACTTGGTCAAACCAACGCGCTGCCCCTGGCTGAAGCGACTGGTTTCACGGCGCTCACGAACGGGCTTTGGTATCACACTGCCCTCACGGTGAGCAGCAACGCCGCGGTGCTCTACCTGAACGGCCACGAGGAGTCCAGCGTCGGGTTGGGCGAAGGCGAACGCATCGCGCCACAGGCTGCCCTGAAGATGGGCTGGCACTCGACGAACCACTTCAGCGGCAAGCTCGACGAAGTCCGGCTCTGGCGCAGTGCGTTGACGCCGGAGGAAGTAGTTCTGGCCACGACGCGTTCGCTGACGGGCGACGGCCTCACCAACCTGCTGGCCTGGTATCCCATCGAGAGCGAAGGCAGCAGTCCGGTGTTGCTAGACGTGGCGGGGGGCAATCACCACGGGGACTTTGCGAGTGCCAGCTTCGTGCAACCCGGCGCGACGGTTTTCGCCGCCAGCAACGGATTCTCTGCCGAACACGGTTACATCTACGATCCTGCCGGGCGCGCGCCCCACAATGCGGCTGTCTACCGCTATCCCAGCACCGAAGCGCCCAACGCCGAGACCTACATTTTTGGCGTGAACGGCGGTCGCATCGAAGTCTGGTGGGCGCAAGCGGTGCAACAGGCTGACATGCCCGAGCCCGTTTATTTCCCCGCGTGGGCTTGCGCCTACACCAATGTTTGGGCCACGAACAACGCGCCTGAGATCGTCCTCGCCTCGAACGAAGGTTCGCCAGCGTTTCAATCCGGCGACACGGTGTCCATCTACGCACAGAACAATGTGGGTCTGCCCGGCTACAATCCTAACGAGGAACACGCGCTCATCGGTCAGGATCGCGGGGGATGGGTGGCCTACGCGTTGCGGGATGACTTGAACACGCCGGCCTCCTCTCCGCCGTTCGTGCTGGTCAACTACACTGACGCCGAGACGGAGCATCCGCTGATGCACGTCTTCCGCGTGGTTCGGACCAATGCGGCGTATCCAACCTTCGCTTACGACGCCGTGGCCGGTGACCCGCTGTGGGGACCGCGCCCGCTGGACTTGGTGCCGAACGTCCAACCCACGCGGGCCACGACGCCGCAAGCCTGGCGGGACCGGAAGTTGACGTGGTGGGCCGTCGGTGCTGGTATGGGCGAAACAGGGACGGCGACCGTAATGATGACGAACTACTACCCGATGCAGCTCGGGTTCTGGTTCCCGCAAGCCACCGCGCAACCTGCCGCCGGAACGCCGATCCCGTGGTTGCCAACGGACGGCAATCCCGCCGAGCCCACGCACGGCACGCCTCGACCCGTAGCGTGGACGATCTCGTGGCCAACCAATGTCCCGGCAATGAAAGTGGGCCAGACGCTCACGCGCGCCGCGGCGGGCCTGCCCGAGATTTGGAATCAGGCCAGCGTGGACCTGGCGTATCAGCAATCCGCCGTGGACAGCGCCGATCCCAGCGCCGTTTCCGTCACACTGTTCGATCCCACCGTCGCGCAAGAGGTGACCTTCACCGAGTCGCTGACCGATTACGGCTTCACGACCGGCCCCGGCGGCAACAGTTACGTGCGTCAGGGGCTGACTTACTTTCACAACCTGCCGCCCGACCTGAGCGACCGGTTCTTCTACGATCCCACGCGCAAGGCGCTGCGGTTCATCGGTCGGTTGCACGAACCCGCCACTGGCGAACCTTGGCTCCTGGTAAATCGTCTCAGTGCGCGCCAATGCAACGAACTCGCGGCGCTTTGCCCGATCCCGGCGAAGACGAATGCTTGGAGCACCAAGATCGCTCAACTGGCGACCCGCATCGTCGAGGTTCCGCCCAACGCGCCGTTCGACAAGCTGGCGCTCGCCGCGGTTGGTCGCGGCGCGGGCCACGTGACGTTGGCCTTCAACAACTCCACCAACGTTTCGCACGGCCTGCCCGTCTCCGTCGAAGTCATCAAGGTTCGCCCGGAGCTGTACGCCGGCTTCCTCATCCCGCTGAAGGATTCGTGGAACTTGCTCTCGGAGCAGATGAACATCCTCTACAGCGAGAGCTTCGCGGGCGACGCGGATCTGTTCGAGTTTCAATGGGTCGCGGTGGACCCTCCCACCGACGGCACCGTGCCCACGCTGCCAGCGGGCAATCCCTCGCTGCCCTTCGCGCAGGATGACGGGCTCACCCGGCTGCGCATCGGCGGTCAGGGCGCAACGCTCCAGGATTTGGTCAATCGCTTCTTCACCTTGCGCTACCGGGCCGCGGCAGATTCGCCGGCGGTGGCGGTCGTCGGCACCAACTGGAGCGACTACGCCGACTTCGCGCTAGCCGAAGGCTGGGTGCAGCGCGTCCTGTTCTCGATCACGCCGTTCGAACAACGGCTGCGCGACCTCTACAACAACCCGACGGAAACCCGCGTCAGCATGATCCAACAGGCGGGCCGGCCTTACGTCGGCAACGTGGCGCTGAACATGGATGCGATCAACGAGGTGGGGCTGATCGAGCTTTACCAAACGGTGTTCAATCGCGCGCAGCGGTTGAGCCTAGACTTGGGCATCAACAGCCCGGCGGTGAACCAGCAATTGCTCCTGGCCACGAGCCGACTCCAGGCGCTCTACATGTTGCTCGGCAACGAAGCCTTCGCCGACGCGCTCGATCCGACCATCGGTTTCGGGAGCACGACCGTCATCGCCAACGGCGCGGTGCTTCCGCTGGACTACGGCGCGTTCGCCTCCTCGCTGTTCTGTTTCGCGAATCAAGTGCCGACGTTGCTGGATGAGGAGTTGGCGCTCTTGCGTGGCCGCGGCACGGCAGCGCTCGCTCCGGGCGTCGCCAACTATCCCTATTACAACCGCCTGCTCTGGAACTTCACGCGCGGTCTCGACGCCGGCGAAGTGGCTTACGCCGTCAACTACAACATCCGCAGTCCCGCGGAATCCCTCATCAGCGCAGAAACGGCCGCCGGCCTTTACCCGCAAGGCCACGGTGACGCCTACGGCCATTACCTCAGCGCGCTCAAGGGCTACTACCACCTGCTGCGGAATCCGAACTTCAATTGGGGCGATCCGTCCATAACGTCGCTCCTGCTCGGCTACCAGCCGATCAGCGCCGACTTCGGCGACGAGAACCGCTTCGCCGAAACTTCCGCCGCGCTTGCCCGAACCGGGGTTGAGATCGCGCGTCGCGCCAGTCGCAAGGTCTACACCGAAAGCGCCGACGCCGCCTACACCAGTCGTGTGGACACTGACGCCGGCCGCGCGTGGGGCGTCGCCGAGTGGATTGGCCGCGCCGGCATGGGCGCGTTCTACAATTGGGCCGTCGCCCAGTCACTCACGCCGACTTCGCGCGTGGATGTGGCCGTCGAGGGCGACATCCGCGGCATTGACCGCTCCAGCGTCAAGGCACTTCGGGAAATCGCCACTCAGTACTCCGCCCTGCAACGCGAGTTGGATCAAGTGGATCAGGGACTCAATCCGCTCGGACTGGCGCGGGGCGCAGTGCCGTTCGACATCAGCCCCGCGGACATTGATGCGGGCAAAACGCATTTCGAACAGATTTACGGGCGGGCCGTGAACGCGCTCGCCAACGCACAGACCACGTTCGATACCGTCCAGGACACGGTCCGCCTCCTTCGACAACAGTCCGAAAGCGCGCTTCAGTTCGAGGAGTCCATCGGCGATCAGGAACTTGATTACACGCACCGCTTGATCGAAATCTTCGGCTATCCCTACGCCGACGATATTGGCCCCACCGGCACTTACGCGCAGGGCTACAGCGGACCGGATTTGTTCCACTACAAGTACGTGGACTTGGAGGCGCTGGGCTTTGACAAACGGCTGGACGTGGGGACGATCAGCGTGGCCAGCTACAGCTTCTCCGCCAGCGCGCTCGCGAACGACATGCTCGGCAACGCCCTGCCCGCGAACACGACCAACGTCACCTTCCACCTCGCGGCGAACGGACTTCAGATCAAGCCGTCCACCTGGACCGGCAAGCGCCGGGCGGAAGGCAGCATCCAGCACGCTTATCATGAGTTCCTGGTCGCGTTGCTGGAGTTGCGCGCGGCGCAAACCAAATATGGGAACGACATCCAGCGGCTTTCGGAGAAGTATGATTGGTACCATCGCAGCGGCACGGGCTGGCACGACCTCATGGAGGACCAGAAGGACACCATTTGGATGGAGAACTCGATCGCCGCCGGTCTGACTTGGGGGATCGCGGTCGCCAATGCGGTGGCGCGGGGTTGCGAGGCGAGTTTGGCCTACGCGCAGATCGTGGACGCCCCACCCCTCGTCTTGGACAAAGACAGCACTTGGGGAATTGGATCCGGTATCGCCATGGGAGTCAGTGATTCAATCGTCGGTCTTCTTGAGGCGGCCAACCGGACAATGGAGTTGGACATTGACACCCTCGTCGCCAAGAACACCTTCGCCGTCGAGGATGAGGAAATGCGGCAGGTCATCATGGACGCGGCCCGCGAGCAGCGGGAAAGCGCGAGCGGTTTGCTCGTCGCCGCGCAGAAACTCTCCGATGCGCAGACGGGCTACCTGTCCGCCGTCGCCGAAGGCGAACGACTGCTGGAGGAGCGGGAGAGCTTCCGCACCTCCGCCGCCGCGCGGACTGCGTCAAGCCGCTACAATGACATGGCCTTCCGCATCTTCCGCAACGACGCCCTGCGCCGCTACGGCGACGCTTTCGAACTGGCTGCCCGCTACACCTACCTGGCAGCGAAAGCCTATGACTACGAAACCGGCTTGCTCCCGTCCGAAACCGCGCACGATCCCGGCACGGAGTTCATGGATGAAATCATCCGCGCCCGCACGATTGGCCGTGTGGCTGCTGGCCAACCCGTGCTTGGCGTGACCGGCATCGGCGAACCCGGCTTGGCCGACATCCTCGCCCGCATGTCGGCCAACTGGTCGGTGCTTCGCGGTCGGCTGGGCTTCAACAATCCGGAGACGGAGACAGGGCGATTCTCGCTGCGCTCAGAACTGTTCCGTGTCGCGCCCGGCTCCGCGGGCGCCGCCTTGTGGCGGCAGAAATTGGTGCAGTGCAAGGTGGATGACCTGTTCGCCTTCGCAGACTTCCGCCGATCTTGTCTGCCGTTCGCGTCGCAAGACGGCTTACAGGCCCGCGAGCCCGGGCTCGTGATCCCGTTCTCCTCAACGATTGACTTTGCGAAGAACTTCTTCGGACGCGACCTGGCCGGCGGTGACAACACCTACGACTCGTCGCACTTCGCCACAAAGGTCCGCAGCGTCGGAGTGTGGTTCACCGATTACGACCGCGTGACGGATGGTTCGCAAAACGTCTATCTGGCCAACCAGCCGCGCGTGTATCTCATTCCGGTGGGCCAGGACATCATGCGGTCGCCGAGCGGCCTGGGCGACACCCTGCGTACGTGGCAGGTGCTCGATCAGGCCATCCCCGTGCCGTTCCCGATCGGCAGGACTGATTTGGATCAAGAAGACTGGATTCCTCTCTACGACACGCTGACCAGCGCGTGGGCGCAAGCGCGGCGGTATCCCTCGATGCGCGCCTATCACGACCGCGGCTTTGACGCGAGCGAGATGACCTACAACTCGCGCTTGGTAGGCCGGTCGGTCTGGAACACCCGCTGGCTGCTCATTATCCCCGCCGGCACGCTGCATCACGACCGCGATCAGGCGCTGGATTGGTTCATCGGTGGCCAATATGGCACCAACGGAGTTAGCGACATCAAACTGTTCTTCCGAACCTACTCGTATGCCGGCAACTGACGCGCCGCCGAACTGGAACGGCATCTCGATCTCACTCCCCTGCCCTCAATGAAAACGAATTCCCCACTTGAGCGGAAATGCGAAACTCGAAATTCGAAGCACAAAAGAAAGCCGAAGATCGAAGGTCGAAGCCACGGGTTGGGACTCCAGAGCCCATCGGAGACTTCAGACCTTGCGGTTCGCTTGTCACCCGGCAGGCACCACACCGTGTCTTTCTGCTTCTTGTTTTCCGTCCTCGCGGTGTGGTTTCCAGCTTTTGCCGAGTTTCCTCTTCCGGCGTTCACATTTTATGGTGAGGTTCGGAATGCCTACGGAGGCCCCTACATCCAGGCAGACAATGCACAGGTAATCGTGCGTGTGGACGGACGCGAGTGCGGTCGGACCTCGGTGGATGAACGTCTGGGCCCGGGGATCAATTACCGCGTCGAGGTAGCCTTGGACGACGGCCTGGGCACACGCTACGCCACCTTTGCCGCCCGGCAGGGAGAGCGCGTGTCGTTCACGATTCTGATCGGCAGCCAAGATTACATGGTGTCAGATCCAGCTCACTCACCACTGGTGGGAGCGCCGGGCAACCGGCAGCGGATCAATTTCTTCCGCGACACCGACACCGATGCAGATGGCCTGCCCGACACGTGGGAGCAGATGATCCTCTTCGCCTCCAACGGGTCATTCACAAACGTGAGCCAAGTGCGCCCAGGGGACGATTTCGACGGAGACGGAGTCAACAATCAGGCGGAGTTCATCGCCGGCACCGATCCAACGTGGGAGGTGGACTTGCTCGCCTTGGACGCCATTGTCCATCTGCCGGAGATCAACAGCTTCGGCCTCGGCTTCTACAGCGTGCGGGCAAAAACGTACGAACTGGAAGCGACAGAGTCTTTCGCCGATTGGGAAGCAACGGAGTTCACGACGAAACTCACGAATACTGCCTTCCAGAGGTTCTGGCGCGGCGATGGTTTTTACTCCTGGCTGTTTGTCGATACGCTAACCAACTCACACCGAATGTTCCGCTTGAAAGCGCAATGACCACGCATTTTCCACGAAGATCGTCCAACTGCGCGCGCTTCGCGATTGCCCTAGCCACGATTGCGGTCGCTCTGCTCATCCCAGAACTCGCTTGTGCGGATTCGTGGACCAATCGCGCCGGGCACGTGCTGACCGCCCGCTTGATTGCCATTCAGGGTGATCACGTCATCCTCCAATCCACCAACACCAAGGCACAATCCTGGCGATTGCCCCTCGCGAGTCTCAAGCCAGCTGATCAACAACGGGCCCGCGAGCAAACCGGGACGGTACGCTTGCCCTCTGAACTGCAGGCCTGCCTGAACCAAGCAGAGCAGGACATCCACCGCGCTGCACAGTTCCTGCACGGTGGCCGCATCACGCCCGAGCAATACGCGGCCCGATGCCGGAAGATCCAAGAGTCTTTCGAAGGTTCGGGCCGCCAGGCACTGATGAACTGCGATCGCGTGCCAGTTAAGGCATCGCTAGACAGCTTATTGATCCTCCTTGAGCACAAAGCTACCAGCCTTAAGGACCATCTGTAATCCTTGTGGGCAAAAATCCAGTCCCAACGTTGTGGCTCACTACGTGCCGTACCAGAACGGAAGTCCGAGCGACCTAACACACTGGCCATCTTTAGATCCCAGTCGAATACCACCTCCTACCCAGCACAGTCCTCCCCAAAGACTTGCGGGCAAAAAAAAACCGAGACGTTTGTCTCGGTTTTTTAGGAAAGATCTGGCGGCTACCTACTCTCGCGGAATCTATAAGACCACTACCATTGGCAACGCAGCGTTTCACGGCCGTGTTCGGAATGGGAACGGGTGGGACCACTGCTTTCTGGCCACCAGAAAATCGTCAATCGTTGCCGAACCGACCGGAACGACGGTCTGCCACCGCCGAGTTAGTCCGTCAACGAATTGTTAAAGAGCACGTTCGTTGAAATCTACACACAGAATGTGGCGTTCCAGTTCGCTAGTTAAAATCGCTGTTCCGCGAAGCGGAAAAAGCGATCAAGCCGCGCGACTGATTAGTACCAGTCAGCTAAACGAATTACTTCGATTATACCCCTGGCCTATCAACCCGGTAGTCTTCCGGGTGTCTTTCGGGACCTTGCGGTCCGGGAGGCATTATCTTGGGAGGAGCTTGGCACTTAGATGCTTTCAGCGCTTATCTCTTCCGCACATGGCTACGCAGCGATGCCCCTGACGGAACAACTGCCACACCAGAAGTGCGTCTAACCCGGTCCTCTCGTACTAAGGTTAGAACCCCT
>CAZWJC010000174.1:0-15147 GCA_964634255.1 uncultured Verrucomicrobiota bacterium | reverse complement strand
CTCTATCGGGTTCTCGGCTTGGCTGCATCCCTGCAATCGGATCGCGACCGGTCCCCGGTCGCAGCAACTCTAGACCTCAGCCGTAACGAGTGAGGAGGGAGACCACAAACCAACACAGACCACGGGGCAGAGCGAGCTTTGGCTCGTGGTCTTTCGGGTCACTAATTGGTGACGATCCGGTCCGCCGTCCCCAACGCGATTCGTGCCGTCTAATCGGTGTCCATCTGTATTGCTATCTCGAACGGGTCTGTCTTCTTGCGCAAATTCGTGCCCGGTTCGTGTTCGGAGCTTCGGGATTAGGATTTGTCTCGGATTTCGGAATTCCGGCTGGGCCGGCCTCCTTTACTGACTCTTGGAGTTTCTGTTTCTTGCACGGTGCCGTTGATGTGTTTTCTCGATTTCTTTCGTCATTTCAGTTTCTTCACAACTGCCCTTGACCTCATCGGCGCGACGCGCTAAGAATTCTCTCGTCAATCCCACCGCGGGGCGGTGGGTGTTGGCCGGCAAAAACTCCTTGGCCCGCAGGCGGGGCTTGCGGGGTCGGTGGACGGGGTTCACCGGCGCAGGGAGTGGCTGCTTCCAAACTGTCATTGGGCCTTTCCCGGGGGGAAAGGGTGTGAGTCGGACCCGCTTGATCGTGGGTGCTGGCTGTGACCTGAATCCATCAATAATCCGCTGGCTCTGCTTTGCGGACTGTGGCCGGTCATCCCGGCCGGAAAGGACCATCGTATGTACGACGAAAAGACCGTGCAGCGCTTCATCGAGCTGCGGGCCCAGGGCTGGGCCTATGCGCGTCTGAAGACTGAGTTGAACATTTCCAAACCCACCCTGATCGCCTGGAGCCGGAAATATCAGTTCCAGATTCAGAACCTCAAGGCCATCGAACTGGAGGCCCTGGCCGACCAATGGTTGGCCTCCGTTCAGCACCGCGTTCAGGCCTTGGGCGAGCAACTCTGCAAAGTCGAAACCGAACTGGCCAAACGCGAGGTGGGAGAGTTGACCACGCCCCAGCTCCACACTCTGGCCCGCAGTCTGCGGCGGCAAATCGAGCAGGCCACCGGCACGGTCCGTTTCACAACCCCTGTGTCCGAAATCCCCGCCGATGAATATCACGATCAGGTCCAGGATTGGTCCGGTTGAACTTGACCCTCGCCGAAAACGAATTGCGGTAAAGGAAAGGTAAAGCAACGGTAAAACCGTTGGTGCCAGCCAAACGGCTTCTGCGCAGGGGCAATGTCATGTTCCGACAACGCAACACCCGGCGGTTCCAGCGGCGGTCTGCGGTCCGCAAGCTGGATCGCTCCGCGGTCCGGACGCGTTGGACGGCGCCGGATGATCTGGGCGAGGCGCTCTCGGCCTTGGCGCGGGCCATTCGGGCCAGTCGGCGATTGGCCCGCCTTGCGCCACAGTTCTTTGACGTGGCAGTGGTGCAACGTGAGGCCGAGAACCGAGCCGAAGAACGCCGCTGGCGGGCCATTTGGGAACCGGTATTACGTAAGGTCTATGGGGCTGAGCCCGGAATTCCGGATAACAACGACGAAGCAATCCCACTGCCCCCACGACGCATCCAGCGTGTTGTGGAGCAGGTCTTGGCGGAGCGGGAAGGCTGGATCGCAATTGCGGAGACCGCTTGGGAACGTCAGCGTCAGTGTCATCCGCACGCGCTTCCGAGTCTGGGCCGTTTGGCTCGCATAATCCAACTGGCGGGCGACCTTAAGAACTCGGCGCTCGGTCTGGACTCCAGGAACCCACTGCCTGAGAAGATGACTGATGACTCCGAATGGGCCGACCTCAAGCGTGCCTATGGCCATTTAGGTTCATCTGTGGCTTCCATTGAATAGATCCGGCTTAGCGGGACACCGGGTCTTGTCGGGGGTGCAATCCAGTTCAACGCCCCCCGAAACGTGCGGAACCTGAACCTCGGCGGGTCTTGGCCAAAGGGCCATTTGGCCGTGCTGCGACCGGCAACCGGTCGCGGTCCGATTGCATGAATTCGGCTCCGGTACGACAGTCGCTCGCGTGCTCGGTTTCCGGCGGGACGGCGCTCCTCGCCTTCAGCAGCTCCTGTAGCGGGCTGGTCCGCACGTCATCCAGAAGACCTTGGATTGGGATGGTGCCGGGCGACTACGGATGCGCGCCAACGCGGGCCACATCAGCCACGACACTTCGGGCGTTGCGGCTGATCTTCAGCCAGTCAACGTCAGCTTCCCCTGCAGTTCCTGAGCGGTGATTAGCTTCGCGCCCTCGTCCGGCCCCATGGTGGCTGTTGCGGCTGCAATTTCCTTTACTTGCCTGCCTGTCCGGGTAGCGTTTGATTCATGGCAAATCGCTGCGGCGGATACACCAGCCCGGTGTTGGTCGCGAGCATCCGGGAAACCGGATCCCACCCCCGCTCCACGCGCACGAAACGGCTGGATTGTGGAGAAGTGACGAATCCACGGCGGTGTTGGATGAAGCGGGCCAGGTCTTTTCCGCGGCGGCAACCGAAGCCCTGAAGCCTTGTTACCCAGGCGACGCAGCCAAACGATGACCAAGAAACGTGTCCCAATAGGCGGAGTTGGTGACTTTCGCCGTCGGGCGGAGGAGAAGGCCAGGGCGGACCAGGTCAAAGTCAAGGAGCCGCTCTCACCTGACGCGACGCAGAAGCTGTTGCACGAACTGCAGGTGCATCAGATCGAGCTGGAGATGCAGAACGAGGAGTTCCGCCGGGTGCAGGGGGAACTCGAAGTCTCGCAGGCGCGCTACTTCAATTTATACGACCTGGCCCCGGTGGGCTATCTCACGCTCAGCGAAAAGTCACAGATCCTGGAAGCCAATCTCACGTCCGCAGATTTGCTGGGCGTGGCGAAGAGCAAACTGCTCGGGCAGCCCATCACCCGGTTCATCCTCCCTGACGATCGCGACCTCTTCTTCCGGCACCGCAGAAAAATCTTCGAGGCGGGGACGCCCCAGGCGTTCGAACTGAGGTTGGTCCGCCCGGATGGCTCGCAATTCTGGGTGTCGGTGAAGGCCACCGCGGCCCAGGACGCGGGGGGCGCACCGGTGTTCCGGGCCGCGATCAGTGATGTCACGGCGCGCAAGCGCACGCAGGAAGCGCTGGAAAAGAGCGAAGCGCGGTATCGTTCGTATCTTGGACTGACCGGCCAGCTCGGATGGACGACCGATGCGGACGGGAAGGTGGTGGAGGACCTGCCGATCTGGCGGCAATACACCGGCCAAAGCTGCGAGGAGATTCAAGGTTGGGGATGGTCAAAGGCCCTGCATCCAGACGACGTGGAGCGCAGCACTGAAGTTTGGCGAAAGGCCGTCGCCGGGAAACAACGTTACGAAACCGAATACCGCGTGCGCCGGCACGACGGGGTTTACCGTGATTTCCTCGCCTGTGGCGTGCCGACCTTTGCCGAGGATGGCAGCATCCGGGAATGGGTGGGTACGTGCATCGACGTCACTGAGCGGAAGCAGGTGGAGGGCAGGCTGCGGCGACTGGCCCAGTTCCCGGAGGAGAACCCCAACCCCGTAATGCGGCTGGCTCTGGACGGCACGTTGCTCTACGCCAACCCACCGGCGAAAGCGTTGTTGGCGGAGACGGCGGGCAGGTCACCATCGGAAGTGACGCTCGCGCTGCGTGCGCTCGCCGCCGACGCCGCGCAACGGGAGCACGTCATCGAGGCGGAAATCGAGGTGGGCGACAGTCCCCTGACCTTCTGGTTCTCGGCCTTGCGGCCACATGGGGAGGATTACGTCAACCTGTATGCCCGCGATATCACCGGGCGCAAACATGCCGAGACCGAACTGGAGCAGAGCCGGGCACGGCTGGCTTGGGTGCTTGCGGCGACTGGCGTTGGATTGTGGCTCAACGAACTGCCGCTGGGCGGGCTGAACTGGGACCAACGGACTCGCGAATTGTTCTTCCTCGCGCCGGAGGAGCAGCCAACCATCGCCTTGTTCTGGAGCCGACTTCATCCGGACGATCGCGAGCCGACCCGGCTTGCCGTCGAGGCGGCGCTCCGCGATCGCACCTTGTATGCGATTGACCATCGGGCGGTAAATCCCAATACGGGCGAGATCCGCTGGATCCGCTCGGTGGGTCAGGCAACGTACGCGCCCGACGGCACGCCGCTGCGCTTTGACGGCGTTAATTACGACATCACCCAGCGCAAACAAGCGGAAGCCGCGCTCTACCAGGCGCACGAACGGCTGGCATTGGCCCAGACCTCAGCGGGGGCGGGCATGTGGGATTGGGACATGACGACAGGGCGGCTTGAGTGGTCGTGCGAGATGTTCCGTTTGTTTGGTTTGGACCCCGTCGAAACCGCCGCCGACTTGGTGACTTGGCGGCGCGTGTTGCACCCCGCCGACCGCGAAGCCGCAGAGGAGCGCCTCCAAGCGGCGGTTCTCAACCACGTGCGGTTGGAGAGCGAGTATCGGATTCTCCTCCCCTCGGGCGAGGAGCGCTGGATTAGCGCCCTTGGCGACGCCACCTACGATCTTGACGGCCGACCCTTGCGCATGTCCGGGATTTGCATTGACGTTACCGCGCGGAAGCGGGCTGAAGCAGCGCTGCGTGTGAGTGAAGAACGCTATCGCAGTCTCATCGAGCAGGCGGCCGACGGCATTTTTGTCGCCGATGCTCAAGGGCGGTACTTGGATGTCAATCCGGCCGGGGCGCAGATGCTTGGTTACTCGCACGACGAGCTTCTCCACCTGAGCATCCCGGACGTGATCGCGGAGGAGGAAGTGCCGCGGCTTGCGGGTGAGGTGGCCAAGTTCGTGGGCGGCGCGGTGGTGCGCAGCGAATGGCAGTTCCGCCGCAAGGACGGTTCGGCATTCACCGGCGAGGTGTTGGGCCGGCAACTGGCCGACGGCCGCCTTCAGGCCATCGTGCGCGATATCACAGAGCGGAAGCAGGCCGAGGCGTCGCTGCGCGAAGCCAACGAACGATATGAACTCGTGCTGGCTGGCGCCGGCGGGGCGATTTGGGATTGGGACGTGGCCCATCACCGCGTGATGTATTCCTCACGCTGGAAGGCCATGCGTGGTTTCGCCGAGCACGAGGTCAGCGACGCGGAGGAAGAATGGAGCCGGAGCATCCATCCCGAAGACGCACCGCGGGTGGTGGCCGCGGTCCAGGCGCATTTCGAGGGAAAGACCCAGGTCTTTGCCGAGGAATACCGGGTCCGCCGCAAGGACGGTTCCTGGTTCTGGATCGCCGACCGCGGGCTCGCGCGACGCGATGCGAGCGGACGCGTGATTCGGATGGCCGGCTCCGAAGTGGACATCACGGATCGCAAACAAGCTGAACAGGGGCTGCGCGAAAGCGAGTTGTTCTACCGCCAGACGCTGGAATCCATTCCCGGCATGGTGTTCACCACGCGGCCGGATGGTTACTGCGACTACCAGAGTCAACAATGGGTGGAGTTCACGGGGATCCCGATGAGCGAGCACCTCGGCGACGGCTGGAACAAGCTGTTGCATCCTGACGACCGCCCGCGCGCGTTTGCCGCCTGGCAAGCCGCCGTTGAAGGACGTGCGCCCTACGACTTGGAATACCGCGTGCGGCGGCGCGACGGCGAGTATGCGTGGTTCAAAGTGCGGGGACGGCCCATTCGCAACGCCGCCGGGGAGATCGTGCGCTGGTTCGGCACCGTGTTGAACATTGATGACCTGGTCCGGGCCAAGGCGGCCTTGGAACGCAGCGAGCGATTATACCGTGGCATCGGTGAGAGCATTGATTACGGCATCTGGATTTGTGAGCCGGATGGGCGGAATACCTACGCCAGCGAGTCTTTTCTGAAGCTTGTCGGTCTCACCCAGGAGCAGTGCTCCAGCTTTGGATGGGGCGAGGTGCTGCATCCTGACGATGCGGAACGCACAATCGCGGCGTGGAAAGAATGCGTGCGCACGGGCGGGACGTGGGATATCGAGCACCGCTTCCGCGGCGTGGACGGCCAGTGGCATCCTATCCTGGCCCGGGGCGTGCCGGTGCGGGACGAGGCTGGGCGCGTGCTTTGTTGGGCGGGGATCAACCTCGACATCAGCCGGCTCAAGGGCACCGAGGAGCAACTCAAGTCCTCCTTGCACGAGAAGGAAGTGTTGCTGCAGGAAATCCACCACCGCGTGAAGAACAATCTCCAGGTCATTTCCAGCCTGATCAATTTGCAGACGGCCACCCAGACCGATCCGGCGCTGCAAACCTCCTTGGGCGACGTGCGCGACCGGGTTCGCGCGATGGCGCTGGTGCATGAGAAGCTCTACCAATCCGGCGACCTCGCGCGATTGAACTTTGCGGACTATGCTACGAGCCTGCTGCAGCATCTCTGGCGTGCCCACAGCGGCCCAACGGCGACGGCGCGGCTGAGGCTGGATCTGCAACTGGTGGCCCTGCCAGTGGATACGGCCGTTCCGTGCGGGCTCATCCTCAACGAACTGGCAAGCAACGCCCTCAAGCACGCCTTCCCGAACCAAACCGGCGGCGAGGTCACGGTGGGCCTCTCCCAGGATGCCGTCTCTCGCAAGGTATATCTCCGCGTAGCCGACAACGGCCGCGGCCTGCCGCCGAACTTGAACTGGCGGGAGTCCCCGTCGCTGGGGCTGCGGCTGGTGCACATGCTGGCGCAGCAGCTCCATGGCGCCGTGGAGATCAGTCCCGGACCGGGCACCGAATTCCGGATCAGCTTCCCGGTCACGCAGAACTCATGAAGCTACAGTGCGGCAATCCACGGTCAGCCTTCGCCAAAAACGGGCTTGGTGATTCCGCGCTTAGGTCCAACCCTTACACCAGCGCCTTAGATTCTGGTATATGAGTGGATACTCTGTGCTCGTCGTTGAGGACGAGGCCATCGTGGCGGCTGACCTTGCAGGCAAGCTTCAACAGCTCGGCTATTTCGTGGCCGGCTCGGCTAGCACCGGTGAGCAGGCCATTGAACTATCGCGGCGACACCGACCGTCACTCATCCTCATGGACATCCGCCTGGCCGGGGAAATGGATGGTGTCACGGCCGCGGACCTGATCCGGCGTGAGCTGGATCTCCCGGTGGTGTTCCTGACGGCTTATTCCGACTCGGCTACGCTGGACCGCGCGAAGATCACCGGCCCTTTCGGTTACATCATCAAACCCTTCGAGGACCGCGAGCTGCGCACCACGATCGAGATGGCGATCTATAAGCACCGGGCCGATCAACAGGTGCGGCAACAGCGCGAGTGGCTGCGGGTCACGCTTACCAGCATTGGCGACGCGGTGATCACATGCGATACGGAGGCTCGTGTCACGTTTCTCAACCCCGTTGCCGAGGCGGTCACGGGCTGGAAATCCTCAGAAGTCTTGGGGCTGCCGATCCAACAGGTGCTGCGGTTGATCAATGAAGAAACGCGCCGGTCTTATGAGGGGCCTGTGCCGCGCGTGTTGCAGGAAGGTCGCCCGGTCGCCATGGCGAATCACACCGCCCTGCTCACCAAGGATGGCCGTGAGGTTCCGATCGAAGACAGTGCCGCGCCGATCCTGGATGCCTCTGGCAAAGTGCTGGGCGCCGTGTTGGTGTTCCATGATGTCACCGAGAAACGGCGGGCACAGGATGCACTAGCGGCAGCCCACCAACGCACGCTCGATCTCCTGGAGAGCGTCACGGACGGCTTCTTCAGTTTGGATCACGACTACCGGGTGATCTTCATCAACGAACTCGGCGCCCGGCTCCTCGGCAAGTCGCGCGAGGAACTGCTGAACCGGAGTCTATGGGAAAGTTTCCCGGAAGCCGTCGGCTCGCAGTTTCACAAGGCCTACCAGCGCGCATTGCTGGAACGCGTTCCGACCGCGGTCGAAGCCTTTTACCCCCCGCTGAACGCCTGGTTCGAAGCCCGCGCCTATCCTTCAAAGGAAGGATTGGGCGTGTTCTACCAGGACGTCAGCGCGCGCAAGCGGATGGAGGAGCAAACCCGCTTGCAGGCGGCGGCGTTGCAGGCCGCGGCCAACGCAGTGGTCATCACCGATGCCAAGGGAGCGGTGCAATGGGTCAATCCGGCTTTTACGCAGCTCACGGGCTACTCCGCCGCGGAAGCGCTTGGGCAGAATCCCCGCGTCCTCAAGTCTGGCGCGCACGCACCGGAATTCTACCGAGACATGTGGCGGTCTGTGCTGACGGGGCAAACGTGGCGCGGCGAATTGGTCAACCGACGCAAGGACGGCAGCCTGTACACGGAGGACATGACCATCACGCCCGTTACGGACGATCGCGGCGGGATCACGCATTTCGTCGCCATCAAGCAAGATGTCACCGAGCGCAAGCGCATGGAGGACACGTTGCGGTTTCTGGTTCATGCGGGTGCGCACCCGGAAGAGGATTTCTTCCAGACGCTGGCCGGTCACCTGGCCGAAAGTCTGGGGATGGAGTATGTCTGCATCGACCGGCTGGAGAAGAGCCTGCTCGTCGCTCAAACGCTGGCAGTTTTTCACGATGGGAGTCTCAAGGACAACGTTTCCTATGCCTTGAAGGACACGCCGTGTGGCGAGGTGATCGGGCAGACGATTTGTTGCTTTGCCAAGGATGTGCGCCGGTTGTTCCCTGCGGATGCCGTGCTGCAGGAACTGAAGGCCGAGAGCTATGTCGGCGTCACGCTGTGCAACTCGCAGGGGCAGCCCATTGGGTTGATCGCAGTGATTGGTCGCCAGCCATTGGAGAATCCCGCGCTCGCGCAGTCCATCCTGCAACTGGTGTCCGTGCGCGCGGCGGCGGAACTGGAGCGCCGGGAGATTGAACAGGCGCGCGAAGCCCATCTCCTGCGACTGAAGCACTTGGTGGAAACTTCCCGTCAAGTGCTGGGCGCCCCCACAAAGCAGGAGCTCATGCAGCGAATCGTGGATGCCGCCCAGCAACTCACGCGGGCGCGGCTCTCAGTGTGCGGGCACGGTTTCCACGATGGCCGGTTCCAAATCATCGCCTCGTCGCGGGCGGAAGGGGAACTGCCTTGCCCGCCAGGCGAGGTTTTTCGCGTCGAACGCGGTGGCGTTCACATGGAACTTATCCAGGGTCGCAACACGATCCGCTATACGGATGCCCAACTGCGTGCCCGACCGCAGTGGTGGGGGTTGCCCGAGGGGCATGTTCCGCTGCGGGGCTTGATGGGGGCGCGGCTGATCGGACGCGACACGCAGGCCGTCGGGGTTATTCTCGTCTCGGACAAGCAGGACGGAGATTTCACTTCGGAAGACGAGGCGTTGTTGGGGCAACTGGCGGCCATCTGTTCCGTGGGCATGCAGCATCTGGACGCCACCGAACGCGCGGAACAGCGGGCGGAGCAACTGGCCACGATGTTCAGCGCCATGACCAATGGCGTCATGATCCTCGATGCAAACGGGGTGGTGGGGGACGCAAATCGTGCTTTGGTGGAACTGTGTGGCTTCAACCCCATCAATCAATCCGTCCTGTTGATCAATGGCAGGTTGAAGTTACGGCGTGCGGACGGAACGCGTCTGGCTGCAGCGCAGTTGCCCTCGCGTCGGGCACTTGGAGGCGAGATTGTGGGGGGCGAGCGGCTCGCGTTTGTCGTGCCGGGCGGGAAGCACCGGGTTATCGAGGTTGCGGCTGCGCCGTTACGCGCTCAGCGGCAAATCATCGGTGCCGTGGTGGTCTGGCACGATGTCACAGAACGCGAGGGATTGCTCTCCAGCGTGGCCAAGGCGAGGGATGAACTCGAGGTGCGTGTCCAACAGCGTACAGCCGATCTCCAGCGGGCGATGGCCTTGCTCCAAGCCTCCGAAATGCGATACCGAACCCTGTTCGAGGCTGCGCCGTTGGGCATCGCCGTCACGACCAAATCGGGCCGGTTCCTGGATGCCAATCCGGCACTCTGCAAGTTGTTCGGTCTTGCGGCCGAAGAACTCAAGAGGCACGCGGCAGTGAGCTTCTACGCGCGTCCTGCGGACCGTCGTCGGATGCTGGACGCGGTGCGACGTGCTGGCCGGATGCAGGAGTACGAAACAGTCCTGAAACGCCGGGACGGCACCGTGTTCCCGGCGCAACTGCAAGTCAACGGGCTGACGCTCGAAGGCCGGGAACTGCTGCTGACCTTGGTGCAGGATCTCACGCGGCGCAAACAGACGGAGAAACGCATTTACGGCATCTCCAAGGTGCTGGAGCTTTTCGCGACGAAGCCCTCGCGCAAGGCCTACCTCCAAGCCGCGGTCGAATTGCTGCGCGACTGGTGCGAATGCAACGGGGTTGGCGTGCGCTTGCTGGATGAGCACGGGGGCGTTCCGTACGCTGCCGCCAACGGCTTCAGCCGTCGTTTTCTGAAGGCAGAGAGTTCCATCTGCATGAAAACGGGGAACTGCGTGTGCATCCAATCGCTGCGGATTGAAGCAACCGCCCTGACCTCTGGGGCGGCCAAGCCATCCACCGGATTCGTCTGCGACCATCTGGCCGATTTCCTCAAACAGAACTCGGACTTGAAGGAGGCTGTGAAGTCGTTGCCCTGTGTCGAGGCAGCTTATGAGAGCCTGGCGCTCGTGCCGATCCGGTTTCACGGTCGGCTGCTCGGGGCGATCCATTTGGCGGATCGCCGTCCCGACCGTTTTACCTCGGAGGTCGTCGGCTTCATCAACTCTGTGGCCTCGATCATGGGTGAGGCACTTCATCGTTTTCGCGTGGAGGAATCGCTCGCCGAGAGCGAGGAGCGTTTTCGGTCCATGTTCGAGAAGCACGACGCCATCATGTTGCTCATGGACCCAGTGTCGGGTGAAATCGTGGATGCGAATCCGGCGGCGGCGGAGTTCTACGGCTGCACGCGTGAGCACCTTCGGACCTTGAACATCCGTGCATTGGGATTCAGGCCTCCCACGGGCGTGCCATCGAAGCTGCCGCAAGCCTGGACGCGCTCTTGGAGGCGGATCGAAACGCCCACCCGGCTGGCCGCCGACGTGACGCGGACGGTGGAAGTCTACTCCTCGCCGATTTCGTTGCAGCAGCGTTCGTTGGTGTTCGCCATCATGCACGACATCACGGAACGCAAACTCCTGGAGCGGCAGATTGTGGAAGTCAGCGAGAACGAACGACAGCGCATCGGTCGCGACCTGCACGATTCGCTGGGCGGGCACCTGACCGGCCTGGCGCTACTGACGAAGGCGCTGGCGCAGATGTTGGAGGAGCAACGTCAGCCCCAGGCCCCCATGGCGGCTGACATCGCGGCCACGCTCAATGATGCCATTGCCATGACCCGGGCCATATCCCACGGCCTGTGCCCGATCGAGCCGGGCGCGCAGGGGCTCATCAACGGCTTGCACGAGTTCGTGCAGGGCATTGCCCAGCGGACCGGTGTTGTCTGCCGCTTTCGGGTCGAGGGTAGCGTGTCCATCGCGGATGATTTGGTGTCGTCTCATCTCTTTCGGATTGTGGAGGAAGCCGCGCAAAATGCCGTGCGCCACGCGAAGCCGAAGCGGATTGAAGTTCGATTGCGTCACCTCCGAGCCGGGCTGTTGCTGACCATTTGGAACGATGGCCGCCCGCTGCCAGCGAATTTGGATGCGAACAAGGGGCTGGGCCTGCGTACCATGCGTTACCGCGCCAACCTCATTGGCGGCGATCTGGAACTGAAACCGGCGGCGGACGGCGGCACCGTGGTGTCCTGCCTGGTGCCGCAGGTTGCGTTAGCGTCGCGATCTTCCGGGGAGATTCTCCAATCGCAGCGGCGGACGGGCGACAGGCCTGCCGTCAAGCGCCCGCGAAGTCGGAGCAGGAGGAAGCCGTGAGGCAACCTGTGCCAGCTGTGACCCCGTTGCCGGGCGCAAAGCCAAGGCGGCGTGGACTGCTGAGTTGGAACACGGTCTTGCCGGTGGCCATCGTCATCGCAGCCGCAGTGGTGCCTGCGATATTGCTGCTGCAGGAAGAACAGGACGTTGCAGAATTGCGCACCAGCATCTTCGAGGAGAACCGTCTCCGGATGCAGAGCAGCCTGGCGCATGTTGAGGAGTATTTCGATGCTGTTTACTCGACGCTGCTATTCATCAGTTTAGACGACGACGTGTTGGCCATGCGGCAGGACTCGCGGCATTACATCCAGAGGCTGTACAATCGCCAGTGGGAAAGCCATCGCCTGACTGAAGTCTATGTGGTGGAGCGAGACTTTACAGGCGAACGGCCTCCGTTTATGACGTTCGAGCGGGAGATGGAACACCTTACTGAAGCCGAGGTTCACTCCCCGGAGCGCGAGGAGCATGAGTACCGGACGCAAATGCAGCACCTGCAGCGATTCGCCACGAACCAAACGCTTGAAGCACAGCTCAGCCGCGAGATTCCCCTGTGCGCCCCCGAGCCGAGCGGAGAGCCGTCGCGCGGATTCGTCTATTCTGTGCCGATCCGATCGGGGGACAAGTTGATGGGGTTGGTGGCCGGGATGATTCAGACGCGGACGGTCACCGAGTTGATGCGCCAGGGATTGAGCCGTCAACTCGTGCTGCTTGCCAGCGAGCGCGGCGATCTGATTCTTCCCGAGGGGGCCGATCCTGGTATTGCGCAATGGTTCCGTCAGCGATTCGACTCCAGCGGTGCGGGTGTTTTTTTCGCCCACGCCGGACAGGGTTTTCCCGTCGAAACCTGGCAGGCGCACTGGTCGCCGGCGAAGATCGTTGCGGCGCAGAAGTGGTGGGTGGTTTATCTTCACCCCGGAAGCGACTATGGCGCGCGGACCTTGTTGGCAGGATGGGTCGGGCATTTCATCATCGCCGGCAGCCTGTTGGGGGTGGGGCTCACCCTCGCGTTCTTGGTCAGATCGCTGGGCTTGCGGCTGGAGGAACAGGCGCGGCATTTGCAGGAGCGCCGGCAATTGGAGCGCGAAGTGCAGGAGGCGAGCGAGCGCGTGCAGCGGCGCATTGGCGAACACCTCCACGAAGACCTTTGCCAGCGCCTGACTGGCATTGAGGCCGCCAGCAAGTTGCTGGAGAAGCGATTGGGCGCCGCCCAGTTGCCAGAGACCCAAGTCGCCGCCGAGATTTCTCGCGAGATCAAGGGTTCGTGGACCTCGGCACGCCAGATGGCCGATGAATTGCAGCCGGTGGCCCTGCAGGAACATGGCTTTGTAGCCGCCCTGGAGGAACTCGCCGCCCGAGCTCGACAGCGCGGGGGCATCGTGTGCCAGGTTGAGGATCACGGTTTCCCGGAGCAGCTCGATACATTTGTGGCCACGCACCTTTACCGAATCGTTCAGGAAGCCATCCACAACGTCCTCCAACATGCCCAGGCCAGCACCCTCATCATCGCGCTGACAGGTGATGAAACTCAGCTCCAACTGACTGTCAGCGACAATGGGGTGGGAATCCCCGACGGTGCGGAAGCGGGGCCGGGAATGGGTTTGCGGATCATGCGCTATCGCGCTGATCTCATTGGCGCGGAGTTTGGCATCCGTCGCGGGGCCGAGCGCGGCACGGAGATTTCTGCTAGATTCCCGAGGAACAGCGGTGGCATAAAACCCGCCATAGATTCAGATACTGGAGTCCCATTATGACAAAACCGAAGACACGCATTTTCATCGTGGACGACCACCCGATCGTTCGGCGTGGCCTGCAACTGCTGATCAGCTTGGAAGCGGACCTGATGGTCTGCGGTGAGGCGGAAAGCGCGCCGCTTGCGGTGGAGAAGGTGATGGCGACGAAGCCCGATCTGGTGGTCGTCGACCTGGCGTTGAAAGCTGGCAGTGGTTTGGAGTTGATCAAACAACTGCGCGGCCAGCACACCAAGTTGAAGATGCTCGTTTTCTCGATGCGTGATGAAGGTATCTATGCGGAGCGGGCTTTGCGTGCGGGCGCGAACGGTTACATCACCAAGGAAGAAGGAACCGAGAAGGCCTTGGAGGCCATCCGCATCATTCTACAAGGCAAGAATTACGTGAGCCCGGCCATTTCCGCAAAGATGGTCGAGCGGATTGCTGGCGGCGGCGCGCCCGGGCAGACCGCGCTGGAACTGCTGAGCGATCGCGAGCTCGAAGTGTTGGAGATGATTGGCGAGGGCATGGGCTCGCGTGAAATCGCCGAGCAGTTGAGCGTGAGCATGAAGACCGTTGAGTCTCACCGCGAGCACATCAAGACCAAACTTGGCTTGGCGGGTGCCTCCGAGTTGGTGCGGTACGCCATCAACTGGATGCGCACCAAACGCGAACTCGGCGGCACGCCGTAGCAGTCAACTTCTTCCGCTGTTCTTCCTTATCCCGGTCTCACAGGCTGTGGGGCGAAGCGAGACCGTGAGGTGCAGTCAGCCTTTGCGCTGGATCGCGTAGGGGTGTGGTAGGCACTTCTCCCATGGGTCATTCGGGGAAACCCCGATATCCGGCGTACCCCCGTTGCATCATGTTCACAGGCAAATGCCTGCACGATCCATGAACGACGCCGGAAGCGGTGCTGATCAGCCTGAAAAGGGGACTCCTCCACCATCCCCGCCGTCCGCGGCCGCCCTGGAAAACGAGGGGCCGCTGGCCTGCAAAGTCCGGATCTTCGTGGTGGATGACCACCCGGTGGTGCGCAAGGGCCTGCAAATGTTGCTGGATTTGCAGCCGGATATGCAGGTTTGCGGTGAAGCCGTGGGCCTCGCCACTGCGCAAGAGGGCATTACTCAGAACCATCCAGACCTGGTGGTCGTGGACCTCGGTCTTGAGGACGGTGATGGCTTCGAGTTGATGGATTGGCTTCAAAACCACCATCCGCACATTCGAATGCTCGTCTTCACCTCGCACGATGATCTGGCATTCACCGAACGCGCCTTCAAATGCGGCGCGCAGGGCTACGTGGTGAAACACGATGGCACGCGCGAACTCATCCGCGCCATTCGGCTCGTCATGCAGAACCGTCCGTACATCAGCAGCAAGGTTGTGGAAAAGCATCAGCCCGCGCCCCGCCCAAGAACCAAGGACTAGCCCAGACTGCCCCAACATGGCGCGCCCACTTCCAACCTTAGCCTTTGGCACCCTCCGTCGCCTGCTCCCGCCCCGGTGCAGCCGACAAGAAGCGCGACGCATGGCGCAAGTCTCGTCGGCACTTCGCTTCGAGATTGCCGGCTTTGAAGAGTGCGCGTTCAACGTCCCCATTATTGCTGGATCCACACGGAAGCAGCCGCAGTCGTCGTCACACCTCGCTCGCGCATGAACCGTCTGGCGAAATGGTTGGTTGCAATG
>CAZWJC010000173.1:0-15208 GCA_964634255.1 uncultured Verrucomicrobiota bacterium | reverse complement strand
CGACCGAAGGGAAATGAAACCACGTCGTGGCCGACCGGGGGATCGTTCGTAATCGAGGTCAGCGAGAAGTAGCTGATTGGAACGCTCAATGGTGGGCTTGGCGCCAGGCTCGGCAGCGCTCGGAACGATGCGGGACAGATCGCGACTTTCGCCGTGCGCGTTAGATTGTCCGGAGGCGGAACACCAAGGTAAGTCGTCAAGTACGCCGTCAGCGAGCCGTTGTACTTCGGCGGTGGGTTACCATAGGTGAAGAAGATGCCTGTCCAGCAAGGGCCGGGCAAACGATCGCTGTTGTCGCCCACGTACATCTGAATCGCATAGCCCAACTGCTTGAGATTGCTCGTGCAGTTGGCCTGCAACGCCTTCCCCTTCGCCTTGGCCAGCGCCGGGAGCAACATGCCCGCAAGGATGGCAATGATCGCGATGACGACCAGCAGTTCAATCAGCGTAAAGGCCCGCCGGGCCGCATTCATGATCCGTTCACACTTCATACAACGTGACTATTCCAACGTGTGAAGAATCGGCCCGCCCGTTGCTTGACTCAAGCATGGACTGCGCGGACCGCCCGTTCGGCGGCAATTCCTGACTAGCTAGCCCGGACGGCAGCGGAGTGGTTGGACAGCCCCGCCGTCTTGCGCGGCGCTTGACTCGAACGCGGCTTGAGCCGGTTCAACTCCTCTTCGTCCATGTCCACCTCCAAGAAACCATGAAGCTGCCGCATGCGCGTGGGATGGCGCATCTTCCGCAGCGCCTTGGCTTCGATTTGCCGAATGCGTTCGCGCGTCACGCGGAACTGCTTGCCAACCTCCTCCAACGTGCGCGCATACCCATCCCCCAGACCGAAACGCAACTCCAGCACTTTGCGCTCGCGTTCGGCCAGGCTGGCGAGCACATCGCCCAGCTTCTCCTTGAGCAACGTGAAGCTGGTCATGTCCGAAGGACTCTCGGCGGCCTTGTCCTCGATGAAGTCTCCAAAACTCGCTTCCTCGCCGTCACCCACGGTGGCTTGAAGCGAGATCGGCTGCTGCGCCATCTTCATGACCGCACGAACTCGCTCGACCGGCATCTGCATGTCGTCGGCCAGTTCTTCCGCCGACGGTTCGCGCCCAAAATCCTGAATCAACCGTTTCTGCGCCCGCATGAGCCGGTTGATCGTCTCAATCATGTGGACCGGAATACGAATGGTTCGCGCCTGGTCCGCGATGCTACGGGTGATGGCCTGCCGAATCCACCAGGTGGCATAGGTGGAAAACTTGTAGCCGCGGCGGTACTCAAACTTCTCCACGGCCTTCATCAACCCCATGTTGCCTTCCTGAATGAGGTCCAGGAAGGAAAGACCGCGATTCGTGTATTTCTTTGCGATGGAGATAACGAGCCGCAAATTCGCCTCCACCATTTCGGTCTTGGCCTGCACCGCCTTGGCCGCGTACCGCTGCAACTCCTCATGGCTCGCCAGATAGGTGGCACAGGGCATCCGCACCAAGTCTTCGAGCGATTGGAGCTTCCGCTCCTCAGACTGGACCGCCGAGTCATGCGCGGCGGAGTGGCGTTGCTTCGCGGTTTCCTCCAGGAAGTGGAGGCTGCTCTGAAACTTGTCGAAAATGTTCTCCGCCACGAGCATCATCTCCTCAATAACCTTCTGCTTGTAGAAGAACTTGGGGAGGAGCGCCTGGAGGCGGTTGTCGCCCTTGCGTAGCGCGCTGTCCGCGCGCGCGCGTGAAGCCTTCGTGCGGGTGTTCCGGACGGCAGTCCATTTGCCATCTAATTGATCGTCCAACTCACGAACCCGTCGGATGACCCGCCGCAGATCGTGCAAGTGCTTCTCGCGGACCTCAAGCTTCTTGTCCAGGATCACGCGGTCGAACCGCTCCTTGGGCGGATCGCAAATCAGCTTCTCCGCCAGCGCGATGTGTTCCTTTGCCGTGAAACCGAAGCCGTAAATGATCCGCCGCACTTCGTTCTCGGCGTCTTCGATGCGCTTGGAAATCTCAACCTCCTGCTCCCGCGTCAGCAAGGGCACGGCCCCCATCTGCTTGAGATACATCCGAACGGGATCGTCGAGGATGTCCAGACGTGACTTGTCGTCTTCCTCTTCCGGTTCGGCCTGCTTCACCCGATCGACCTCAGCTTGGTCAACAATCTCGACATCCAAGCCCCGCAGCTTGAGGTAAACCTCGTCCATCTCCTCCGGCGTGACGATGTGTTCCGCGAGGGCCTCGCCAATGTCGCCGTAGGTGAGATAGCCCTGTTCCTGAGCCAGGCGGACCAACTCCCGCAGTTTCTCCTGCAAACCGGCTTCCGAAAGCGGACGAGTCGCGGGAGCAACTGTTGGCGTGTCCGTCGAAGTTGGAGGAGCGTTGACAGTCGTCGTCACAATGCTACGTCGTTTGAGTGCTTCGGACGGTTTGCCGGGGCTCGCTTTGCCGTGTGCTCGCCCCGCAACCTCCACCCTTTGTTCGGCAGCGGACGTTCTGAGCTTCGTCTTGGCCATATGCTTTGATTCACCACAACCACGAACCGGCAATGCGGCGAATATGGTGGGCCGCTTCCGGAGCGTCAAGCGAGGAGAGTGGAGTTTTTGAACAGTTTTTCCCACTCGGGGCTTGCCTCTTGGGTGTGGCGTTTGCCGTGAGCCGACCGTTCTCCACTGCGCTGCGACCGAATGCAGCGTACACCTCGCGATACAGATCACTCATCCGACAGGAACGCCACCACCCGCTTCGTGAAATCTGTGGGCGCATCGGTGTGCACCCAGTGGCCCGCGCCAGTCACCACTTGCATGGCTGCCTCGGGAAACAGCCGCCAAATCAACGGTTGGTCAACCTCGGTCAAATAATCCGAATGCTCTCCCTTGAGAAACAGCGTTGGCCGTTGAAAGGGTCTGCCGCCACTCACCGCTTCGGTTAGCCGCCCGTAGCTGCCATGCAAAGCCGGCAGGTTGATTTGCCACCGAAAAGTCCCAGCCTCACTGGGTGTCAAGTTCTTCAGCAGAAACCGTCGCAGCGACGCATCCGGAATCTGGACCGCCAGAGCCGCATCGAGGGCTTCTCGCGAACGGCAGCCCTCCGGATTCAAGGCCAGCATGGCTTCAAGGATATTCCGATGCTCCGGCGGCGACGACCGGGGCGAGATATCCACGACGACCAGGCGCTTGACCCGTGCTGGATTATTCAGGGCGAACTGCATCGCGACCTTCCCGCCCATCGAATGCCCCACCACGTGGGCTGACGCCAGTCCCTGTGCGTCGCAGAACTCGGCGACATCAGCCGCCATCGCGGGATACGACATGTCCGGACAATGCGGCGAGCGTCCATGATTCCGCTGATCCAAAGCGAACACTGTGAAATGTGCGGCCAACGCACGGCCCACACCAAGCCAATTAACCGACGAACCCAACAGACCGTGTAGGAGGATCAGCGGCGTCCCCTGCCCCATCTGATGAAAATGCAGTCTCACGCCCCCCAGCTTGCGAAACCCAGCGATGTAAGACAATCGCATGCGCAAGTTCACACCAATTGCTACCCGCCGCATCGGTCTTGACGGCGCTGGCGCAAGTCCGCATCGTCGGAGCGGTTACTGGGTTATGTCGGCATCCGCGGGACAAAGCACGTTCGCTGTTCTGAAGCAGATTCACGCCGTTCGCGGCTTCGAATCAGCCTTCCAAGCCACTTCCGGGCTGACGTTCCGGCTGCGTCCGCTCCCGAAGCCAAACCACCCGCACTTGCTGGAGCCGGACGAAAACCCACTCTGCAAGCTGGCCTGCGGCACGCCGGGAGGCCGGGAGTTCTGCCACCGAATTCAAGGCGATTTGCGTCGCCGGCTTGATGAGACGACTGCACCGCACCGCGTTGCCTGCTTCGCCGGCCTGACGGTAATCGCCGTGCCGGTTGTCGTCTGTGGTGAACCGGTGGCGCTCCTGCAATCCTGCCGCATTTTCGTCCGCGCACCGCAACGCGGCGATGTGCGACGGTTTGCGGACATGTTGGCCGGGTGGGGCGCGAAACCCAACCTCCAGCAGCTCCAACAAGATTTCGAAGGCGTGCCTGTGGTATCCAAGCCCCAGCTTGACGCGGCCGTGAAGCTCCTGGGTATTTACGCTGAGCATTTGGGTGACTTGGCGAGCCGCCGCATGCTCGCCGAACGGCAAGCTCGCCCAACCCCGATGGCCCATGCCTTGGCGTTCGTCCGCCGGCACCAAAGCGAACGGCTCCCGCTGCGCGAGGTGGCCAAGCAGGCGAATCTGAGCCCGCATTACTTCTGCAAGTTGTTCCGGAGGACGATGGGCATTACTTTCACGGATTACCTCGCACGGCTGCGCCTGGAGAAGGCCAAGGACTTGCTGCTAAGCCAAACGACCTCCGTCAGTGACATCGCCTTCGCCGCCGGCTACGGCTCCATCCCGCATTTCAACCGCGCCTTCAAACGCTACACCGGTCTCACCCCAACGATGTACCGCGCCACCCGCTCGGGCGACAGCCAACTGCCACCCGTACCGATCTGATACCGATCAACTGCCGGCGTTACCGAGAACAGCTCGCAGGTATTTGCCTGTGTGGCTGGCCTCGCACTTGGCAATGAACTCGGGCTGGCCCTCCGCCACAATCGTGCCGCCACCTTCACCACCTTCCGGTCCGAGATCAATCACCCAGTCCGCCGTCTTGATCACGTCGAGGTTGTGCTCAATCACGACCAAGGTGTTCCCCGCCGCGCGCAACTTGAAGAGAACTTCCAATAGCTTCGCCACGTCGTGGAAATGCAGGCCGGTGGTCGGCTCGTCCAGAATGTAAAGCGTGCGTCCGGTGGACTTACGGCTCAGTTCGGCCGCCAGCTTCACCCGCTGCGCTTCGCCACCGCTCAACGTCGTCGCCGCCTGGCCCAAGCCCACGTAGCCGAGCCCGACTTCCGCCAGCGTCAGGCACGCGTCGTGGATTTGCGGCACGGCGCGGAAGAACGTCACCGCCTCGTCCACGGTCATCGCCAGCACGTCGGAGATGTTCATGCCTTTGTAGGCAATCTCCAGCGTCTCGCGGTTGTAACGTTTGCCGCCGCACGCTTCGCAGGTCACATACACCGGCGGGAGGAAATGCATCTCAATCTGGATCAAGCCATCGCCCTGACACTTCTCGCAGCGACCGCCCTTGACGTTGAAGCTGAATCGACCGGATTCGTACCCGCGTATCTTCGCCGCCGGCAGCCGCGCAAACAGATCGCGGATGGCGTTGAACATGCCGGTATAGGTGGCAGGATTGCTTCGTGGCGTGCGGCCAATCGGAGTCTGGTCAATGACGATGACCTTCTCCAACCCCTCGAATCCACGCAGCCCGCGATGCGCGCCGGGCCGTTCCTTCGAGCCATAGAACTTCCGCATCAACGCCCGGCGCAGAATGTCGTCCACCAGCGTGCTCTTGCCGGAGCCACTCACGCCGGTCACGCACGTGAGCGTGCCGAGCGGGAAACGGGCGTTGACGTTCTTCAAGTTGTTCTCCGTCGCGCCCAGCACCTCCAGCCAGCCGCGGTCGGGCGACGGTCTCACGCGCTGCTTCGGCACGGCGATGGAGAGTTCGCCACGCAGATACTGCGCCGTGAGCGAGTGTTCCTTGGCCAGCACCTGTTCGAGCGTCCCCGCCGCGACCAGCTCGCCGCCGCGCACGCCCGCCCCGGGACCGAGATCAATCACGTAATCCGCCCGCCGGATCGTGTCCTCGTCGTGCTCGACCACGAGCACGGAATTGCCGAGATCGCGCAAGCCTTCGAGTGTCTTGAGCAGCCGGTCGTTGTCGCGCTGGTGCAGACCGATGCTCGGTTCGTCGAGGATGTAAAGCACGCCCACGAGACCCGCGCCGATCTGCGTCGCCAGTCGGATGCGCTGCGCCTCGCCGCCGCTCAGCGAGCCGCTCTCGCGATTCAGCGTCAGGTAACCCAGTCCCACGTTCTTCAGGAAGCCGAGCCGGGCACGGATTTCTTTGATGATCTCGGCGGCGATCTTCTGCTGGAACTCCGTCAGCTTGAGGTTGGCGAAGAACTCGTCCGCCTTGTCCACCGAGAGCGCGCAGACGTCCATGATAGACAGGCCGGGGACCAAACGTGTTGCGGGCGTCCCGCCCGCAAATCCATTCTTCCTTTGCGGTGTGGCTGACGGTTCGGAGGTATTGTGTTCTGCGGGCAGGATGCCCGCAGCCCGCTGTTCGTCGCCCCCCAGCGTCACCGCGAGCACCTCGCGCTTGAGTCGTCGCCCGCCGCAGGCGTCACAAAACTCGGGTGACATGAAACCCTTGAGCCGGTTGCGCGTGAACTCGCTTTCGCTCTCGGCGTAGAGCCGTTCCAGGTTCGGGATCACGCCCTCGAACGGGCGCGTGATCTTGCTCATCTTGCCCGCGCGCCAGAAATGAAACTCGAGCTCCGTCTCGCCCGAGCCGTGGAGCAAAGCCCGCTTAAAATCGTCCGGCAAATCCTTATACGGCACTTCGAGGCTTTGCCCGTAGTGCGCCGCCACCGCGCGGAGCATGGCCTTGTAATAGACAATCATCCGCTTGCCGCCGCGCCGCCACGGCTGCACCGCGCCACCGTCCAGAGACTTGTCCGGATCAGGCACGACAAGACCTTCGTCGAAAACCAGTTTCTGCCCCAGCCCGTGGCAAACCGGGCATGCCCCCGCCGGCGCGTTGAAAGAAAAGTGCTTCGGCGTGAGTGGCTCAAAACTCTTGCCCGTAGCCGGCGAATACATGCGGTTGCTGTGAAGCGTCTCGATCCAGGTGGCAGAGTCAGTAGTCAGTTGTCCGTGGTCAGTGGCCTTCGCTACTGACGACTGCCCATTGGCTACCGACTGGTGAAGCGTCCGCATCACGCCTTCGCCCCAACGCAGGGCCGTCTCCACCGAATCCGCCAGCCGCACGCGCACCTTGTCCTCAATCACCAACCGGTCCACCACGGCTTCAATCGTGTGCTTCTGCTTTGCGTCGAGTTTCACCCGCACGTCTGGATTGCCGAGTTCGACCATCTCGCCGTCCACGCGGGCCCGGACGAAACCCTCGCGAGCCAACCGCTCCAGCACGTCGCGGAATTCGCCTTTCTGCTCCTTCACCACCGGCGCGAGCAGCATCACGCGTGTGCGCGGCGGCAGCGCGAGAATCTTGTCCACGATGTCGCTGGTCGTCTGCGTCACGACCGGCCCGCCGGTGTCCGGGCAATGTGGCTGGCCAACGTGGGCGTAGAGCAGGCGGAGGTAATCGTAGATTTCCGTGGTGGTGGCGATGATCGAGCGCGGGCTGGCGCCGGAGCTGCGCTGCTCGATGGCCACCGCCGGCGACAGCCCCTCGATGAAGTCCACATCCGGCTTCTGCATCTGATCGAGAAACTGCCGCGCGTAGGCAGAGAGGCTCTCCACGTACTTGCGCTGGCCCTCGGCGTAGATCGTGTCGAACGCGAGCGACGACTTGCCGCTGCCGCTCAGGCCGGTGATGACCACCAGCTTGTCGCGCGGGATATCGAGCGTGAGGTTCTTGAGATTGTGCTCACGCGCGCCACCGATTCGGATGAATTTCTCTGCCATAACCCGCGAATTGTTCAATTAAGTCAACCGGCGAGCGTAAGCAACGCTGCCATGGAAGAAAAGCAGGATGTCTCTCCCAAAATCGAAAAGCCTTGACGCCAATGCCGCTGTGAACCGATAGTCGCGCCAGCAATTGAGGTGACTATGGAGCTCTACAATTCAAGGCGGGCGATCTTCCTCGGAACTTTATTTCTTCTGACACTGACTGCGCGAGCGGAAGACGCACTGGACCATTGGTATTGGCGCAGTTCGCTTCCACTCAACCGGGTACGGTTTGTGGGCGGGATGTTCATCGGCGTCGGTGGGAACGGCACGCTGGCGACATCGGTGGACGGCAAAACGTGGGCATCCCGCAACACCGGCGTGTCTGCCACTCTGAGCGGCGTCGCGTACGGGAACATACTGCCGACGCCACCGCTGTTCCTCGACAAACTGTTTGTCGCTGTCGGAAGCGGGGCAACAATCCTGAGTTCTCCCGATGGCACGAACTGGACGAGCGTTGTTACAACCAACACGTGCGACTTGAGCGACGTAGCGTGGAATGGAACGACTTTTGCCGCGGTGGCAACGCGCGCCCAAACAAACCAGCCCAACCTCCTCTATTCGACGGACGGCACAACCTGGTCCAAGGCAATCTTCTCCACAGGTACACCCGAATATGGCTCTCCGTATTACGGCGACACAATCGTTGCCGCAAACGGCACCTTCATCGCGTCTGCGGGGTTACAGTTCGCTCACGATATTTGGCGGAGCAGTTCCGGCTCTTCGTGGAAGAATGTTGGTTTCTCTGATCAAGTTGTGGGCGGCATCGCCTACGGGAACAGCCGGTTTCTATTGGTGGGCTGGGAAGGATACCCGCACGCCTCGACCAACCAAGGAACATCGTGGTTCGCCGTTGGCTTGGGGAACACGAATATCTGCAACACAACTCAAGGCCTCTGCATGGCTGGCGGTGATATCGCATTTGGAAATGGCACATTCGTCATCGCGCGCAGTTTTCTTCGACATGGCTTGCTCACCACCATCGACTGCGAGAGCTGGACCAGGCGTTCTGTCTTCTCAGGAATGAATATGAGCAGCGTCGCGTTCGGCAACGGTTCATTCGTAGCCGTCGGTCCTGATGGCATCTACCAGTCCGAACCGGTGGCGACCCCCGTCCTTTCCGTCAGCCAAGCCGCCGTGTCCGACACAATCCAACTCCTGATTTCTGGCGAGGTGGGGCGTAGTTATCGTCTTCAGACTTCCACTTTGTCCAGCACCTGGGCCGACCGATGGCTTTTCACCAACACCACCGGTAGCGTGACCTTCGTTGATCCGATCACGCCGGAGTCGTCTCAACTCTTTTATCGAGTGGTTTCGCCGTAGAACCACCGGTTTGGCGCCAAATGCCCTGGCCATTTGGACGTTCCTGCCCACTGAATCGCGGCCTACTACCCACGGAACATGGGCCGCCAACCGGCTCGTCAAGCCGCGTTCAAGGCAGCCCTTTCCACCACTGCAGTACCTGGTCTGAAAGGCGTTTCGTAAGTTCGGCTTGGGACGTCGCGAGGTTTTTCTCCTCCCTCAAGTCTGCGGTCAGGTCGTACAACTCCGCTTGCGAACCGTCTGGGTTCACGAGCACTTTCCAACGACCGTCTCGCACAGCCAGCCTTGGACTCCGGTTGGTCGGCTCATTGGGATACGCAAAGGACTCCGCATTCCGCCCGTATTCCCAGAACAACGGCCGTCGTCGCGTTGGCGTGCCACTGATGAACGCTCCACTGAGGTCCTCGCCGTCGAGTCGCTCGGCTGTGGCGGGTGGGATCGAAGCTCCCGCCAGCTTACAGAACGAAGGGAGCAAATCCACGGCACCGAGCACCGTGCGCTCGTTGACCTGCCCTGCCGCAGCCCGCCCTGGCCACCAAACCAACAGCGGCTCGCGAATCCCTCCCTCGTAGAGACTCAGCTTGGAACCACGCAACCCACCCGTGCGTCGTTGTTCATAGGTGGGCAACGGTCCGTTGTCGCCGGTAAACATGACCAACGTGTTCGTGGCGCAGCCAAGCCGCTTCAAGCCGTCAAGCAGGCGGCCCATCTGCCGGTCGTATTCCTCCAGCACTCCCTGGAAGTTCCGTTCGCCGCTGGTGTTGTTGCCCGCCTGGTATTTCTGCTTCAGCGCTGGGCTGGGCACGAACGGCGTATGCGTGTCGTCCGGCCAGAGATTCACGTAGCAGGGCTGGTTCGGATGCCGCCGCAGAAAATCCAAGGTCTTGTCCACAAAGAACGCCGTGCGATCCCAGCGCTTCACCTTGTCTTGTGGCGACCAAATCCAGTTCGTCGCGGTGAGGTCCGGATGCGGATCCGGGCTTTCCCACGTACTGGCCCATTCGTCGAACCCAAAGTCACGAATGGGCGGCGCGTTCGTCACATCTCGTCCGCCACCCATGTGCCATTTGCCGAAGTGGGCCGTGGCGTAGCCGGCGGATTTCAGCAATCGCGCCACGCTGGGTGCGGCAGGATCAAGAAAGTCCGCCTGGTCACACGCGGCATTGCCCTTACGCGTTTGGAGATAGCTGGTGATTCGCCAGCGCGCCGGGCACATGCCCGTGGTGGCTCCAACTCGTGATGGTGAGCAGATCGGTGACGCCACGTAGAATTGGGTGAAGCGGATACCCTCCGCAGCCATACGGTCCAGGTTTGGCGTCGGGACAAATTTGCCGCCATAGCACCCGAGATCGCCCCATCCGAAGTCATCGGTCAACACGAAGACAATGCTGGGACGGGGTGGTGGGTTGGCCACCGTGCCTGCCCTCGATAGCACCGCTAAGACGACGCCCAGGAGAAATGACGACTTGTTCATGGATTCAGGAGTTACAGATCAGAACCAGGTGCTGCAGAATGGCCAAAGCCGGCCACGAAAGAGCGGTGGCAAATCGTGGCGGGAGGTTCATTGTTGAAAAGTTTTCTTCCGGCCCTTCTTGGTGGCCGTCGCCGCCGCAGCTGCCGGCTGCGAATCCGTGAACGGGGCTCGCTCGAACATTTGGCCATCATCAAGGACGCGTGGATCCCCGGCCTGCGTGAGCACCTTCATCAGTTGCTCGGCCAACGCACGTTTCTGCGCAGCATGGGCCGACTTCCCTGCGAGGTTGCGGGTTTGATCCGGGTCGCTCTTGAGATCATAAAGCTCCTCAGCCGGTCGTTTCGCAAAGGCGTAGTCGTAGTGCCACTTCCAGACCGGCTCGCCAAATTGGCCGACCAACCACGCTTTCGTCGGGCTGGCGTCCATGTCGGCAAAGGCTGCGAACGTATTGTTCTCCAGCGCCTCGGGCGACGGCAGGTCGGCCTTGCCCGCGAACTTCGGGCTGCCCATCGGCCAGCGGTCGGGCGCGAAGTTCCGCACGTAGAGAAATTCCGCCGTGCGCAGCGCCCGGTGGGGATACGGCCGGTTCTCCTCGCGGGCGGCTGCGACGTGCCGCTCGCGCCCGGTCACGACGAACGTGCGGCGCTCATCCACCAGGCCCGCTCTGTCCGATCGCAAGACGTTCAGGAGGCTGCGGCCCGTCATCACGTCGGGCGGTTTCACGGTGCCGACCTCCAGAAACGTCGGCGCCAGATCCATGAGATTCACGAAGTCATCCACCACGCGCCCTCCCTTGACACCCGGTCCGCGTGCCATGAGCGCCACGGCGACCCCGTGATCGTACAGGTTGCACTTGCCGCCCGGCACGCCCGGCATGCCGTGATCGCCGCTGATCACGACCAGCGTCTTGTCCAGTTCACCGATGGCCTCCAGCTTCTGGATCAGCACTCCCACGCCGGCGTCCCACGCCTGAATCTCGCCCATGTAGTCGGCGTAATCGGCGCGCACCTCCGGCACGTCGGGCATGAACTTCGGCAGCTTCCCTTTTAGGTCCTCCGGCGCAATACCCCACAGCGCCTTGCCGGAGCCCTTCTCGTAGGCGCGGTGCGTGAGCGTGGGGCCAAACCAGTAGCAAAACGGTTGATTCGGCTTCCGGTCGGCAAGGAAGGCCTCGAAGTTCGCACGCACCTGCGCCAGCAGCTTCTCCTTGGCGGCCTCGAAGGAAAGACCTTGGCTTACAAGCTTCGTGGCATTCTCCGAGAAGTTGTTGAAATCGCGCCCGGCCTGCTCGTAGGCATACCGCTGCCCCCCATACGGGGCGTCGGCCGGCGCGCCGGGGCTCCAAACCTTGTAGCTTTTGCCGATATGATAGCCCGCGTCCCGCAGCAGCAGCGGATAGCTCGGAATGTTGGCGTCCCATTGCGCCCCTTGGAGAATCGCCCCGCGACCCGTGCGAAAGAAGTACTGCCCCGAGAGCAGCGAGCTTCGGCAGGGCGTGCAACTGGGCGACGTTACAAATGCGTTCTTGAACAGGACTCCCTGTCGGGCCACGCGATCCAGGTTCGGCGTCTTGAGCACCTGGTTGATTGAAGGTCGCTCCTCGATGCTCGCGTAGACGCTGGCGTAGCGCCCCCAGTCATCCGCGAAGCAGAAGAGGATGTTTGGTCGCGTTTCAGCAGATTGACCGAAGGCAACCATGACAAGGCACAGCCCCGGAATCAAAACCGGCAGGTACAGACGCTTCACGTTCATGTTTGTTCTGCGTGGATGGCTACACTCTCGCGCGGCAGGATACTCAACGGATCTGTTCTACACGGTTTACGTTCCCCCAACAGTGCATTCATAGTGTAGGTGCTGGTGACATCGGGACGACTTGCTGGCTCGGCCCGAAATACTTCTTCACAATCCAATCGGGTTGCCATTGATCAGGTTTCCTCTCACGTCCGGTCAAATCCACCTTCGCCGGAGGCCTGTTCTCCAGCGGAACTTCCTGCGTATCCCCCACTTTCGCCTGCCAGTCTTTCATCAGCCCTAACAGGCGCGGGATCTGGGCCACGTATTCCGGCCGTTCAATTAAGTTGGTCACTTCGTGCGGATCATTCTGGAGGTCGAATAACTGGAGATGCCCGATCTTCGGGTAGGCGATGAGCTTCCAACGCTCATCCCGCACCGCCCGCTGGGTTTGCATGTAGGGCAGGAACACGGAATCGCGGATGCGTGCCTGCTTCTCCTCCCATAGCGGGCGCAGGCTCTCCCCCGCAAGGTCTGCCGGAGGCTTGATGCCGGTCACGTCGCAGAGCGTCGGGAACACGTCCAGCAGGTAGGTGAACGCTTTCGTGGATTTGCCGCGCGGGACGCCTTTGCCGACAAACACCAACGGGACGCGCATGCTGTGCTCGAACACGCTTTGCTTGCCCAGAAGGCCATGACTGCCCAACGCCAGCCCGTTATCGGCGGCAAAGAGGATAAGCGTGTTGTCCGCGTAACCCGACTGCTTCCGCGTCGCGAGAATCCGTCCAATCTGCTCGTCCATGTGCGTGATCAACCCGTAGTACTCCGCCAGTTGGTCGCGAATCACCGCCTCGGTGCGCGGCCAAGCAGCGAGATTCTCATCGCGACCGCCTTGCATCATGCCATTGTCGAACGGGAGTTGGGGCAGGAAGTTCCGCGGCAGCGGGGGCAGCCTGCGGTAGTAGGGCTCGCGGTAAGCCGGCGGCGGCATCCGCGGATCGTGCGGCGCGGTGAAAGCAACGTAGGCAAAGAACGGCCTTGCCCCGTCGTGCGTCTTGAGGAACTCGATGGCCGTGTCGGCAAAAAGCTCACTTGAGAACTTCTCCCCCACCCGCTCAGCCGTCAGCTTGCCGTCGTGACCAAGGTCGCGAACGGGGACTTTCGTGTGATCCGACATCCCGCCGAAGAGGATCGCCTTACCACGCTGGAAGGCTCGAAGCCAAGCCGGCTGGCCGTTATGCCACTTGCCCGTGCCGAAGGTGATGTAGCCATTTTCGCCGAGCAATTCCGGCAGCAGCTTGGCGTCTTTGAGCGAGGCCGTGTCCACGCGAAACCACGTCTTGCCGCTCATTAACATCGCCCGGCTCGGCACGCAAACCGCCCCGCTGTTCCCTCCGAAGATATAGTTGCCGCGGAAGCTGAATCCTTCGGCCACCAACCGGTCGAGATTCGGCGTTTGGATGTGCGGATTCCCGTGTGCGGCGATGGTGTCAGCCCGCATGTCGTCGGCGAACAGGAATAGGATGTTGGGTGGAGCGGCTCTTCCCGCCAGAGACGTGGAACAGAGCAGCACCACCAGCAGGCCGGGCACTGAAGCCACCCAACGTGCCGCGGACACGACGCACCGCGTCATCGGCCTTCGTCGATGATCGTTGGATTCCATCTTCGCACGCCTGTTGGGGCTCACGGAAAAACCCTGGTCGGCAGTAACGGATTCAGCAGAACACATGGACTCGGGTTCATCGCGGTTCATGTTACAGACTGCCTGCACGACCGAAAGGTTTCATTCCTCAGGTGACTGGATTCAGGCGAATTCAACGAAAAGAATCCATCCGCGCAATCTGTCTGGACATGTCAATCGGGCCTCGTAGGATGCGCGCATGCAGAATCAGAACGCATCACTCCGGGACACTCAGTCCTCTCCCTCCTCTCGTCGCCAGTTTCTAAAGCGTGCCGCCCTGGCGGGCGCCGCCGTTGCAGTTCCCACCATCATTCCCAGCTCCGCGCTCGGCCTGAACGGTGCGGTGCCGCCCAGTGAACGCATCGTGATGGCCGGCATGGGCATCGGCAGCCGCGGCACGGGCGTGATGAAATGGATGTTGCCCGAAAAGGACGTGCAATTCGTCGCCATCTGCGATGCCAAGAAATCCTCACGCGAGGCGATCAAACGCGTGATCGATGATCACAACGGCTCGAAGGACTGCCAGATGTATGCCGACATGCGCGAGTTCCTCACACAGCGGACGGACATTGACGGCCTGCTCATCGCCACCGGCGACCGCTGGCACGCCCTGGCGTCCATCATGGCCATGCGCGCCGGCAAGGACGTCTATTCTGAAAAGCCTTCCTCCATGACCGTCGCCGAGGGACGCGCGGTGGTGGAAACGGCTCGGCGCTATGGCCGCATCTACCAGACGGGTACGCAGCGCTTGAGCGAGGGCAATTTCGTGTTCTGCATCGAGAGCGCCCTGCAAGGTCGGCTCGGAAAGGTCCATACGGCCTACGCCCATATTGCCCCGTGGGACGCCGCGGAGATGCGACACGATTGGCTCCCCGCCGAACCCGAACCGCCGAAGCATGAAGTAGATTGGGATGCCTGGCTCGGCCCCTGCCCCTGGCGCCCCTACAACTCCGCTTATGTCCGCGGCGGCTGGCGCGGCTTCTACGATTTTCACACCAGTTGCATCGGCGAATGGGGCGCACACACGTTCGCCCAGGCGCAGGCCGGTATCGGCGCCGGCCATCTCTCTGCCATCGAATACCAATATGTGAAGAACGACAGTGGTGACGGCATGGTCACTCGCTTTGCGAACGGGACGCAGATGATCCTGTCGCGCGGCGACAAACACTGGCACGGCTCCTGTGGCATGCGGTTCGACGGGCCGGAGGGCTGGGTGTCCGCCGCCGATGGCTACAATAAGCCGGAGGCTTCCTCCCCCACGCTGCTGACGGACCTTAACAAGGTGGTTGCCGACTACTCCGCGCGCACCGGCCGGCCGATGAGTCATGTGCGCGATTTCTTCAACTGCATCAAATCGCGGCGGCCCACCGTCGCCGATCCGTCGGTCATGCATCACTCCATGTCCACC
>CAZWJC010000172.1:0-15379 GCA_964634255.1 uncultured Verrucomicrobiota bacterium | reverse complement strand
CACAGGCCTTTCATCGTCACGGTGCCCTTTGCTTCCACGGTGAACGAGGTTTGCTGATCGGCGTTCATGCACCACAGGATCGTGCTGAACTGGTGTGCACCACGATCACGGATTTGGCCGCCACCGGATTCCATGAGCCACCGGAACGTGCCCGGGCAATAGCGGCGGTTGTAAGGCCGCCACGGCAGTGGGCCCAGCCACATATCCCAATCCAGGCCTTCGGGCGGTTCGCTGTCGGGCACGGGTTGGTCATCCGCCGGGCTCGCGTAATGCCAGCAGGTCACCTTGTTGACCTTGCCGACGATCCCATTGCGGATGGCCCGGCAGGTTTGCCAGGCGCCCAGCGCAGTGCGGGCCTGAGCGCCAACCTGAACGGCCACCTTGTTGGCACGCGCTGCTTTCACCATCGCCTGCCCCTCTCGCACGGTCACCGAAGCCGGTTTTTCCACATAGACGTGCTTGCCGGTCTCGCAGGCGTGTACCGTTTGCACCGCGTGCCAATGGTCCGGCGTGGCGATCAGCACAGCGTCAATGTCCTTCCGTTCGAGAATCGAGCGGTAATCATGATACGGCGTGGCACGCTTTCCCGTGTTTTCCCATGCCGCCTCCAAGCGGTTCTCGTCGCAGTCGCACAACGCCGCGATGCGCACCTTGCCCTCCTTCTCGAAGCGCAGCAGGTTGTTCAGGTGCGTTGCGCCCATGCCGCCGATACCAATCTGCGCGATCACGAATTGCCGACTCGGAGCGGGCTGGCCAGGCGCGCCGAGCGCGCAGCGCGGAACGATCGTGGGAAAGGCGAAGCCGCTCGCGCCAAACGCAGCCCCGGTGACTTTGAGGAAACGACGGCGGGTCAGGTGATGCGCGCGAGCGTTCATGCCGCGGGTGTAATCCAGAAGCAGGCGGCGGTCAAGGCTTGCTCAACAGTCTGTCGGGGACTACTTCGCCAGCACGAAATTCTCGATCAAGATCACCGCGATGCCCATCAGCGCGCCGCCGGCGATCACGCCACCGCAAATCGGCTCCTGGTTCTGCACGATGATCCGGTTCGCTGCCGACTCCGGCTTCTTGAAGGTGCGCTCGGCCAGCCAGAAGAAGAAACCGCCCAGGAACATGGCGAGGCAGGTGTTGAACGGAATCACCGTCGCCAAGCCAACGCCCACGGCGGAAACCCAGAAGCGGCCCTTGGTCGCGAGCCGGATGCCTTCCAGCACCAGACCCAGAATCGCGCCGCCGAGCACGGCCCAGCGTGCCGACATGGGCAGGTTGCTCAGGCCGCTGGTGAGGGCTTCGGCTACCGCTTTCCAGATGGTCGCCGCCGGCATTGGGTATTGGTCCTTCACCAGCTCGGACGGTCCGCCTGACAGGAAGACGAGGTAGAACACCGGCACGGCCACGAGCGCGCCGGCGATGATGCCCAGCACGTGCCCGATGGCCTGCTGCCGGGGCTTCGCGCCGAGCATGTACCCGGGCTTGATGTCCATGAGGAGATTGGAGGCATTGAGTGCGACCTCTGCTGTGATACCGGCCGTCATGAGGTTGGTCTTGATGTTGCCCGGATCCAGGGCACCGTAGGTCAGTTGCGTGAGCTTGCCCATTGCGCCGGTCGGAGTGATGGAGGTCAAGGCCGTGGAGTTTACCCCGATCAGCGTGAACACGAACACGAGCGGCACAGCGATTAACCCCAGCCACAGCTTTACGCCGAAGAAGTAATGAGCGAGCAGCACGACGATCAATCCCACAATCGGAATGCCAATGACAAAGACCTTCATCGGCAGCTCGATGTCACGGAGCACGTCGTTGTTCGTGACCTTCCCCTTGCGAAACATCCCGCGGAACGCGCTGAGCAAAACCCGCGGCTTGGCGAAGAACGCCAGCAACGACGCCGTGGTCATCATCGCTACGCCACCCCAAAGCGCCCACGCGGTCACCCGCCGAAAGCCATAATGAACCACGCCGTCCGCCCCGACGGCGCTCTGCACGTCGCCGAGCGACACCGCATACGGCACCAGGATCAGGTAGTTAATGAACGCGCCGATCATGATGGAGACGCCCACGCGGACACCCATCAAACCGCCGGCCGCCATCATCACGAAATCCGTGTCCGGGCGAACCGTGAGTTCGCGCAGGTCCACGCCGCCCAGTTTCGGCGTGCCGAGATGCCATAACGCGCCGAGCCTGTAAATCCAGCCATCGAGGAACTCCGGGATGGTGAGGAAGGCTGCCTTGAACTTCGTCATGATGTCGTGGCTTTGCATGAGCTTGGCCAGCGCTGCCAGACCACCCGCCGTTGCCAGCACCTTGGCCTTGAACATCCCCTCCTTGGCATCGCCACTGTGGAGCGCATCCATGACGATGCCCGCCGCCCGGCCTTCGGGAAACGGATGCTGCTCGTCGTTGATGAAACGCCGTTTCAGGGGAAAGGCGAACAACACCCCGAGCAACGCCACAAAGATGATCCAGACGAAGGTCGTGCCCATCGGGATCACCGTGTTGGTTACCAACATGTAGGCCGCCAGACTGGAAATCATGGGCGACGTCATGTAACCGGCGGCGGTGGCAATGGACTGCATGGCGTTGTTCTCGAGGATCGTGAATTCGCTGCCGATCTTCAGCGTCGCGAAAACTTTGAACAGCGCAAACGCCAGGATGACCGAGGTGATGCCGACGCCCAGCGTCCAGCCTGTTTTCGCGCCGACATAGAGGTTTGTCAGCGACAGGACTCCGCCGAGGCACATGCCCGTGGCGGCGGACCGGATCGTGAGTTGGGGCATGTCACCCCGCCATACGTTTTCAAACCACCAACGGTCCTTCTGTTCCAGCGTCCAAGTGCGGACTTGCTCCGCGTCGAGATGTTTGATGGCCATGCGTACCCAGTGTAGTGCTTCGTTCCCTGCCAGCTTGGCGGGTTTACCCTCACGCGCAAAGCCAAAAGGTCGCCACCAGCATTTCAGCGGGTGGTTTTCCGTTGCGGGACAGCCTTGGAACTCTCCGGCATCGCGTAGCCCGTATTGGGTTGCGTCCCGGGTTTGGAAACTCCCTTCGCGGCTGCCAACGCGGCAGGTTCCAACTGCGCCCCCTGGTCGTGGGTACGCACGATCCAGTCTTCCAAGACTACTCGGAGGCGGGCCAAGACCGCCTCATGTTCCGCCGACCCGGCAAGGTTCTGAATCTCGTGCGGATCGTTCTGCAAATCGTAGAGTTCCTCTGCCGGCATCGTCGACGCGCAGAGGAAGTCCTGTGGAGGAGTCAGCTTCCCTTCAGCGTGGAGTTCCTTCAACAGATTCCAGACCGGGTAGGACCGCTCCTTGTACTCGTTCGGCTGCAGGAATGGCCGCGACGGCGTGAAGTTGCGAATATAGCGGTAGCGGGTATCACGCACGGTGCGGAAACGAAATACCGTTTCGTCACACCGGTCCCGGGCACCGAAGACGTATTGCCGCGGCTTCGCGGCGTTCGAGCCCAGGAAAACCTCGCCTTCCATCCTGGCCGGTTTTCGCGCACCGGCGATGGCCATCATGGTGGGAGCAAGATCAATGGAGGCAAGCAACCGACTATCCACGGTGCCGGTCTCGAAGTGCTCGGGCAATGGGAATGCCTTCGGCCAGCGGATGATGAGCGGGACGTGCAGTCCGGAATCGTAACAGAACTGCTTGCCGCGCACGTGCGCCTGTCCGTTGTCGCCGAAGAACACCACGACTGTGTTGTCCGCCAAGCCGTCCGCCTCAAGCTGTCGCAGCACCAAACCCACCTTGCGATCCAATTCGCTCGCGGCATCCAGGTACTTGGCCCAATCCTCGCGGGCCACGGGATGATCGGGCGTCCACGGCGGCAGCTCAACTTTGGCAGGGTCGGCACGCTTGGGCGCGCGAAAGGGGCGGTGCGTTTCCTGAAAGTTGATCTGCGCAAAGAAGGGTTGCTGTGCTTTCAGGTCAAACCAGCGATCCGAGTCGAACGGCTTTCCCGGGTAAGCGAAGTTCCAATCCGTCTTACCCGAGCCTTTGAAGCCCACGCCCGGCGGCAGTTCGCGGATGTTCGCCGTGAAGTAGCCTGCATCCCGCATCCAATCGCTGAGCAACCGCACGCCGCGTGGCAATGTGAAGCCGTCATCGCGATGCGAGCGGTGGTTGTGCGCGCCAATCGTTGTTTGGTACATCCCGGTCATGAAGGCTGATCGGCTGGGCGAACACACCGGCGCCGTCGTGAAGAAGCGTGTATAACGCACACCCTGTTGAGCCAGCGCATCCAAGTTCGGCGTCCACACCTCCCGCGTGCCGTAACAGCCCAGGTGCGGCCCGAAGTCTTCTGCGATCAGCCAGAGGATATTGGGATGGTCCGGGCGCGGCTGCGTGGCCGCCACTTGTGCTTGAATCAAGGTCAGGCACGCCACTGCCCAAAACGCCGTTCGAACGATGCTCTGCATAAGCTTCCTCCCGGCAGCGCTACTTCCGCGGGCCGACACCGGTCAGGTCGAAGGGGCGAAAGCCGAGTTGAACCGCCGGCGAGCCGGGCTTCAGCTTGTAGTCGTCCCGTTCTGGTGCGGCGAAGAGTGGATTGGCAATGACTGAATGGGAGTCGTGCCCGCGCGCACGCCACTGTTCCAGCGTCGCCCCGCCGAACTTCATCGGCTCGAACTTCGCGTCCAAACGCGTATCCCAGTAAACGTTCGCGTCCAGGACAAACCGGTCGTTCTTCCACGCACTCCCCAGCAACACGCCCTTGTCGAACAGCACAATGTTGTTCGTGAAGATGAAGCTCACGTGGTTCTCTTCCCGGCTGCGCTGGAGCTGATGATCACGCGCGAAGGCGAAGATGTTGTTCCGCACAACATTCGTCGCGCCGTAGTGTTGGTGGAAGCCGCCGTGCGTTGTGCGATAGACGAGGTTGTTCTCCGCCACAATGCTGGAGCTGCCTTCATCGAAGTAAATCCCCCAGCCGCCGTAGCGGAAGCCCATGATGTCGTGCCAGAGATTATTCAGGATGCGCGTCCCCGGCTGCATGCCCAGCGTGTAGATGCCGCCCATGTCGCTCAGGATCGGCCCATCGCCATCCGACCGCACGCCGATGTGATGGATGTGATTCCACTCGACGAGATTGTTCGTGGCCAGCGCATCCGGTGCGTAACCCCAAGTCCAGCCGATGGAGATGCCCGTGTAGTAAAAGTCGCGAATGAGATTGTGCGAAAGCCGGTTGTTGGGTGATTGGCCAATCCAGACGCCAATTGCGCTGTGATACATCTTGCCGCCATCGAAAATTCGGCAGTCGGAAATCTCGTTGCCCTGGGTCATGTCATTGGCCGCGGGCCGAATCGCCGTCTCGCCGATCTTGATGCCGCCGCCGCCGAGGTCGGACACTTCGCAACGCGCGATGACATTGCTCTGGCAGCCGCGCGCGAGTTCGAGCCCGTAGCTGCCAAGGTGAACAAACCGGCAATCCTCAAATCGGCTGTTACGCACGCCGTTGCCACGCACCGCGCCGGGCACGCCGACCGCCGCCTGACCGAAACCGCCAATCTCGTTCACCGGTGCGGGCCAGACCATCGCTGCCGCCTGCGCCGTCTTCGCGTCGCTGGGGAGCCGCCACTCGGCATGAGCGAAGGTGAGCCCGCGGAAGGTGACGTTTTCGATAAACTCCCCAGCCTCCGGTCGGCCTTCGAGCTTGAGCAGACTCTCCAACACCGGAGCGACGGCCTGAACGCTCGCCAACCGCTCCCCTGGCAGCGGCACGTAATAGAGTCGGCCTCCGCGTCGGTCCAGATACCATTCGCCCGGCACATCCAGAAATTCCGCCGCGCCCTCCGCATACCACAAGTCGCCCGGATCAAGCTTGTAGATGCTGCGCTTCGAGAACAGGAGCATCCGCTCGGCAGCCTCCGTCTTCGCCACTGGCAGTCTCGATTCCACCCAGCGCGTCATTACAAGCACTTCGGCGTCCTCGGGATTCTGCAGCACCTGGAAGTCCTCTGCGGCGACGCTGAACCGCGATTGCCCCTCATGCCAAGGCTGGTCGGCCTTCGCATCCGGCACTCCGACCACTTTCAGGTAGCCGCGGTTCGGATGCCGCGCACGAATCGCACGATGTCCGTTTATCCACAGCTCGCGGAACGCCCACTTGCCCTCGCGGGCTTCAACCACTTCCGCCGACCAGACCTTGCGTCCGTTCAACTCTGCTTCGCGCCAACCGTCGATTGCACGCCCGCCGCTGACGGTCGGCGTTTCACCCGGGAAGGCGACGAGCGTCAAGCCGGAGTCTTCCGGTGTCAGCACGAGCGGTTTGCTCATGAAATACATCCCGCCGCGCATCCAGATCGTCGGCGTGCCGGCGCTCCAACCAGCCGTGCGCCGGTAGTCGCGGGAGGCTTGGAGCGCCCGGGCAACAGATGCGAACGGGCCATCGCCCTGCCCGGCTGCCGCTTTGGTCCCGGACCACGCGTCATTGCCATTGGTCGCCACGAAGAAAACGCCCGGGCCGGGCTTGGCTGCGGTGGCCGACACCGACGCCGATTGCAGCTGGCAACCGGTGACCAGCAGTGCTGACAGAACGCACGCCAACCAAGCTAGCGGTGTTCGAGGTCTTTCCGTAGGCTCGTAGCCGCGGACGTGAGTCCGCGCCATCGTGCTGGGTTTGCGCCGACTCACGTCGGCGGCTACGGGGTCTTGTTGCTTGCCTTCCATATCAGTCCTTTCTCGTCTCGGTTGACGCGTCATCACTCGCGTTGTCCTTCACGATGACACTGCCCTTGCTTTCGTTAGCCACAGCCAACCTGCCCTTGATGATGTTCTCCGAGATCACCGCCCGCCGCACCGCCTCGCCGAGTGACACCTGCGGCCGGTTCATCTGAAACTCACACCCGCGCACGCTCAGGTTTCCACTCTCGACCTGAAGCGCATGCCGGCCTTCCTTGTTGCGATCCCATTGGACGAATGTGCAATCGCTGAAGCCGACTGTGCCCTTGCCGGCGATCTTCGCGATCTGATTGCACGGCCCCCAGAAGGCCGAATTCACGAAGCGCACGCTCCCGACGTTGTTCGTGCCCACCCGCACCATCGTCGGGTCCGGCCCATGGAAGGAAACAAACTCGCCATTCGAGATCAGCAGGCCGATGGGCGAACATTCCTCGACTTCCAACGCCGTGAAGCAATCGTCCGCGCCGATACCGAGGAAGTTGCCGTTGCAGTCGCCCGACTTCGACTTGATGAACTTGTAGCCCACGTTGTAGCCGAAGCAGAACGTGTTGAAGACGTATTGCCAATCGCTCTTGCCAAAGATGAACGCCTCGCCGTGCTGCTGCTGCCACGCGAACAACTTCGGCTTCATACTCCACCACGGGTTGAAGTGGACGTTCTCGATCCGCCCGATGTCATAGATGTGATCCACGAGAATGCCCCGCCGCAGCGGCTGGCCGTGAACGTCGCGGATCAGGTGGCGCTCGTTGCGGGTGGCGTCAATGCCGTTGTAGGGATTCAGCAGTTCGACCGCAAGCACCGCCGGATTCTTACCGCGCATGGCAATGGCGTAGGGATAGGGCTTCGGCTCCTCGGCCGGATCCTGGTCCGGGTAGTACATGACGACGCCCTTGAGCGTGCTGTTGTGGTTCAGCGTCAGGAACGTCGGGCCGTCCTCCTTGCCCGCGCCTTCCGTCACGAGAAACGTCGTACCGTCGTCGGTCGGCTTGGGCAGACCGGCGTCGCGGATGCCGTTATGGGCAGGAACAGATTCCCACACGCCCTTGAGGGTGACGGCGGGCGGGACGTTCAGGTGGCCCGCGAAGAAGTAATTGCCCCGTGGTGCGGACACCACGCCTCCGCCCGCCTGGCCGGCGGCGTCGAGCGCCTTCTGAAACGCGGCGGTATCGTCGGTCTTGCCGTCGCCCTTGGCGCCGAAATCGCGGACGGAGAATGTGTCGGAGGTGTCCGCGTGAGCCCGAACCGCGAGGGCCAAGCCCAGAAGAGCCGGCAGCAGCCGGTGGAAGAATTGTGTTTGCATGTCTGAATCGCCGCCAGCTTACGGACGACCGCTTCAGACTGCAAATTCATCAAACAGGCTTTTTCACTACCGTTTACAGGAACCCGTGGCTGCGGCTCGCAATCCGACGCCAGCTTCTCGCCGACGTCGACGGCCGTGATCCGCTTGGAGGCCTACGTCGGAAAGCGCTTCAGGACGATTTGCCAGTAGCAGGCAAATCCGCCATTAACGGCCTCCGGCTGCGGGCACGATATCCACGAAGCCGACATCAATGTATTGCCCGCCGCCGGTCTGCCGGCATTGCACTGCGATGACGTTGCGACCGGGTTTGACGGCAGCCTTGCCTGCGGGCGTCAGCGGCAGCGTCTCGTAATCGGTCGAATAGCCCCCTGGCGAGGCCGCCAGCACGCCGTTGATATAGACCTGGGCGTCCTCGTCGTGATGGAGATACAGGTGAAGATCGCTGGTCTTGCCTTGCGGCAGATCGAACTCGCGGCGCAGCCAGATCGTCGGCGTGTTCCATTCCGTCCGCACAACCGCGCCAGGCGTGTTGCGCGTTCCGAAGCCACTCTGGCCCTGTTTCCACGCTGAGTCATCGAAGCCGGGTTTCGCCCAATCGTCCGCAGGTTTGGTGGTCGTGTAGCGCCAGGTCGCGGGTTGCGTGTCCGCCGCCGGCACAACCACGGTAACCTTCGGTGGCTGGGGCATCGGCGCCCAGTTGGCGGCCTTGGTTCTGTCGCGGCTCGCCCACTTTTGCCAGACGGCCTTGTCGTAGAGCAGTTGCGCGAACACGCCACCCACCACGGGCCGCGCCGTGAATCCGACCTTCTTCGCTGTCTTGGTCTGATACCAATCCGTCATCGGCGAACGATCCGGCGTCTCGTTCAGGAACGCGAAGATGGGATCAACCAGTGCCTCGAAGTCCGCGCGGTTCTGCGTGAGCGTGGCGGTCCAGGTGATCCAATCGAGCTTGGTGTAAGTCTCGCGGTTGTCGAGCGGCAGGCCGTATTTGTTTTGGTTCTTCTTGTAGTAGTCCATTTCCTTCCGCAGCACCGAGTCTGGGAAGAGGTTCAAGCCGAGAATCCGATCCCACATCAGGTTGTATTTCTGACTCCACGTGCCGGGACGATCAAACGCCAGTCGGAATTTCTCGCCGTCATCCGCCTCCTTCACCCACTTGGCCGCGAACTCGCGTGCGAGTTTGAAATACTCGTCGGCCTTGGCCTTGTCGCCGCGCATCTCGGCCATCTTGGCAAACGCGCCGAGACCGCAAATGGCCTTCGCGCTCAGGTTCACGTTGTGCGCAAGGTGGCCGGCGAAGTCATCCGTGCAAAGCTGGTTCTCGGGATCGAACCCCTTTTCCTTTAGGTATTCCGCCCACTGTTCGAGCTGCTTCCAGTAAAGCCCGGCGAAGTTGGCGTTGCCTTCCATCTGCGCGATGGCGGCCATCAGGAGCAGCAGGTTGCCGCTTTCCTCGACGGGCATCTGATTGTTCACGCCGCGCTCGCCGTCGCCATAAACCTGGCCGTTGGCGTGCGGATACTGACCGAGGTCATGCGGGGCAAAGGGGAACTTCCAGCGCTCGCTCGCCGCGTAGTTCATGAAGGGCACGATGAACGACTTGGCCAGCGTCGGCCCAAGCAACAGGAACTGCGGCGCCATCGGATAAAACACGTCCGACGTGCCGATGCAGCCGTTGGAGTGGTTCTCTTTGCAGAACTGAAGCGGCTGACCGTTGTCGTCGGCGACAAATTTGCCCGCGGCGAAGCACTGGCGATAGGCGAGCGCGCCGATCTTGGCGTATTTCTCGCCGCCAGCCTTGCGCAGGTCGGCCATGAACTCGGCGTCGAACGCTGCGGAACGCTTGTTAAGCGTTTCAAACTCGGCAGCGGAAGCCTTGAGCAGGTCGGCTGCCTCCCAGCCGTTACGCCGCCAGTACGGCCGCAGGTTCTTTTTCATGTACTGGATCGAGTAAAGATCGTCATAGGCCAACATGAGCCATTTGCTCTTCGCCGTTGAACCCACCTTGCCGAAATCGAAGGCAAAGGCCATCACCGGAGATTCGTCGGATGCGGCACGGGGCATCCGCGGGTCGAGCTTGTCCGGAAGCTTGCCGCTGGAGATGAAAGCGCTTTGCGAGGACCGGCGACTCGCGATGGACTTTGTTGGTGCAAACTGCGTCGGGGCGCTGGCATAGAGGTAACCCCAGTCAATCCGGATATCGTCCCCGCGCTTGGCCAGGACCGGTTGCTCCCGTGAGCCCATCTTGAGCGTTGCCAGCCCGGCGACCAACTCTTCTGCCCAAACCACTTCCTGGTTTGCTTCATTGACCGTCAGTTCGCCAGCGGCGTCAAAATAGACGGCGACGTCTGGCGAACGTTTCTGATTGATCGAATCCACCTCCCAGAGGATGTAGGTCACTGGACGAGAGAGAATATCGAGACTCTCCGGCAGCGCCGGAGTAATAAAGCACAGGTTCACCACCACCCCATCAATGGAGAAACCGTAAGTTGTGCGGGTTGGACTGACATCGAGGAGCACTTGCTTGGCGGCCGGAATGTCGCTGGGCTCCGTCCCCATCAGCCGATACACCTTGCCGTCAACTCGCACCAGGCTCGTGAGCCGATGCGGCTTGCCGGTCCAGTGCGTCGTGTCCACTTCGTTGAGCTTGTCGCCCGGCGACCAGATGCTGAAATACGGGTCGCAGGCCACCAGCGGCGTTGCGGGCGGGACCAGCTTTGTTCCTTCGCTGCGGCGCGGTTGCGGCGGCGTATAGACAGTCTTGTTCGCCGCGGTGATGGCGGCTTCGTTCATCTTCACCAGCGCGCGGTCGTAGGTCATCAGGCCGTTGACCTCGACTTCCACGTCGGTGGTCTGCGTATAAACAGCCGCGGACAAGCCCTGTTCGCCGGTCAGCGGACGCAGTTTGTTAATGAGGCCGATGTAGGCGTCCGTGAGTTCCTCGGAAGTCTTGTAGCTGCGGTAGCCCCAGTTCTTCTCGTCCTGCCAGGTGTGGCCCTTCAGCGGCAGCCCAAGGCCACCGTATTCGCCCAACACGCCGGCGCGCTGTTCCTCCAACCGCGGCGCGCCGGGGCCGGGATAGACGTGAATGTCCATCACGTCGCCACACTTGCGGTCCGCCCAGCCGCTGGTGTTGTTGACGAGGCGCGTCGGGTCCCACTTCCGAATCAGGTCCACGATGCGGCAGGTGTCCCATTGCCCCCAGCCTTCGTTGTATGGTACCCACATGACGATGCTCGGGTGGTTGTAGAAGCCGTCTACCATCGCCTTGAGTTCGCGCTCGAAGTTCGCCCCCGACTCCGGCGACCGCGTGATATCCGGGTCTTTACCGCCAATGTATTTATCGCCGCTGGGCATGTCCTGCCAAACGAGCAGGCCAAGCTTGTCGCACCAGTAATACCAGCGGTCCGGCTCCACCTTCACGTGCTTGCGGGCCATGTTGAAGCCGAGCTTCTTCGTCATCTCGATGTCGTAGCGCAACGCCTCGTCCGTGGGCGCGGTATAAAGACCGTCCGGCCAGAAGCCTTGGTCGAGCGGGCCGAACTGGAAAACCGGCTGGTTGTTCAACATGAGGCGATTGATGCCATTCGCGTCCTTGGCGAGGGCGATCTTGCGCATGCCGAAGTAGCTCTCCAACTCGTCCACTTTCTTGCCGTTCTCCAGCAGGGTGACGCGCAGGCCGTAAAGGAAGGGCGAATCTGGCGACCACAGCTTGGCGTTCGGCACGGAGAGCTTGATCGAAGGACGAATTTGCGGCGGGATCGAACGCGTGGCAATCATCTGGTCGATGACGCCTTCCTGCACAACCTTGCGACCGTCGAGCACCTCGACCTTCACCAAAGTCTTTCCTTGCCCGCCAATGCCCCGTGCTTGGATCGTGACGGATGAATCGTCCAAGTTCTGCGTGATCTTCAGGTCCTGGAGATACGCGGGCGAAACCGGCTCCAGCCAGACGGTCTGCCAGATGCCGCTGGTGGGCGTGTACCAGATGCCATGCGGATTGCGGATTTGCTTGCCGCGTGGTTGGTAGCCAGCGTCGGTCGGATCGAAGACAGAAACGACGATCTCCTGCTCTCCGGATGGTTTGAGCGCGCTGGTGATGTCGAAGCTGAACCCGTCGTAACCGCCGGTGTGCGCGCCGACTTCCTTGCCGTTGACGAACACCCTCGTCTGCCAATCCACCGCGCCGAAGTGGAGCAGGACGTTCTTGCCCTTCCAACCGCGCGGAATCTCAAACGTGCGGCGATACCAGAGCTGGTTGGTCTCGTACACGCGCTTCATCACGCCGGAGAGCGCGGACTCGATGGGAAACGGCACGAGGATTTGGCCGTTCCATTCCGCTGGCTGGGCCGCATCCTTGGCGGTGATGGCATAGCTCCAGAGGCCGTTGAGATTCTGCCAGTCCTTGCGGACCATCTGCGGGCGCGGGTATTCGGGATGCGCGTTCTTCGGCGAGACATCCTTGGCCCAGCGGGTCAGCAGCGGACCTTGGGCAGGCTGCCAGGTTTTTTCCGCCGCGACGGTTGGTAAACAGCCGAGAAGGGCGAGGAGGGCGAGACTCTGCAAGGTTCGTTTCATAATCATTTGGGCAAGGATCATTCTGTGATCTTCCATTCCAATATTCCACCCGAGAACTCCGGTTGAAGCTGAACTTCAAGGCGCAGGGCCGTCGTCTCGATTGCCGGGAACTGGACGTTGTTCCAGGCGTCCTTCTTCACACCAAAATCGTTTGCGCCAGGCACGGGCTTCCAATCGCCGCCGGCCTTGTAGAGCAGTTTCCCGGTCTGCGGCACGCGGCATTGGCCGTCGCCCGTGTCGTCGAACCAGTAAACCGAAACGCGCGACACCTTGCGGGGCTTGTCGAGATCGTATTGCACCCACTCCGCGCTGCCTTTGTGCGACCACCAAGTGAAACGCGGAATCGAGTGGTCGTTCGAGTCGGCCGGTTCGAGACCGTCGCACAAAGCGTCCAAGGTGTCGCCCTCGAAACAATGCGAGGCGCTGGCCTTGTAGGCGGCGGGCTTGGGCTTCGCGGGAGCGATCCACTCATGCGCGTCCCCGCCGCTGCCGATCGTTGGGAATGAGGAAATGCGGAGGCGCGCGGCGCCCATCGGAATGAGGGTGATGTCCTCGATCGGTTCGCCCGATTTGGCTGGGCTGGGCTGAAGCTTGCCCACCATGTTCAAGCGATCCATCTGCCACGCCGGAATCTTACGGGCTTTGGCTTTGAGTGTGATTGGCGCGGTCTCGGCAGTGAAAGGTTGCGTTGGGAGCGCACCGGGCTTACGCGCGACGCGGAAGGACTTCGCTGCGTTCCTGGCATTCAGTTCAAGACCGTAGTTCCAAGGCGATTCCGGGAACACTTCCCACTCGGGCCAGTTTGCGTTCCGATTGCCGTATTTGGCCCAGCGTTCCTTGATGGCTAGTGCGAAGCTCAGCGGACCGTAATCCACCGACACCGCGTTCTTCTGTTTCTCCCACGTGCGCACGGCGACTTTCATCGGCAGGCGCAGGGTGACGGTGTCGCCGTCCTTCCACTCGCGGTCCACGACGATGAACGAAAGCGGCCTGGCTTTCACGCGGGCCGTCTTGCCGTTCACTTTGACCTCCGGCTTCTCACACCAACGAGGCACGCGCAGGTAGAGCGGGAAGTTCACGCTACCCGGTGCGGCGATTTTGAAGGTAATCACGTCGCTGAACGGGTAATCCGTTTGCTCGACAATTTTGACCGTCGTGCTAGTGCCGACCTTGGCGTTGACTTCGCTCGCGGCGTAAAGTGAGGCGCACAACCCATTGTCCGGCGTGGCGAGCCAGAGCTCCTCGGCATAATAGGGCCAGCCGTGCGAGACATTGTGCTGGCAGCAGCGATAGACCTCAAACGGGCTGTAGCTGAACATCGTGCCGCCATTCTGAATCCCCGGCGCTTTGTTGTGTTGGTCCAACTGGACCTGGTTGGCGCAAGTGATGTAATGCAGCGCCATCTGATCTGCCGTCATCGCCGCGGGCAGGCTGTTGAAGGCGGTCTCCTCGCAGCGATCCGCCCAGACCGGGTTGCCGGTGATCTTCGTCAGCATCTCGAAGCTGTGCATGAACTCGACCCAACCACACGTTTCGAAGCCGCCGCGCGGGTCGGTGTAGCCGGGGCGGCTGTTCTCATCGCCCACGAAGCCGCCGCCCGGGAACTGGCCGTAGATGCCCATGACTTTTTCGTAGTTCCGTTCAGCCGAGGCGAGATGACCGGTGTCCTTGGAGAGCACCGAGAAAACGGTCCCGGCGCGAAAGCCCTGGGCGATGTTTACATTGTGCCAATTGACCACGTCCTCGTCCCAGCGCGCCATGCCTTGGTGGATCTTCTTCGCTAGATCGAGCAGCCATCCCGCCTCGGCGGGACCGGTGCGGTTGTAGAGCCAGAAGATGCTTTCAAGGTTGTCGCCGAACCGCAGCTTGGGCCAGTAGCCTTCGCCAAACGCGCTGACCGGGAGCTGGTTTTCCCACTTGAAGTAGCGGGTCATGACTTCGATCACGCGCGCGTCGCCGCTAAATTCGTAATAGCTTTGGAGCACGTTGAGCATGACCATGTGCGGCCAGAGATCGGGTTTGCCGTCCAAACTGGTGAGCAACTCGCGCGGGCCGAACCAGCCGTCCTCGCGCTGCGAGGCGATGGCTGCTTCGATCCAACGCCTAGCCTCGGCAATAACCGCTTCGTCTTTCAGCACGTAGCCGAGGTCGCCATAGCCCTTGAGCCAGTAAGGCATCTCCTCCCAGCCAAACTTGCCGCGGCCTTCCTTATCGCTCCAGGAACTCTTGGTGAAGTCGAGCCAGGGCGAGACTTCCTTGAGCCGACCCGTCATGCCGTTGCGTTCCAGCTCCAACTGGTGCCGCAGCCAACCCTGGGGCGTAATGCTGCCGATGGGCAGCTTGACGAACGGGCTGGGCGTCAGCGGGGCGCGGTTGCTGACGTAGAACCGATTGCTCTGTGTTAGGGGCAACGCATCCACCACGGCGACGGAGGCGCGTGCCGGTACATTGCCAGCGACAGCCAGGGCAACCAGAGGGATGAGATTGCGAACCGCAGTCCAGAGCGTAACGGTTCGTTTCATGAATCCAGGATATTCGTGTTTCGCACGTTGGTTATCACGCCAAGTTAAGCGGCGCAAGCCGACTGCATTTCGTCGGACTATTTCATTACGGTCAATCACTCTGCGCTCAGCCCCTGCCGGGCGGCTCGCGAACGCCATCCACGGTCCGCCGCGGTTCGCAGCGTGGTCTCAAGCCGTGCGTTGAAGGGAGTGTGCATGCGCTTCGTGGCCGTGTCATGTGGCATGAAGTGGCTACAAGCCGCGCCGGGATTATATACTTCACGGAGGCAGAAAGTGGGGAAACGCCAATGGCAGAG
>CAZWJC010000171.1:0-15403 GCA_964634255.1 uncultured Verrucomicrobiota bacterium | reverse complement strand
CGCTCTGCCATTGGCGTTTCCCCACTTTCTGCCTCCGTGAAGTATATAATCCCGTGGCCCGTCGTCACCAGTACTGGTGACTGGTTGGGGACGGCGGATGGTGTAGTCTGGTGGCGTCGTTGAGATGCAAAAGTGCAGTGTTCCGTGTGCGATGGATGGCGTAAATCTGCAGCGCCGCAGAAAATGACGAAGACAATTTAGAGACCGTTCTCAAAGTGTTGTAGGAAGCCGGGCCGCAAGCCCGGCTTCGCTGCTTTCAGGAGGAGGCGATGCAGAGACGCGATCTTCCGGCTCCGGCGAAACATCGCGGACCTACGGCTGTGAGTTCGCAGCAGGCGCAGACTCCACGGTAATAATCTGGTCGTTGTAGCTCGGCACGATTCGCTGCCCGGGTTGGACGACGAGGAAATCGTTGTCGGGCCAGTCGCCGTCGAGCCAACGTTGAAGCAGACCCAGGTTGCCGGCCATTTCTTCAAACTGCCAGCCGCGGTCCGCGCAGATGTTCTTCACGTGCGCGTCCAGTTGGAGCTGCTTGGTGAAGTCGAAATCAATCAGCACTCCGTGAGTGTAATGCGCCGTCCAATCGCCCATGGCTTCGAGCAAATACTTCGCCTTCTCCTCGCCGTATTTGGCAACCCACTGTTCGTAAGCCGCCTGGGTGGTGTTCGTGCCTTGAAGCGGCAGCAAGCCGCCGGTTTGACCAGCGGTGAGCCCGCGCCGGCGGGCGCATTCCAGCCAGCCGGAGGTGTAGTAATACGTGCCGGGGCGCTCCGAGAAACATTGCTGGTAACGCTCCTTCGAGCCGAGGAAGAGCGTGATGCAATCGTGGGCGCGCGGCACGACCAGCGGCAGATGTGTGGCACGCAGTCCGTTGAGGATGCTGCTGCAAAGACCGTAGCCGACGAGGATGGCCTCGTATTTGCCAGCAGGCACCGCGTCAATTCGCTTCTGGATTTCCTCACGCCCACGATTGGGCACGTCGTGGTGGCCCTGGGTGAGGAACTCGAGGTCATGCAGATTCCGCGAACGGGCGGCGAGGTGGCAGATTTCGCGAAAGGCGATCTCGCAGGCGATGACCTTGAGCAGCCGCGCTGGTTGGGGTGCGGCGACTGTGTTCTTTGGCTCAGATGCGTTGTGCATGGGCATTCAACCTGTGGGCTGGCGACCCGAACTGGATGCGCAAGCCGGGCGCACCTTGCCTCAAGTCGCCGCTGAAGGCGAGCCTTTCACTCGAGGATTCCATTGACATTCGTAAGCAGATTGCGCGGGATTCCTCCCTGATCGCTTCAGCACTCCAATGAAATGGTATCGAGTAGTGGATAGGGATAATGTTCCTGGCGCGTTCATGGACGTGGACGGGGTGGAGTTCTTTGGCTTTGACGCCAAGCGAATCTACATGGGCGAGCCTATTGGCGACTGGACCGGGGATGTTACATTTAGCGCGTCGTCGTACGAGCAAGGTGAGCGTGCGGACGATGTGTTGGTAACGTTCAACATGATGCCTGTCTATTCCGCACGTCTCCAGCAGGCCTTGCGGGACGCTGGCGTAGATGAAATCCAGTTTCTCCCCTGCCGGGTAGTGAATGGGATAGGAATGGTGCTGCCTGGCTACGCAATAGCCAATTTGCTACAAGTCCGAAGTGCATACTGCCCTAAGCACTCGAAGGTCCTCTACGTGGATCCAACACGGCAACCTGTCTTCGTATCGGGGAATATCAAAGTGCCGCTGCGAGACGCTCTGATCGCGGAGGAGTTGAAGGGATGTGATGTATTCAGGCTAAGAGAGTTTCGACTGTGTGCGTTTGTCTCTGAGCGCTTCAGGAAAGCCTACATCTCAATCCGCGCAACTGGGATCTCATTCCGCGAAGTGCAAGTCATTACGAAGGAAGCGGCAAAAGAGGAATCCTTGGAAACCAATCCGCGCGGCCACGACTTGACAAAATCGAGACCCAAGCCGGTGAAATCGAGAGGCGGACCAGCCCGAAAACCGACCTCGTCACCGCAAGATGACCCCGAGCTGAATCGGGACAATACGGTCAAGTCCCACGGTGGGGCGCAGCAACAGCTCGGGACAGCCACACCCCCACGACCGGATAATACGGCCAGCGTCCAAGAAGCGGTTCACGACAGGTTAGGTTGTGCGCTGAAAGCGGGTGACTTGGACCTCTGCCACAAGATCGTTGCCCAACGCCTCTCGACACTTCCCGCTTCGCCGTTCCACATCGCGCTTGATTTGGCGATCACCAACAATCCAGCAGACGTTGCCAAGCATTTTGACGGGTTTTTCAAGCAGGAAGGGAAGCGTTTTGGCATTGGTGCGGCCTATGCCGAGATGAACGGATTCGACATCAATTCCGGCCGCTGGTTCTTTGACGTTTTTGCGTTCGAGGAGTTTGGTGGCCACGATGATTACGAGTGGCTGGCGGAGTGGCAATCGGGCGACTATCCGAGCATGACGATAAAGGGTCTAGAGGAGCTGCAAGCCGTCTATGCGAGCGAGGCTTTTCGTGAACCGAGATTTCGAGATGTCGCCAATGCGGCTGGGCTGCTGGTGGTGATCAAGTTCCAAGACTTGATACGTAGAGCTGCGCCGCAAATGCGGCAATTGCGGTTTCCACTCCTAGCAACCGCGCACGATTACGACCTCGTTTATGAAGCTGTGCCGAGGCGATGAGGAAAAGGGAAGCCCTTGCACGAACGATGCTCAGGGGCGCAGGGAACAAACCACAGTTCGTCCTCGACGCCGCGACCAGCAACTTGGGATCGCCGACCCGATTCGGCGATCACGTCTTGACGAGCGTGATCTGCAATGGACTTGCCGTTTTCCTGCTCCTCGGCAGCGCTTAATGCGCCTTCCACGAAGCTTCGATTTCCTCAAGGCTACGGCCTTTCGTTTCCGGCACTTTCACCAGCACGAACACAAAGCCGACGAGGCTGCATGCGGCATAGACAAAGAAAGTCTTCGCCGGACCGATAGAAGAGTTGTCGTTTAACATCGGGAACGTCTGCGCCACGATGTAGCAGGCGACCCAGATAGTGAAGGTGGCAACCGACATCGCACGACCTCGGATCTTGGTGGGGAAGATCTCCGAGCAGAGAATCCAGGAGATCGGGCCCATGGCCATGGCGAACGCGCCGATGAAGACGAGGATGGCCGCCAGTAGCAGCACGCCTTTCACGTCGGCAAAGAACATTCCGCCCACTGCGGCTAGCGCGAGTACCTGGATGCCCAGGCCAACCAAGAGCAGCGCCCGCCGGCCGGCCCGGTCTACAAACGCGATCGCCACGAAGGTAAACAGCACGTTTACCAGTCCGATGATCACCGATGACATGAAGGCGTCCTTCACTCCAACGCCCGCCGTCGTGAAGATCTTCGTGGAGTAATACATGATGGCGTTGATGCCGCTAAACTGGGAGACCGCCATCAGAATCACCGCCACGACCAGCGGCGTGCGGAATCGGGCATGGAAGAGTTCGCTGAACCGACCTTCCTCCTGTCCGAGTACGGCTTTGACCGCGGCGATTTCCTCGCGCGCTTGTTCCGGGCCGGCCACGCCTTCGAGAATCCGGCGGGCTTCGTCGTCGCGTCCCGCCTTGAGGAGCCAGCGCGGACTTTCGGGCACAAAGAACAGGAGGACCAGCAGCAACGCCGCGGGCGCGACTTCGGCCCCGAGCATCCAGCGCCAGCCCCGCTCAGCGTTCCACGTCTCGTCCCCGGCGCCCTGGATCATCGCGTTGATGAAAAGCGTTAGGAATATGCCGATCACAATGCCCAGTTGGAAGAGGGCGCCCAGCCGACCGCGGTTCTTGGCCGGCGCGAGTTCCGCAATGTAAATCGGGCAGATCATCGAAGACGCGCCGATGCCCAGGCCGCTGATGAAGCGCGCGGCCAGAAACTCGCCAAACGTTCGCGGGATAGCCGAGAGCAAGCCCGAAGCGGCATAGAGAATGGCGCAAAGAAACAGCACCTTGCGCCGCCCGAAGCGGTCGCTCAGGAATCCGGCGAACATCGCGCCCGGAATGCAGCCCAGGATGGCACTCGCGCCCGCGATGCCTTCCTGGGTTGGATTGAGCCCGAAGTGGGCCTTGAGATACTGGTTCGCGCCGTTGATAACGGCGGTGTCGTAGCCAAACAGGAAGCCGCCGGTGGCAGCGACGAGGGTGATGAGCAACAGCGCGTTGCTCCGGGGAGCGGCAGGTGCCTTCATTCGTTTCAGCTGCGAGGTGTTGCTCAGTGCAGTTCTGCGCGCAAGGTCACCAAGCCGTAAGCTGGCACCTTCACCCGATTGCCAACCTTCGCCCCGGCTTTCTCGCTGGTGTCAGAGACAAAGACCCCCTTCGGTTTCAACGTCCCCCAATTGAGCTTAACGGATTCCGTCTCGCCGGAAGCGCCAAACAGGCGAACGATGATGGCCCGACCGTCGTCGCTGGGCTTCAGGCCGGTGACGAGCACGCCATCGTCGCTGACGGTGAGCAACGGTGACGAAACCGGCCTCTCTCCGCGCGCGGGAACGGGGATCAGCGGTTGGCTGAAGCCGGTGGCGAAGCGCGAGTTCTCGGCCGGATCGGACTTGCGATAGGGCCGGAGGATGAAGCGGAAGCGGGTCAACCCTTCCTGGTAGGCGCGGTAGTTTGTGCCCCAGTGGTTGTTCATCGCCCAGGAATAGAGCTTCTGCGTCGGCTCGACCGTCTTGCGCCACGTGTTCGGGTCGGTCTGCGAATTCAAAAGCGTGGCGGTGATGCCGCCAATTTGAAGCAGTGGTGCGTCGAGTGTGATCCACTGGATGCCGTGGTTGCGGTTGGCTACGTCGGCCCAGCGGCCCACCGTGAACCAGTTCTTGCAGGCGCTCGGCATTTGGTCGGCCTCGGGCCGCATCACGCCGAGGGGAAGATCGAGCCGCACATCGCCACCGGGCACGTTGAACTCGAACGCAAAGCTGACGCTTTCTTTAGCGGAACGTTCACGGTAATCGCCGTTCGCTGGTTTCGGAGCGCGTTCCTTGTCCACATCGTTGATCAGTTCGACGTAATCCATGCCCGCCACCACGCGCACTTCGCGGGTGAGTTTGCGGCAGCCAGGCGCTGCGGATTCGACAACGAGTGAGGCGACCAACGGCCCCGGTTCGCCCACACGGATCGTGACCGGGCCATTGCGCTGGAGGTCCTTCAAGTCGTCGGCGACCAGGAACAGGTAGTCGTTGAGACCGCGGCCGGAACTGGTGTCGGCGAAGTTACCCTCTAGGCCCTTGGCCGTCAGTTCGACGATCGCGCCAGTCTTCTCGTCAAGGCGCACGCGGACGATGCCGTTGTCGAGCGTTGCGCCGTTCGCCGTGGCTGGTTTGGCGACGTGCGCCGAACCCGCGCCCACAGAGAATCGCTTTGACGCGAGCGCGGGAACGCCCTTTGCCAGGAACACGAGTTCGCCGGAAATCAGCCGTTGGGAAGGCACAGCCTTGCCCCGGTCATCAAACACGCAATCACCTGTAGCGGAGGTCTCCTTGGCAAGCGTGACGAGCTCCGTGCGCGGCCAGGAGGCGGTGTTGAACACATCCAATTCGCCAGTAGCACGGGCATCTTGCCTGTGAGGTTGCGCGGGCATCCTGCCTGCGCCGGAGTCGCTGGGCATCGCGGCAGGCTGGAAGCCTGCCCTACGTGACAGGCTGGAAGCCTGTCCTACTAGGTCGCGCGACTGCTTGTCCCCCGCGAGGGCGTAACCGCGTTTGATTTCCCATTGCTCGGTTGTCTCCTGCCGTTCCGGCCCCCACACGCTACAATGAGCTCCCCAGGTGTGTTCCGAATAGAGCAGCACGCTGTTCCACGCGTCCTCGAACGCCGCCGTCGGAAAGCTCTTCGGGTCCTGCATGGCCCAGAGCGCCTCGGCCTGCGTGAGCCGATCCGAACTGTAGCGGTTCATCGCGGTTTCCAGCGCGGACGAACCCGCGCCGTCTTCCCAGTAGGGCGTCCAATCACCGCGGACGCGCGGCAGCTTGGAGCCGTAGCGTTGCTCGAAGGCGCGGAAGGCTTCGCCCGTGCCCGAGATGACGAAGTGTGGCGAGGTGTATTTCGCGTTCCAATCCCTGACGAACTCGCAGATCTTAGGATCCGGTACGGCGTTGTCCCCGTGGCCACTCCACCGCACGTGGGCGATCTCGTATGGGTAGTTGCGTTGTTCGAGGCCGGCGCAAAAGTCCTCCACGAGCTTCACAGACATTTCGTTGTAGCGGTGCGACATCGCGTAGCCCCAGAACGGAATCCAGACGAGCACCTTGGATTGGCGATCCGGCCCGACCCAGTAAAACGGTTTGTTCTCCCACTCCCGCAGGATCGTTCCGATCCGGTCGAAGTAGTTCGGTGCGGTGGAGAAATACTTGATGCCGGCATGGGCCATCGCCGTGACCGTGCCCCAGGTGTAGCCGGGCACATCGGAGATCATCACCGAGTCAATCGGTACGCTGGTTTGCGTGGAAAGCTTGGTGGCGTAACGGAAGAGTTCGACCAATTCCTCGGGCCGGCACAAACCGGTTAGCTCGTTGAGATACATCCCGTTCAAAACGACTTGTCCGTTCTTCACGGCTTCGAGGAAATCCGCGCGTTGCTGCTCGTTCAACCGGCGCAAATAGAGATCGGCGGCCCAGAGCACTTCGACGTTCCAGATGAAGCGCGCGCCCGCCGGGTAGCTGGCGGTGCGTTTGGCGGCGGCCATGCCGTCGAGAAGGTTCTGCACCTGCCGCTTCTCGATGTCGGTCTGGATTTCCGTGTAACCGATGTCCGTGTGCGAGTGCGGTAGAATATAGACCGTGAGTTTGCGAACGGGCTTGAGGTTCACGGAACGGGTTGCGAGCGCGCGCCCGCCAGCTGCAACAGAAAGCTTGCGGGTCGTTTCCGTAGTCACCGCCGGAACAGTTGTTTCGATGGTTTGTTCGCCACGCTGGAGTTTGATGGTCTGTGCGGCGGCGCCTTCAACCTGGAGTGAAGCCTCCTGCGGTTCACCGAAATGACGGATGCTGACGCGGATGGGTTGCGCGGGCTGGCCGCCGGCTTCGCACAACGCCGGGATCGCTTGCGCGCGGCCCACCACGGTGCGGGAGGATGTGGGTTGGAGTTCGGCGCCCGCCGGAGTTGTCAGCGCGAGGGAATCGTAGAGCATCCAGCTCCCATCGATGGTTGTGATTTGAATGTCGTTGTCCCCGGTGTGAAGGAGGTCGGCAGGGAAGGGGAGGGCGAACCTGTGCGGACGACCCTTGGCGGGATTACCCTCAATGGAGGCATCGCTCGCCCCACGCGGCAGACTTCGCGTAAAGTCGCGTCCGTTGATTTGGATGGCGAGCTTGGGTGGCCCGCTGGAATGCGTGTCCACCAGTGCCACCGCCAACCGGCACTCACCGCTGGCGGGCGCGGTCTTCAGGCCAAAGAGGATCGTGAACGTATGCGCCTGGCTGCCGGCCCAGGCGTCGTTCGGTCCGGGGTGCGCATAAGGCCAGTCGCGCTTCGCGTCGGATTCGCCCACCATGAAGAACCCGTCGTCTTTGAACTTGCGGTGGTCTCCTGGCGCGAGGGCGAACTCGGCAGTGCTGCCGTCCGGCGTGCCGATTTGCCAGAGCGGCGCGGGGTTGTCCGCAGCCGATAACCAGCCAGTCGGCTGGAAACACAGGGCGAGGAGAATTGCTGAAAGCAAAGCCCACGCAAGCGGGCGGTGGGGACGGATGGTGTGGGAGGGAGTCTTTTTCATGGTGTTGGGCGGGCTCTGGTTCACTGAGATTTCTATCGTTACATCGCGCAACTGATCCTTGAGGTTCCGCGACGAAACTGCAAGCGGCGGTGTTGGAGAGTGGGTGGATTTTTGTGCAGTCCGCCGCGGTAAAAACCCGGTGGCTGTGCTCGGTTGCTGGTGAGAAATCGGAAAGCATGCAGAGGGACACGTGCTGGTCATTGTTGTAGTACGAAACTTGCGGGGGCAAACGCGCGCATGTCTGTTCGGAACGAGTCCTTTTTGATCGCAATGACTTCGCCTGTGGGGACGCCGCGCAAGTTCACTGGTTGTGCGGTCCTCGTTTTCAAGCCCTCCGGCAGTCGCACGGTGATTCTGCCGGACTGGCCAGCTAACTCCCAAAGGCGGAGAATTGTGCCCGTCCCGTCAGGGTTGGGGCCGAAGGCGGTGACGAGCACACCTTTCCGGTCCAGTTCCAAACCAGTCCAGCGCTGCGAGCGAACGTTGGTGGCGCTTTCGACCACCGCCGCCTGCAAGGGGTAACGCGCTTCAAGCGAGGGCGTGATGAGCGACGCCTCCGCGTTGTACTTGCCAAAGGCCCAGAGGCGAATACGGCTGGTCCAGGTGTCCTGATTCCACATCCGGAAATTGGTGGTCCACTGGTTGTTGAAGAGATTGACGTAGGCCGCCGGCTTCTGTGGCGCGAAATCCAAGTCGTAACGCCAGCCGCCGGGCTCATCCAAGCTGACCAGCGGACTGTCCACCGGACATACGCCCACACCACTTCCGTTGCGACCGAAGATGGCCAGGCCGGTGTTGATGGCGAAGAGATTCTTGTTTGCGCCGCGGACGATGTCCCGCGTCGGATCAACGATCGAGCCCAGTCGCCCCATTCGGAATTGCGGCGCATCTACCTTGAACGGCAGGCAAATCCAGCCCGCCTCCGGCCACGGGTCCGCTGGCTTGTCATGCACGGTGACTTCCAAGTCCACGAAGTCCAGATCCTCGAAGAGAGTGATCGTGGTCGTGATGCCGAAGGGGATTTCCGCCGAGGCGTCGGCGTGCATGGTGGCGCGGACGGAGAACGGGGTTTCGTCGTAAGTCACTCGACAGTTCCGAGGTGAGGCACTGCGATAGGGCACTTGTGTGGCCGGCGGAAGGCTTGGCTTGCCCAGTTCGTTGATCGCCCAGTCCACATTGATCTTCACGTACGCTTTCACGTAGTCGGCGACGTTGTTCGAGGCGAAACGTTCGTAGAGCAACTGTCCAAAGCCGTGTGGCGCTGCGGCGTCCACGAGTTCGCAACCGGATGGACGATGCCGCAGTGAACGGATGCAACCCCTTGCTGGATCAAGCTGGACTTTGAACGACGGACTCTGGAGGGTCGCTGCGGCGTCATCGAACGAGCAACGGTTGCGCTGTTCGTTCTTCGGCGTCAACGCGTGGTGCCGGGCTGCGCCCATCGCGGGGACGGGCGGGCAGACGAACTCCAATTGTGTGCCCTGACTCCGACCGGAAATCGGATGCCTTCCCGAGCCCTGAACTAACTCGTAGCTTGCTGGCGTCGGCTGGCCACTCAGGTCGTTGGCGAAAACACGTCCCCCACGCCGCCAAGGAAGCGGGTTGTAGATGACGACCGATCGCTGGTCCTGGTTGGTGCATGCGCCGCCGGCCAGCGCCAGCAGTCCGTCACGAAGCACCGGAGAGATCACTTCGTTCGCCGCCTCAATGTAAGCCGTGTGCTCGGCCCAAGAACCTTCCAGGCGCGCAAAGCGGTTGTTGGCGCGATCGGCCTGCCAGATTTCGCCGTAGCCCCACCGCGTGCCGCTGCCGTAGGCGGTCACCCAGGATTGCGCTCCTCCCCAAGTGTGTTCCCCGTAAAGCAGGCTCTGTTCGTTGGCTCGTGCCACGATGGAGGAAACGTCCGGCCGGCGGATTTCCCAGGCAGCGAGTTGAGTGTGGAGTGACTCGGCCGTCGCGATGGCCGGGCGGATTTCGCGGGCCAGCTTCGCCCCTTGCGGATCACCCATCGGCCCGTGAATCCATGTGTCGGGCATGTCACCGCGGACGACCGGAATGTCCGCGCGCTCAGCCATGATGGCGTCGGCAAAGTCCGATAGTCGGCCGATGCGGACCTTCACGCCGGGGAGCTTTTGCCTTGCGTCGGCAAAGACCTTCGCGACTTCCACGGCGCTGGGAGGGCCGTGGTTGTCTCCGCTGTGAATCAAGGCGAGCCAGGTTGAATAAGGCCAGTCCTCGGGCGGCACGAGGCCGGTGCCATAACCGGCGGCGGAATACATGGTAAGCAGCCGGGAGCCGTCCGGGCCTTCCCACCAGAACAGCGCGGGTACTTCCGGGGAACTGCTGGCGGCATTGCAGCCCAGATGCAGGAACTCGACTCCTGCGTTCCGCAGCAAGGTGGGCAAGATCCAGGAGTGACTGGGCACATCCGTCATCTTGGCATCCCGCGGCAAGTCCAAACCCAACTCGCGCGTCAGTCGTGACGAATAGCCCAAGCCGCGCACCAAGTCCTCCGGTTCGAGCAACTCGGTGTGGGTGGTGAACGGCAGGGCATGGACGACGAACCGGCCCTGCTTCACGGCGTGCCGCACACGCTCCTGCCGCTCTGGCGTCTGGCCCGGACCGTCCTCCAGAATCTTCTGCAGCGGCCAGCCCGGGAGCGTCCACACGAACTGCTGTTCCCGCGGCAAAGCGCGGCTTTCCTCGACCAGACCGAGCGCGCTATCCATGAACTTGGTTCGATAGGTCTGCACCACATTGCTCGCCATGTCGGTGTAGCCGATATCGAAATGTGTCTTGAACACGACCACGACTTCGCGAGCGCCTGGGTGAGACTTGCTCGAAGCGTCCGTTGTTTGGGAAACGCTCTCCGCGCCAAGCGTGACAATGGCCGAAACGATCCATACGCAGAGAGCGGTGAGCAAGTGCGTGGTTGTGCGGGGCATGGGGCTACGGCGGGGAAAAGGAGATGATGGTAGTCAGAACTGACTTGATACGGCAGCGCGGGTAGAACAGGAAGGGTTCATTTCATGCGAACGGCTGGACGGTCTCACCAAAACAGATAATTCGGGTCGGGAGGATCGGAGACGTGATTGGCCAAATCAGCCGGGAACTTAAAGAACTCGACGTGATTGTCGCCGAACAACATGGATTCGACCCGTTTGCCACGCACGTTGTGCCATTCGCTGCGCTTGTCTTGGATCAGCCGATTGGCGTGCCACGGCCAGTCGCCTTGGATGATCTTGCTGGAGGGCTTGCGGGCGATGGCCGAGTATTTGATGGGTTCATTCCGGGCGTAGAGCCGTCCGCCACTGCCCGTGACGTACTTCACGCGGCAGAAGTCGCCCGCCCATTCCACCAGGTAGCTGTTGCCCCAGCCGTCCCAGCAACTCTTCGGAACGGGGTTTAAAGCGTCGCCCTTGTCCGCGGGACAATGAAACGTCTCGGCGTTGCCAACATAGCGGTTCAGCGGGCGGTTGGTCGGCCACTCCGCGCCGCCGTAGTCGGTGGCATAACCCGCGGTGTAGGCGTTGGTGGGCCGCTGGCCGCCAACGGCTGCCCACCCATCATGCACGGGGAACTTGTCGTTGCTGTCCTCGGTGTAAAGCCGGTAGGCGATGCCAATCTGGCGCTGGTTGCTCAAGCACTTGGTACGCAAGGCGGAGGCTTTTGCTCGACCCAGCGCCGGCAGCAGCAGGCCAGCGAGGATGGCGATGATCGCGATCACGACCAACAGTTCAATTAGAGTGAAAGCCCAGAACGACGTTCCGAAGGCGACGAACGGAAGGGTGCGTTTCACGTTGAGGCTTTGTCTGGTCGGGTGCTTACGTGTGTAGACATTTAGAGAAGCCAGCGCCCCAATGTCAAACTGCTTTTTGACGAGGTCTGCTTGGCAGACAACTTGAACGGTCAGCCGCCGGCGATGGGGAGGAAGCGGCGACCGCCAGTGCGCAGACGACTTTTCCCCGCATGACATATGTCCGCCTGAGCTGTCCCCAAGGTTGTTTGCATGCCAAGTTGCGGGCTGCTGGGAGTGGCGAACTTCGCGCCTTCGCCTGTTCCGGCGGTCGTGTCAGTCTGCCGGATTCTACTTGCGACTCTGGTGTAGGCCGCTAAGAATGACGCCGAAGCACACATTGTTAGCGACGCGATGGATTTTTTCGCGCTTGGATTTGCGCCATGAAAAACGTGTGCTAGCTTCCGCCCGATTTTGGTCTTTCCGGGCGTTAACCGGTGAACAACTAACAGGCTTTTGCAGACTCAAGTGATCAGTTGAGATGTCGGTTGTATTTCCAAAGTGGACGAATCGTTTGCCGCTGTTGATCGGCGTGGGGCTCTTCCTCGTCGGCAGCGGAGTCTTGGCTGGCGTCTGGTATTACTGCACGCCCAAATACACCCGCGTCGGTTATCAGCCTATCCAACCGGTTGCGTTCTCCCATCTCGTGCACGTGGATCAACTCGGGATGGATTGCCGCTATTGCCACAGCGACGTGGAGAAAGCGTGGTTCTCCAATGTGCCAGCCAGTGCCACTTGCATGAACTGCCACAACCAGGTGCTCAAAGATGATCCGCGCCTGGCGCTTGTGCGCGAAAGCGCCGCGACCGGCAAGCCGATCCCCTGGGTGCAGATTCACAAGCTGCCGGATTACGTGTATTTCAACCACTCCGTCCATGTGAACCGCGGTGTGAGCTGTGTCGAATGCCACGGCCAGATCAACAAGATGACCGAGGTTTCTCACGCACAGCCGTTCAGCATGGCCTTCTGCCTTCAGTGCCACCGCGATCCGGCGTCGAAGCTGCGTCCGCTGGACAAAATCACCGATTTGAACTGGAAGTGGAGCGAAGACCCGGCCCAAGCCGCTCAGGAACAGAAGGCGCAGGGCGCGAAGTTCGTTCATGATTGGAACGTTGAATCGCTGCAAAGCTGCTCCGCGTGTCACCGATAGCATGGATTTACGATTTACAAGTGACGATTCACGAATGAGCCGAGGTCGCGCCAGCGTCTTGGAGTGCGGCAGCCCTCTGCCGCTTTTCAGACGCGCGAGCCAAAGCGGCAGAGGGCGGCCGCACTCCAAAACGCTTCGCGAGTCTAGTACCGCGGCGATCCTTAATCGGCAAATTGGCTTTGCGACTCCGGCATGAAGACGATTCCGCCATCACCACCTCCCGAGCCGGCGAATGGCCGCAAATACTGGCGGAGTCTCGACCAGTTGGCGGAGACGCCCGAGTTCCGGCAGTGGATGGAGCGCGAGTTCCCCGAGGGCGCGAGCGAATGGCACGATCCGGTTTCGCGGCGGCACTTCGTGAAGATCATGTCCGCGTCGTTCCTGCTGGCCGGCTTCGGCCTTGCGGGCAGCGGCTGCCGCCGGCCGGAAGAGAAAATCATGCCCTTCGCGAAACAGCCGGAGGGATACATCCACGGCCAGCCGCAGTATTACGCCACGGCCATGCCGACGCGCACGGGTGCGATCCCGCTCGTCGTCAAGGCGCACGAAGGCCGGCCCGTCAAAATTGAGGGCAATGACAAGTTTCCTGGAGGCAATGGCAGCACGGATCGCTACGCGCAGGCTTCGATCCTCAACCTCTACGATCCGGACCGCGCGCAGCGATTCACGAAGGGCGGCAACACCGTCGCGCGCGCCGAGGCGTTGGGGTTCCTCGACAAGCTGGCGAAGGAGATTCAAGCTAGCGGCGGAGCCGGCGTCGCATTCCTGATGGAGCCAAACACCTCGCCGTCGCGTCAGCGATTGCAGGGCGTCCTCAGTACGAAGCTTCCGCGGGCGAAATGGTTCGTGCATGATCCGCTGGACCTCGACATCCATCGTCGCGCGGCTTCACAGGCATTTGGTGCGTCAGTAGTGCCGCAATTTCATATCGACAAGGCGAAGGTGATCGTCTCGCTCGACTGCGATTTCATCGGCAGCGAGGAAGACGCGAACAACCACATCCGCCGCTTTGCGCAGAGCCGCAAGCTGGAGAAGCCGACCGATTCGATGAGCCGGCTTTACGTGGCCGAGTCGCTCATGACGCTGACCGGTGCGCAGGCTGACCATCGGATGCGAACTCCGGCGAGCGAGGTGCTGCCGCGGACCATGGCTCTGGTTTCGGAGTGTATCAAGGACGCGACCAGTGCGCCGAAGCTCGCCGGCCCGCATGCCAATTGGATTTCCGAATGCGCAAAGGAATTGAGAGCGAACGCTGGTAAGTCGTTGGTTGTTGCGGGCCATCGCCAACCGCTGGCGGTGCATCTGCTGGCACATGCGCTGAACTCAGCTTTGGGTAATGTCGGCAACGCAGTGACACTCGTGTCCACGCCTGCATCCACGGCTAGCACGCTGGCAGATCTAGCCAAGCTTCTCGATGCTGGATCAGTACAGACGCTTGTGATTCTGGGAACGAATTCGGCCAACAGCGCGCCCACCGATCTCGATTGGGTAAGGACCCAACGCAAGGCGAAGACGGTAATCCGGCTCGGCTATTACGAGGACGAGACGGCAGCAGGTTGCGACTGGCATTTTCCGCTGGCGCACTTCCTCGAAGCTTGGGGCGACGCCCGCACCAGCGATGGCACGCTTGTTCCGGTGCAACCGCTCATTGCGCCGCTGTTTGGCGGACTGACCGAACTGGAGTTGCTGGCCCGTCTCGCCGGTGAAGCGCTGACCAACCCGCATGAAATCGTTCGCGAGACGTTTCGGAACGAAGCCAAGCCCTCGAACTTTGAAGAAGAGTGGAAGAAGTTTCTGTTCGACGGTTTCCGGCCGGGGGCTGCGCCCTCGGTGCCCGTGCCAAAGCTCGATGCTTCTGTTACCTTCTCGCAAACCTTGTCTTCCTTGGAACTCGCGTCGCCGACCGCCGACAAACTCGAAGTCATCTTCCACCGCGATTACAGCCTCGATGACGGTCGCTATGCGAACAACGGCTGGTTGCAGGAGTTGCCCGATCCCGTCACCAAGATGGTTTGGGACAACGCGGTCCTTCTCAGTCGCAGGACCGCCAGCGAACTCGGCGTCAAGAACGGTGACGTGGTCGAGATTTCGCTGAATGGGCGCACGGTGAAGGGCCCGATCTGGGTTCAGCCCGGCATGGCAGATTATTCGCTCGGCCTCGCGTTGGGTTATGGACGCGAAAAGGTCGGGCGTGTTGGGCACAAGGTTGGTTTCAATGCCTACGCGTTGCGCACGAAGGATGCGCCGCATTTCGCCGTCGGCGCGACGGTGCGCAAGACGGGCGAGACTTACACCCTCGCTTGCACGCAGGATCATTGGTCCATGGAAGGCCGGCCGATCGTGCGCGAAGCGAACCTGGAGCAGTTCCAGAAAGAACCGGGTTTTGCCAAGCGGCTGAACATGCACGAGCCGCCCGGCGGCATGCAGTCGCTTTACCCGAACCCGCTCGACAAGGAGAAGCTAAAGGCGCATCACCAGTGGGGCATGTCCATTGACCTGAACACGTGCGTGGGCTGCTCCGCCTGCGTCATCGCGTGTCAGAGCGAGAACAACATCCCGATCGTCGGCAAGGATCAGGTGAAGCGCGGACGCGAGATGCACTGGATTCGGATTGATCGCTATTACGCGAGCGATCCGGCCAAGCAGACGGACAAGAACGTTTGGAAGCTTGAGGACAAGCAGCAGTTCGAGTCGTGGATTGACGATCCGCAGGTGGTCACGCAGCCGA
>CAZWJC010000170.1:0-15408 GCA_964634255.1 uncultured Verrucomicrobiota bacterium | reverse complement strand
GGCCCAAACTGAATCGCGAGGAAGGCGTCCGCCGCATGCTGGCGTGGGCGGCGGAAGCAGGCCAAGCGGCCTGAGCCCCTGCCCCACGTCACCTCACCGTCGCAGGCTCATCTGTCCAGCGCAGGCATCGGCCAGAGTTTCGCCGGCACGCGCTGTTCGAGGGCGATGGCGGCCAGTTTGGCGACGATGTCCAGATGCTGCGCCGCGACGTCGGTGGTTTCGAACGGGTCCTTGGCCAGATCGTAGAGTTCGTTGGTGGGTGGCTTCGCGTTCTTTCCTCTGGTGTTGAGGTTTTGCCGCACGAGCTTCCAATCGCCAACGCGCACGCATTGTTGGCCGCCGTAGCCGGCCGACTCGCGGTAAAGGAACGGCCTCGGCGCTTGCTTCTTGCCCAGCAGCGCGGGCGCAAAGCTGATGCCGTCTGAACCTGGCGGCGTCCGGTCTTTCGCACCGGCGAGTTCCAGCAACGTCGGCAGCCAATCCTCAAAACCTGTCACGCGATCGCTGACCGTGCCCGGTTTAGTCTCTCCCTTCCAACGCACGAGGCAGGGCTCGCGAAAGCCGCCTTCGTAAAACGAGCCTTTCCGGCCACGGAGACCGGCGGCGCTGTTGAAGAACTCCGTGTCCGTGCCTCCCAAACCATCGTAGAGTGGACCGTTGTCGCTGGTGAAAACGAAGATCGTCTTTCGGTCGAGACCGAGTTGCTTCACCAAATCCAACATGCGGCCGACCTCGCGGTCCATGCGCATGATCATGGCGGCGTAGGCGGCGCGCGGCGTCCGCTGCGGGAGGTAACCGCGACCGCCCGGATACGGCGTCTCGGGGAACTTGCCTTCGAATTGCTTCAAAGAATCCTCCGGCACCTGCAACGCCAGATGCGGCACGGTGGTCGCGTAGTAGAGGAAGAAGGGGCGGCGCTTGTTTTCGCGAATGAACTGCAGCGCCTGCTCGCTGATCAGGTCCGGCGCGTAATCCGCGGCGGTGAACTTCGCGTAGCTGGCGGGGGCGTTGGTGTCGGCGTCCGGCGGCAGTTTCTGGTGCGCGGCGAACTTCGGGTTGCTCAGCGCGACGTGCGTGGCATTCGACCACAGGTGTGTTGGGTAATAGTTGTGCGCCACGGCCTGGCAGTTGTAGCCGTAGAACACATCGAATCCCTGCTGGTTGGGATCACCTGAGCTGCCCACCGGGCCCAGTCCCCATTTGCCGAACCCGCCGAGCGTGTAGCCAAGTTTCTTGAGGGTGAGCGGTAACGCCAGTTCGCCCGCCGGCACGGGCTCCTGCCCCTCGCCTTCCGGGCCCAGGCCGCCGCGATTGTCACGAATATAAGCGTGGCCCGGGTGCTTGCCGGACATCAACACGCAACGCGCCGGGGCGCAGACATTGTTGCCGGAGTAATGCGCCGTGAACTTCATACCCTCGGCGGCGAGGCGGTCAATGTTCGGGGTCTTGAACTTCTGCTGGCCGTAGCAGCTCAGATCGCCGTAGCCAAGATCGTCGGCAAGGATGAAAACGATGTTCGGCCTGGCGGCGTTGGCTGCTGTCGTAGTCAGAAGCAGTCCAACAACCAGAAAGACACCGGCCCACAAACCGGCGGATTTCGGCGACCTGAACGCTGGGTGAGGCATGATCATGGTGACGGCAGCTTGCGCCGCCTTCCGCGCGGGCGCAAATCCGTTTTCGGGCTTCCGTCGAAGCTGCCAGCCGCTACGGGATGAATTCCGCTTCAATCGCAAGTTCCACCGGCAACGTCTGGTCCGGAGCGGTCTTGAGATTCGCGACGCGGAAAGGCAGGGTCAGCGTCCGTTTACCGGCGGTCGCCGTCCCTTTGCCCGTCAGCTCGATCCGCGAGGTCTTTCCGGCATGCAGCGTGACCGTGCGCGGCACCGTGACTTCCTCCAGCGAGCCAGTGCGCTCCAGTTGAAAACTCACGGGGGCGCGGTTGAAGACCTGCACCACGGCCCGACTCTTGCCTTTGATACGCACGGACGGGGTTTTCAACTCCATCGCGCCGGCGAAGATCGGTTTGAGGAACTGTTCCTCACCGAGCAGTTGGTCGCCGGTGAAAATCACCGTGCGCCGGGCAAACAAGGCTTCCTTGATGGCGTCCTCGCTGCGTTCAGTCGAGAACACCAGGGTCACCGGGCGATGCCCTTCCGCCGACGCGCCGTATTCCATCCCGATTGGAGTATGTACGTCCGAGTCCGCCAGCAGGGTCAGCTTCTTATCCACACACCACTGATGGGCAATGGGATCGTACTCATCCCCGTTGACGACTTCGATGCCTTTGAGCCAGCCCTTGTCGTAGAACTCGCCCTGCTCGGCATACCAGACGGACTTGCCCTCCGGCTGTTTCCAGCCGGGATGATTCCAGAACACAAACGCCTCCTGATCCACCGCCGCCTGGATCGCGTCGCAATAGTTGGAGGTGCGCAGCGGGTCAATGGTCTTGAGGAACAGCGCGTTGAGGTGGCCGGGCGGTTCGCCCCGCGTGATTTCGGCGGCACGGATGACAAGGAGCCCGAGCGGTTCGGCGGCGGCCCGCGCGATCTCGTGGGAGCGACCGTAGTTGGTGTTCACGTCCGCCTTGTGCGGTTGGTACTCAATGTGGTCGGTGATGGCGATGGCATCCAACCCATCCCGCCAGGCTTCCTCGACGCGGATCGTCGGCCACACATAACCATCGGAGAAGACCGTGTGCATGTGGAAATCGCACTTCAACGTCACATAACCGGGTGGCGCGGCGAATTGGAGTTCGGTGCGCGCCCGGCTGGCGGCGGAAACCGCCATTTGACTGGCGAGGAGGGCGCAGGCACACGCGGTGATGAGGATGCGAAGCGAGATTTGGCAATGCGTTTTCACAACAGAAACTCTCAGGCGCAGCTTTGAACCGGACCGCAACCCATGAGGATCAGCAAACCCAAGTCGGCCAAAACCGTCCGCGCCCGGCTGGATTGACGCGTTAACCGTCCGAAAAATTCATGCGGAAATGCCCCCCGGGGCGTGCCATCATTCTCAAATCGAAGTTAGGCCCGACTTTCAGCCGCTGACGCGATACCGCGGGGTTGCCAGTGGCAGTTCAATCCGAAGCGTGGAGGCAGTGATGCTCCGTGCTACTCTGGCCGGCGACTGGGTGTGTTACTCTCCAAAATTCGCGTCAGTTCGCATATTTCCTCGGCGTAGTATTTCAAGCACTTTTGGCGGAAGAGGGCGTCAATGAACTGCTTTACAGCCGCGCGTTCTATCGCGGTAAGCGAGGTGAGAACAACCTTCGCTCGTTCACCAGCCAGTTCACAGGCGGCCGAAATGATGTGAGTCTCGTACTCGGCAATTGTGGCCAGATAATCGGGTAAAAGAAACACACGCGCCTCCTCTGTAAGAAGAGCGAAATACGGGATGGCACCTTGGAACAGCGTCGCACGGTCCGCTCCCGCCTCAACGTCGCGGACGAAATCCGTGGCCTCTAGCAAATCCAGCGGGTGCAAATCTTGACGCACCCATTCTCGGGGTTTTGGTCGCCCCTGGAACGCGGCGCGTAAGAGTCCCACTTCGTCTTCAAGCATCTAAATCTTGACCGCAGGATTCGACTTCGCCCCGTCAGGCATTACGCAAACGCCTGCTTCACCGCTTCGGCAATGCGCACGAACGCCTGGCCTGCAGGCTTATCTGGCGACGACACCGCCACCGGCAATCCCCGGTCGCCGCCCTCACGAATGTCGGTGAAGATCGGCACTTCACCGAGAAACGGAATCTTCTGCCGCTCGGCCTCCGCCCGCCCACCGCCGTGGCCGAAAATCTCGACACGGTCGCCGTTGGGCGCAGTGAAGTAACTCATGTTCTCGATGAGGCCGGTGATGGGCACGTTGACCTTGTTGAACATCGCGATGCCCTTGCGGACGACGCCGAGCGAAGCCTCCTGCGGTGTGGTGACGATGACGCCGCCATCCAGGGGCACGGTCTGGCATAACGAGAGTTGGGCGTCGCCCGTACCGGGCGGCAGGTCCACCAGCAGGAAATCCAAATCACCCCATTCCACCGCGCCGATAAACTGTTGAATCGTCTTCTGGATCATCGGCCCGCGCCAGATCACCGGCTGATCGTCGTCCACCAGAAAACCGATGCTCATGAGCTTCACGCCGTGGCTGACGGGCGGCACCATCTTCTCGTCGGCGCTGATCGTCGGCTTTTCCCGCGTGCCCATCATCAACGGAATGCTCGGCCCGTAGATGTCGCAATCCAGCAGGCCCACTTTTGCGCCCAGATGCTGCAGCGCGCAGGCCAGGTTTACGGCCACGGTGGACTTGCCTACGCCGCCCTTGCCACTGGCCACGGCGAGGACGCGCTTGATGCCGGGAACGCGGTTCTGGTTTGCCCAAGGACTCGGCCCTGCGGCGGCCGGCGTGCCGGGCGGCGGCGCAGGTTGGGCCACGTCCACATGGACCGCGGTTACGCCGGGTAACGCCAGGAGCTCGCGTTCGCTGTCTGCCTTGATCTGCCGGGCCGCGTCGGGGTTGGCCGAGGTCAACTGCATCTTCACGCTCACCGTGCTGCCCTCGGTGGCGATCTCTTTGACGAGGCCGAAGGAGATAATATCCCGCGAATAGCCGGGATACTTCACGGCCTTCAGTGCGTTCTTGATGTCATCCTGCGAAAGCTTGCTCATGCTGCGCTCCAAGTTGCCAGCCAGCCGGGTGAAGGCAAGTTTCGTTGCGCCGAAGCCATATAGCTACGACAGCCCCCCTCGTTGTGCTCGGGCGGCGAGGCGCAGCCCAATCATGGGCGGCTCGCCCCTCGGCGGATGACGCCCGGAACTCGGTGGTAAACGTAGGTGGCGCGCTGAGTGGCGAGGCTGCACAGGCGGCCCATCTGGGTGCTCGACGTGAGATGCGGGCGCAAAGGAAGAACAAATGCCGGAACCGCGCGCTACTTTTTGGCGGGCGCGTTGGTGGCTTGGGCGGCCAACTGCTCCTGCAGCTTGTTCCACTTGTCCACCAGGGAATTGTATTCCTCCACGGTTTTGTTCAGCTTGACCACGATGCCGTTGCGTTCCTCGGCGAGCTTCTTCATCTCCTGGTTCTGCTGGGTGATGGTGTCGTTCTGCCGCTGAATGCTCTCGTTGGCCTGCTTGAGCGCGTCCTTGTAAACCTCCACCTGTTTCATCTGGCGCTCCACCTCGTCGTTTGATTTGTCGAGGTCCTTCTCCAGCCGAGCGATGTCCGCCCGATTGGTCTTGATCGTCTCCGTGAGGTTCTTCTTCAACTCCTCCAGCCGCGCGACTTCTTCTTCACTGCGTTTGATGACGCCGTTCAGGTTCTGGATGGCCTCGCTCTTGTTCTGCACGGTGTCCGTTAGGACCTGAATGCTCTGGCGGAGGTGCACCTCCCGCACCCACTGGAACGCAATCAAGCCGCACAGACCCAGCGCGACCACGATCAACAACGTCACTAAAAAAGTTCTCATAGCATATCCCTGCGGCCAGCCCGCAGGCCGCCAAAACTGGCAGTTCCTGGGGCGAATGTCAAAGAGGCAAAAGCCCGGGCACGGGAAGTGCGGGGCGGATCACGCCCCCCCTGTGGTGTAACTCAACTTGATAACCTCGCCTGGCCCAGAGGAATAGCGAAGCGGAAGCGTTGCCTTCCGCACGTCAAACCGTGCGGCCGGGCCGGAAGGTTCAAAATCCGGCTTCGGTAGATCGTGGAAGTTTTCGGATGGCGCAGGTGCTATGGTTCGAGCATGGCTGTGAGCACTGACACGCAAATCTCCCCGGCGAATCCCGCTCCGCTAAGCGCGTTGCCCCGGCGCACCCAGCGATACGACTGGCCGGCGGCCTTCACCCTGATCGAACTTCTGGTCGTCATCGCGATCATCGCCATCCTGGCAGGCATGCTCTTGCCGGCGTTGAGCAAGGCCAAGGAAAAAGCCAAAGGCGTACAGTGCGTCAACAGCATCAAGCAGATGGTGTATGCCTCCAAGATGTATGCGGGCGACAACTCATCGAAGTTCTGCTGGACCTTCACGCTGGAAGGCAGCCAGATGAACCGCACGAATTGGTACCTCTACCTGCTGCCGTACCAGCAATCGCGGCAGGTGCTCCTGTGTCCGGTCCGCCCGCGCGTGGTCAATATCACCGGGTCGTCCACACTCTTTCCCTACACGACCGATGGCGAGGTGCAGTACGCGTCCGACGGCACGTACGGCAACTTCGCGCTCAATTTCGCCCTCGGGGGTTGCTGGTGGCCGGGCTCCTGGCAGGTGCGGGGGACAAAGGAGGAATCGGTGAAGAATCCCGCCCGGACGGTCCATATCACCGACGGCGGCACCGCGCCGCGCAAGACCACGGTCGCACAGTTGTGCGTCACGCCGACGGTCAAACAAAAGCCCGGCTGCTGGATTCTGCATGACGTGCTCAACGACGCCCCGGCCACCGGCGCCGTATCCTCGGAAGCTGATCCGAACTGGGGCGGTCCGCTCCCGCGGCACAATCAGCGCTGCAACAGTTCCTACGTGGACGGCCACGTCGAAGCGCAGAAGCCCGTTCAATGGTACTGGGGCGGAACGCCGTGGTTGAAGCCCGATGTCGGCGGGCAGTGACGCCAACAAAACTCCGTGCCGTTCCGTAAAACGCTTTCACCGGATGGCGAGAATTACTTCTGTGAGCTCGGACCGCGCGGCGTCCTCGACGCGCAGCGGGCTGACAGCGGAAAAAGCCCCGGCAAGCCAGACAACGCCTCTGGCGCTCGGGGCCGCTGCGACTGGGGACCAGTCGCGGTCCGATCGTCGGGGGCGTGGCCAACGTTTAAGATCGCGCAAAGTTGAATCTTGAAAGATTTGGTCGCTCGTAAATCATAGCCTCAACTCGAACATGAAGACACAAACCAGTCCCTCCGCGAGTTCCGCAGCCGGTGCTGCCCTCAACCGTCGCCAATTCATCCACCGCTCGCTCCAAACCACCGCTGCCGTCGGGGTGTTGGGTGCTGCGCCGTTCGTCTCCCGCGGTCGCGTCCTCGGCGCGAACGACCGCATCGGCGTGGGCTACATCGGCGTGGGCGGACGCGGGCGCAGTCACGTCGGCACAGTCCAGAACCTGATCAAGGCCGGCGCGAATCTCCAGATCACCGCCGTGTGTGACGCCTACAAGTATCGCCTCGATGAAGCCGCGAAGGTCAGCGGCGGCAAGGCTTACCAGAAACACACCGAACTGCTCGCGGATCAGAACGTGGACGTCGTCTGCATCGCCACGCCGGATCGCCTGCACGTGCCGCAGGCCATTGACGCCGTCCGCGCCGGCAAGGACGTCTATTGCGAGAAGCCCATGGGCCACTGGACGCAGTTCGATCTGAGCAAGAAGTTCTTTGAGGAAACCCGCCGGCTGAAACGCGTGGTGCAGATCGGCAACCAGGGCAACTCGAATCCCGCCTGGCAGAAGGTGCGCGAGCTGGTGCAGGCCGGCGCGGTGGGCCGCGTGCAACTCGTCACCGCCGGCTTCTATCGCGTCGGCGACTGGGGCGAGCGCATGCATATCCCCGATCCCGAGGCCAAGCCCGGCCCGGACCTGGATTGGGACGCGTTCCTCGGCGACGCGCCGAAAGTGCCCTTCACCGTGGACCGCTTCTTCAGTTGGCGGAAATATCTCGACTACGCCGGCGGCCCATGCACCGACCTGTTCCCGCACACCTTTACGCCGTTCGTGAGCGCCATCGGGCTGAAGTTCCCCACGCGCGTCGTGGCCTCCGGCGGCATCTTCAAATACACCACCTACGACCGCGAAGTGCCGGACACCTTCAACATGTGCCTGGATTACCCGGAGAAACTCTCCGTGGTGGTCGCGGGCACGCTCGCCAACAACTACGTCACCGAGCCGGCCATCCACGGCGACGAAGGCACGCTCACGCTGCAAAACCCGGGCGAGTGGAACGTGGGCTTCGACGGCATCACGGTCATCCCGTTCAAGGGCGAGCGGCGGACCTTCCCGGCGAAGAAGGGCGACGTCACCGCGGCGCACTGGGAGAACTTCCTGAGCTGTGTGCGCACGCGCGAGAAGCCGGTGAGCGACGTGGAATTCGGCCTGCACGTGCAGGCGGCGTTGAACATGGCCCTGCTGAGCCTGCTCAAGGACAAGGTCGCCAAGTTCGATCTGGCCAAGCAGGAAATTGTGCTGTAGCCAAGACCATCTGACCCAAGCCATGGAACCCGACGCACGGGCCCACTGTCGCGAAGCGACGCAGGAGAATAGCCAGGGACGAAGTCCCTGGGGAAATCCCCAAAGCACCTCCGTCCCGGATGGGACGGGGGAAGCGGATGTCTGCGGTCAGGTTTCCGGCGTCCCTTCAGGACGCGGGGTGTTGGCGGACATTTTCCCCGGCACGTTGTGCCGGGCTAATTTCCGACGTCGCGTTGCGACTAAGGGCACGGCGCACCGCAACGCAAGCGGCGCTGAACATGGCCCTGCTGAGCCTGCTACAGGACAAGGTCACCAAGTTCGATCCGGCCAGGCAGGAGATTGTGCTTTAGAAGGGGCGCAAGTGTGCATTGCCAGCCAAACATGAACGTAGACTGGTTTAAGTTGGAAGCGTGCCGAGGAGCTGCCAGTGCGGCACAAGTGCCGCAGGCAATAGAAACGCTGTTTTCCGCTTCTCCCGAACAACGACATCGAGCCTATTGGCAGATAGACAACTTCGTGGTGGTGCAAGGCGGACTGTTCGAGTCGGCTGCCTACGCCGCTCAACTTCTGGTGGGGCGACTCAAAGCAGCTCCTGCGAAACTGAACCTAGAAATCCTTGACCTGCTCTTTGAGCTGGCAAACAGAAATGCGGATGGCGACGTGGTAAAGCACGGGCCACTGCAAGGACAGCCTATCCAGAGACTATGCCGCGAAGCCGTTGCCGAAGTTCTTCCGCTCCTAGCTGCAGCACAGGCCAATGCGACTGGGCGCGAGCGGACAACGATACAAGATATCTTGGAAATCTACGAAGACGCCGGTTTTCACAACCCAGCTAGTCAGCGGTCTTAACAGTTATGAATTATCAGACATCACGACTCTGGCTGCGGGCCATTGCCCTCGCCGCCTTCACCTCCGCTGCTTCGTCCGTCTTCGGCCAAGCGGCGTTGAGCGTCGCTGCCACGGACAAGCCCGCGGAGTGGACGATCACCAGCGGCGGGCAGAAGCTGCTCGTCTATGCCTTCGGGCGCGAGCGCTACAAACCCTGCGTGCGGGAGCTTTACACGCTCAAGGGCGACAACCTCCTCCGGGACGCGCCGCACGATCACCTGCATCACCACGCGTTGATGTATGCCATCCGCGTCAACGGGCTAAACTTCTGGGAGGAGATCAGCGGCAGCGGCGTGCAGAAGCCGGTCGAGTCGCCCGCGCCGGAACTCGGCACGAGCGCCGCCGGCCTGCCGCAGGCCACGATTCGCCAGACGCTCCACTGGCTCGCGCCGCAAGACGCCTTCCTGCCGAACTCGCCCAAGGTGGCGTTGCTCGTCGAGCAGCGCACGCTGGTGCTCACCGTGGACAAGGTGAAGGACGAAGTCGCGTTGCGCTGGTCCTCGCAATTCGAGGTCGGCGGCAAGACGAACACGGTGGTCCTCGAAGGCTCGACCTACTTCGGCCTGGGTGTGCGCTTCCTGCAAGAGCTCGATCCCCTCGCCGAGCATTTCAATTCCGACGGCAAGCCGGACCTGAGCGACACGAAGCAGGATGTGACGCCGCACGATTGGTGCGCCGTGGCGTTTGATCGGTCCGCCGCGCCCGCCACGTTCGCTATGTTCGGCCATCCCGCCAACCCGCGCGGCAAGGCGACCTGGTTCACGATGAAGCGCCCGTTCGCCTACGTCTCCGCCACGCAGGCGCTCGACAAAGAGCCGCTCGTCTATCACGCCGGCGACAAGTGGCAAGTGGATTACCTCGTCACGGTGTATCCGGCGGTGAAGTCCGCCGAGTTCCTGAATACCCGCGCCACCGAGTGGCAGAAAACCAAGCCGTGAGCAAGCCGCGAAAAAGCACAGAAGGCACAAAACGCCATTCTTGCGGACCGCGACCGGTCTCCGGTCGCAGCGTGCAGCTGGCGAAAGGACGCGGCGGAATTCCGTGCGTCTTCTCCGCAATCACGTGCTGCGGGCAGGGGACTGCCCGCGGTCCTGCTTTTTGCGCCTTGTGCGCCTCTCCGTGGCCAGCCAACTCCGCTTTCCAGATTTAACCAGCACCCTTAACTTCCAACCAAACCAATACCCATGGGCAAAATTCTGATCGGCATCAACCTTGAATTCGTCCGGCATCAAGACAAGAATTTCGAGTGGGGCGTCGCCAAGGCGGCGGAGCTGGGCTACGACTACGTCGAGCCGATGGTCCACTGGGGGCGAGAACTCCTCAGCGAGGCCGGCTACTTCCACAGCGTCTCGATGCTCGACGACCCGTTCCGCATCAAGCGTTGCTGTGAGAAGTACGGCGTGAAGCTCTCCGGCCTGTCGGCGCACACACCCATCACGAAGCCCGAGATCGGCGTCGAGTATTTAAAGCAGGCCATCCGCTTCGCCGCCGAGTGCGGCGCGCCAGTGGTGAACACCGACGAAGGCCCGAAGCAGCCGTGGACCACCGAAGCCGAGGACCACGTGCTCATGCGTTACACGCTGATGGAGGCCGCGAAGCTTGCCGAGTCGCGCGGCATCGCCATCGGAATTGAATGCCACCAGCAATACAGCAAGACGCCCGCGGGCCTGGACCGCATTGCCAAGCTCGTGAAGAGCCCGGCCATCGGCCTAAACTTCGACACCGGCAACAGCTATCTCGCTGGCGAAGACCCCTACAAGTGGCTGACCAAGATCGTGGGCCGGCTCGTGCACCTGCACGCGAAGGACATTTCGATCCAGCATTCAGAAGCCGAGCGCGGCAAGGTCACGGGCACACCGGTCGGCTGCGCGTGCGGCGACGGCGTGATTGACTGGGCGCGCGTGATCAAGATCTGCCGCAAGGCCAAACGCGACATCGTGTTCTCGGTCGAGTGCGGCACCGTCGAGCAAGCCGAACGCTCGATCCAGCATCTGAAGAAGCTGGTTTAAGCCGCCACGAAAGGGCTCAGAACCGGGTTAGCTTTGCCAGTTCCCTCACGCGGCGTTCGATGTCGGCGCGCTTGATGGCGGTCGTCCGGGTCACGCCGAAGCCTTCGCAGCAGAAGCTGGCCACAACACTGCCGTGGACCATCGCCTGGCGAAGGCGCGCATCCACACTGCCTTTTCCCGCGGCGAGATAGCCTATCAACCCGCCCACGAAGGAGTCGCCTGCACCAGTCGGATCCACCAGCTTCTTCAGCGGGTAGGCAGGACAGAGGAACAGCCCGGCCGGGCTGGACAGAATCGAACCGTGGGAGCCGAGTTTGATGATCACGTAACGCGGGCCAAGCGCGTGCAGTTTGGGCAAGGCGTTGATGACGTTGTCCTCGTTCACCAATTGCCGTGATTCGCTGTCGTTCAAGACGAACAGGTCGACGCGCCGTAGCAACCGCAGCAGATCCTCCAGCGCGATGTTCAGCCACAGGTCCATCGTGTCCGCCGCCACAAACTTCGGCTTCCGCATCTGGTCGAGGACATGATGCTGGAGGGCCGGGGCGATGTTGGCCAGCAGCACAAAAGGTGTGGTGCGATGCGGCGCCGGCAGCTCCGGCGAGAAGGTTTCGAACACGCCCAACTCGGTCGCCAGGGTGCGGCGGTTGTTCATGTTCAGCTCGTATTCGCCGGACCAGTGAAAGGTCTTGCCCGCCTTGATCTGGAGACCGTCCAAGTTGACGCCGTGCTTGCGATAAAGCTGGAGATACTTCTTCGGGAAATCCTCGCCCACGACGCCGATCATGCGCACCGGCGCAAAGTAGCTGGCGGCCACCGCGGCGTGACTCGCCGAGCCGCCCAACAACCGCGGGTTCTCCGCCTTCGGGGTTTTGATGGAATCCAGGGCCGTCGAACCGACAATCAACACGCTCATGTGAGTTTAAAAATGGAAACTAAAGACTTCAAATCGCGCCGAACGGTAGGGAATTCGGGCCGCGGTCGCAATCCGAGAGTGCGGGACGGGGGCAACTCCCGAATTGTTACCGACTTGAATGCGAAGTGAGCCGGTGCGTGACAGGGGTTGCCGGTTCGGACGGGCCGCGGTGCGGGGCTGATGCCAGGATTTCGCGGCGTCGGCGATTGGTCTCGCCGAAGCGCGGGCGGTTCCCCGTCCGCAGCGCCAGGCAATTCCCGCGGCGACGGCTGCCGATCAAAGCCCGGTTCGAGGCTAGACCGCTGCGCCCGGGGACCGCGCGCGCTCTGGGGGGACATCACTGCGGGTCGCTTCGCTTGCCACTCGGTACTTGACGCTCGGGCGGAATGGGTTTTGGATGACCGCAATGAAAACACAATTTCTCGTCGCTTTCTTGGGGGCAGCCGTGCTGGTGGCGGGCTGTCATAGCAGTCTGGATGGCCGCAAGCATGCGGGCGTGCCGTTCGTCAAAGACAAGGTTGAAGGCCGCTACGAACGCCCGGCGGATCAGGTCTTTTCCGCGGCGATCCAGGTGATCAAATACAACGGCACGCTGGTCAACGAAAACACGATTCACGGCACGAACACCGTGCGCGTGGCTGAAGGCAAAGTGAACCAGCGCACCGTCTGGGTCCGGGTCGAGGCGATTGATCCGAAGGTCTCCTGGGTCGTGGTGCAAACTCGCACCGCAGGAGGTGGCAAGGACATCGACCTCGCTCACGAGATCGAAAAGCAGATCGCGCTACAGCTTCGGTAGCCCGCGTTTCAATCCGATATTTTGCTCGTACGAGCCAAGCGGCACCGCTTGGCTCGCTTCTTTTCCTTTGAACTCGAGCTTCAGGAGATCCATCCGGTTGCGGGCCAGTTCGGCGACCGGATGATTCGGATACAGCTGGATGATGCGGCCCAGCGTCAGCCACGCCAGATCGAAGTTCGCGTGGTGCCGGACCTGGAGGTCGGCGAGCAGGTTCAGCCAATGCACGACCTGCTTCAGGGGCTGGTTTGGCTGGCTGATCAGTTGTTCGAGCTGATCCGTCGCCAGATCGAGCCGCTGGTAGTGATCGGCATAGAGGACGGCCAGCTTCTCACGCACTTCGGTATCCAGCGGGTGCTGTTCAAGGTGTGCCACGTATTCCTGGGTGACTTTGACCGGATCGGCTTCCTCGGGTGACAGGTGCTTGGAGCTGCCCAGCAGGCCGATGTTGTCCACGCCTTTCGGCAGGGCGATGCGCGGGCGGTCGTGGGCAGCGAGCAGGTGGTCGGTGTCGGCCAGGTGGGCAATGCGTTGCGCAGCGACCAGCGCCATCTCGGTGTTCGGGCACAGCTCCTGAATCCGCTCCAACTCGCGTTTGGCTGCGTCGCGGTCCTGCGCGTATTTCAGATGCCAATCGGCCAGGGTGCTGAGCGCGAAGGCGATGTTTCGTGGCGCATGGCCGGGCTGCTCGACAAACCGGTGGATGGCGATTTCCGCCCCGGGCAGGTCTTTCATGTCCTCGGCCAGAATCTCCGCGGCGAGCAGGTTGCCTTCAAGGTCGGTGGGAAACCGTGCGAGTTGGGCTCGCACGTCGGAGAGCGCCTCGGTGTACTTGCCGCGCGCCCGCTTGGTCCGCGCAATGGAGTAAAAAGGCTTCGGCTCCAACTCTTCATCCGCGCCGTCCATGGCCTGCCAGAGCGGGCGCAAGATCGTATTGATGATGTTCGGAGTCCATAGAAACGAGAGCACAAAGGCGCAGACCACGAAGACGAACGGCGACAAGGCTACGGAGTAATCCCCCTTCTGCATCCCACTGCGCAGCCAGAGGGCGGTGGAGATCATGATGCCGAATAGAACCGCCGTGATGAGCCACTTGGTGGTCAGAGTGGCCGGCTCATCGCTGGTGCGCTTCCACCAGCGGCGTAGAATGAAAAATCCCACCACGACGGCGATCACCAGGATGGCCGTGCCGCGGATGATTTCCATTGTCTCGCTCATGGTGGCGTTTTAGCGCCAAGCTCGGCACTCACTGGCGGGAACGCAAGCGCATCGCCAGCATCCGCCATTTGGTTGGACCGCGCTCCCGCCCAATGCTCACGAACGCAGGCGTCGGTGTGACAGCGCCTCCCGGCAGCCTGAACTCACTCCTCGCCGAACGTGAACTGAATGCGGGTTCGCGAGCCGGTCTGCCGGTTAATGATCTCCATCTCTTCCAGCTCCCAGCGACCCTGCACCTTGGTGACGCCTTTGGGCGCGAACTCCTTCAAGAGCTTGCCGGAGGCGTCGAAACCCTCGGCATACATAACGCCACCGCTGTCAATGTCCAGCCACGACATAACCCGCACGTAGCCATTGGTCCGGCTCGCCGGGGCGCGGCTTTCGAGCACGTTGCAGGATTGGCCGCGTTTCATCTCCTTCTTCAGCAACCGCTGTGTCGGCCAGTGCAGAAACTCCAAACCCAGGTCGGCGGACCAGAAGTCCGAGCCGGCAAAGGGCGTCATTGTCTCGTCTCCCGCCAAAACCTTGCCCGCGTCATCCAACCCGGCGGCATTGGTGGCCTGTGCCAGGCGGTATTCGTTTCCCCCGGCGGGAAGGCGAGCCACGCTCAGGCGGACGCACGGTTCGCCATTCGTCGGCGCGGTTTCGTAAATGCTCGTCCACGAATCGCCGCGGGTGAGAATTCGGAACTGCACGGGCACGAATCGCCGGGGACCCGCCCCTTTGGGCGGGCGAATGGACAAGAGCCCTTGGTTGGTGAAATTCTGCGCGGGTCGCTGTGCCAGCAATTCGGCCACGAGCGCCTGTCCGTCCGCTTCGGCGTTGGGGTTCAGCGGGACGGTTTCGGCGGATCGTGCCGCGCCGAGTCCCAGCAGCGGCAACAGGCAGAGCGTGAGGCGGAGGTTCATTTCGCGCGCAAGGCGAGCGGGAGCAGTTCGGAGCCGTGCCGCACGAAATGCACCTTGATCTTCTCACGCACTTCCGCGGGAACTTCACTCCATTCCGCCCGGTTTTGCTCGGGCAGGATGATGTGCTTGATGCCGAAGCGCACGGCGGCCAGCACTTTCTCCTTCACGCCACCGATGCGCATCACGCGCCCGCGCAAGCTGATCTCGCCGGTCATCGCCACGTCGGACCGGACGTGCCGGTGCATCAGCAACGACGCCAGCGCCACGAGCAGCGTCACCCCGGCACTGGGGCCGTCCTTGGGCGTCGCGCCCGCCGGCACGTGGATGTGAATGTCGTGCCTGGCGAAGTCCGAGAGGTCCACGCCCAGCGTCTGGGACTGGCTGCGCAAGTAACTGAGAGCGGTCTGCGCGCTCTCCTTCATCACATCGCCAAGCGAACCGGTGAGGATCAGGTTGCCTTTGCCCGGCATGCGCGTGGCCTCGATGAACAGAACCTCGCCGCCCACCGGCGTCCAGGC
>CAZWJC010000169.1:0-15432 GCA_964634255.1 uncultured Verrucomicrobiota bacterium | reverse complement strand
GCGTCCCGTGGTCGCCATGGCCACACCGCTCCTCAATGCTACGGTGGATTCGGTTTCCCCCGTGACGACTGCGACAATCGTCAACCGCGATACCACCGTGAACACCGGCAGCATCAAATTGATGATCAACGGAAACCTGGTGGCAGCCACGGTCACCCCTACCGCCACGGGCGCGGACCTCAGCTATGCCTTGCCGACACCCTTGCCGTTGCCGGGACTGGTTGCCAACGAACTGGTCTATCAGGACAGCGATAGTGTATGGCAAACCAACACTTGGACGTGGACGCTGACGTATCCTTACCTGCGCGCGGCCAATCGTCTGCCGACTGGCACGTTTACGCTGCGAGGCTGGGAGTATCGGATGGTTCAAACCAACGGTCCGGGGTTGGGCAATGAGCTCTTTCGTGCGGAACAGCAGTTGGCCATCCCGCCGGAAATCCCCTACGAAGTCACCACGCAGACTGTCGCCCAGGTCTTCAATTGGAATGATGCCGGCGACGGCACGACCGCCACCGACTTTGGGTACTTCCCTGGCGCCGTGGGCGTGCCCGGATTGGTCCCTGACTTCACCCACGACAACATCGCTTGCGAGATGTTCGGTTATCTTGAGCTGACGGCCGGCACGCACCGTTTTGGTGTGGTGAGCGACGACGGCTTCGAATTGCGCTCCGGTGCGAGCCTGCGAGACGAGGTTGCCACTGTCCTGGGCTCGCGCAGCGGTGGCTTTAACAGCACCTTCGACTTCGTGGTGGAGTCCAGCGGCCTCTACCCGGCGCGGTGCATCTGGTACGAGAACACCGGCGGGGCGAACTTCCAGATGTACTCCGTTGACGTGGCAAACACGAATGTCACGGCGTTGGTCAACGACCCGGCCAATCCGGCGGGTACGGTCAAGGTGTGGCTGCCGTACGGCTTGCTGGCCGCCTCGTCCGTCAACGGGCCGTTTACGGGGGCGGCGGGACACGCCATCAATCCTGCCACCAAGACGATCACGGTGCCGCGTTCCGGCGCGACGCAGTTCTATCGGGTGCTCGCCTTTGATCCAGTGAATCCGGGCTACCAACCCTTCATCAAAGACATCCAGGTTGGAGCAACGACGGTTACGATCCAGTATCAGTAGCGGGCTGACAAGCGCGGTCCGGGTGGCCTTCGAGAAGGCCACCCGGATCGCTGCAATCCTTCTTGGATCGGGTCAGGCAGGCGCGGAGTCATCCGCGCCTGCTTTCTACCACGAGCGTTCCGAGGTTACCGCGCCGTCAGCGTGCCCCATCCCTGTGTTGGGCGGAGGGCGAAAACGAAAACGGTCCGGCGTTTCAACAGGTACTCGAGCTTTCTGGCTTCGGTCAGCGAGAGTGGCGCGCTGGTCCATTCGAGGGTCCAAGGCCCCCGGGATCGAGTCCACCGGGAAAGGCCCGCGTTGTGTGGGTCGAGACGGTGTTGAACGTCTTCGCTGAGGCCGATGTAGCGGCGGCCAGCAGCGTCGCACAAAACGTACACGCGATCGGGTCGCGGGTCTGCCATAAAGAAAAACGCCCCGGCTATTGACCGGGGCGAAATTTGGTTGCGGGGCCTGGATTTGAACCAGGGACCTCAAGGTTATGAGCCTTGCGAGCTACCAGGCTGCTCCACCCCGCGATCCGAGATACGTCCATATCTTGCCTTAATCTGTGCCGGGCGCAAGCCGTTTCTTGCCGGCAATCAATTGCTTGGTTTCTCGCGCGGCTTGGTGTTTCATCCCGTACGATTATGGACGAGACGAATTCACTGATCGAACAGCGGAAGGCCAAGCTCGCATCATTGCGCGCGAAGGGCATTGACCCCTTCAAGAACAAGTTCGCCCCCGCCGAAACCTGCGCCGCCGCCCGCGCCGCCTACGCCGAAGGCCGCGAGGTCGCAATCGCTGGGCGCATCACCGCGCACCGCGACATGGGCAAATCCATGTTCATTGACATCCGCGATCAGTCCGGGCGCATCCAGATCTATGCCCAGAAGAACGTCCTCGGCGACGAGCAGTTCGACATCTTCCGGCATCTGGACCTGGCCGACTTCATCGGCGTGAAGGGGACGATGTTTACGACCAAGACCGGCGAGATTTCGGTGAAGCTCACCAGTTTCGTCATCCTCACCAAGGCGCTCCGGCCGCCGCCAGCCAAGTGGCACGGACTTGAGGATACGGAGATTCGGTATCGCCAGCGTTACCTCGATCTGATGGCGAGCAAGGCCGCCGCTCCGGGAGCTTCCACGACCGGATTTGAGAAAGGCTCGGCGGGCGACGTGCTGCTCCTGCGCAGCCAGATCATTCACGAAATCCGGCAGTTCTTTCACAGCCGCGGCTACGTGGAAGTGGAGACACCCGCCATGCAGGCGATCCCCGGCGGCGCTGCAGCGCAACCGTTCAAGACCTTCCACAACGCGCTTGGCTGCGAGTTCTACCTGCGCATCGCGTTGGAGCTCTACCACAAGCGGTTGCTCGTGGGAGGTGTGGATAAGCTGTTCGAGATCGGAAAGAACTTCCGCAACGAAGGCCTCTCGCCCCGGCACAATCCTGAATTCACGATGCTCGAAGCGTATCAGGCGTTCGGTGATTACGAGACGATGATGGAAATCGTGGAAGAGTTGATTGTGCGTGTCGCGAAGAACGTGCTCGGTGCGCTGGTGATCTATCATCCACGAAGGAACTCAAACCGCACTAGGTTTGATATGACGCGAGTTCAAGTGGAATACGTTGAGGCTTTTTCCCCGGCGAACATGAAGGCTCTGTTTGCTACTTGCATAGGGGAAATCGACGAATGTGAGAAGTTGCTTGCTGATTCCACAGAAACCGAGAAGCTGGCATGGCGATGTAATGCTGCCATAAGCTGTCTTTGCACGAACCTTCGCAATGCGGCGATACATGATCAGCAGTTTCAGACCGCACTCACGACTCTGGATGCGTTTCAGGGCAAAATGGCTTCGCTTACTCAGAGAAAGGAAGTAGACCTGACTCCGCCTTGGCCTCGTAAGCGATACAAAGACCTCGTTCGGGAGAAGGTCGTCGAGAAAACCAACGGCAAGGTTTCGGATTGGTTTGCCTTGACCCCGGAAGAACGACGCAGAGTTGCAGTCGAAGACTTGCAGATGGAAGGTGACATCGCCAAGGACTACGAAGATTTTGAAGTCACTTCTGCCGTGTTCGAGAAACTCGTCGAACCGACACTGATCCAGCCCACGTTCGTCACGCATCTGCCGAAGGAACTCGTGCCGCTGGCCAAGCTTTCGCCCGACGACCCGACGACCGTCGAGGTGTTCGAGTGTTGTATCAACGGCCAGGAGATTTCGCCCGGCTACACCGAACAGAACGATCCCATCCAGCAGCGCACTACGCTGGAACATCAAGCCGGCGGCGAGCAGCAGAAGCTGGACGAAGACTTCCTCGTCGCCCTCGAACACGGCATGCCGCCCGCCGGCGGCATCGGCATCGGCATTGACCGCCTGTGCATGATGTTGCTTGGCCAGGAAAGCATCCGTGACGTGATCCTGTTCCCGCAGTTGAAGCCGAAGTGACAAGATGCCAGCCGCAGAAACCAAAGCAGCACCAAACCGGAACGGAACGATCAACACGCTCCAAAAGGCTGATCTGCCCATCCACGGTTGGTATCGCTTTGTTCTGTCTTACCCTCCGCACCTGGTTCGGCAATATCTTGGTGCTTTTGGCCAGACGGAAAACAGCCTGGTGCTCGATCCATTTTGCGGCACCGGAACGACTCTGGTCGAGGCAAAGTACCAAGGCATCCCCAGCGTCGGCTGTGATGCGCATCCATTTGCCGCCATGGTCACACGGGTGAAGACGAATTGGAATGCCAATCCAGCCGCCCTCCGCCCGTGCCTGAAGCGAATTCTGACCCGGGCAGGCAAGGTGAGTTCGGGACATGGCCTGTATCCACTTTCGTTCGATACCGCGTTTCTTCAAGATCGCCCGCTTGATTCTGGGAAGATCCTGGGGCTGACGGAAGATGAGCAGAAGCTTCTGCCCACGGGATTTCTCAGCCTGCGCCCGCTGCGCAGATTGCTGATTCTCCGCGAAGAAATCGAAAGGGAAACGTCTGGCATCTCGGCGGAGGCGAGCGAGTTCTTTCTGGTCGCATTGGCGCACGTGATCGCCAATGGAGCCGGCAATTTCGCGTTTGGTCCTGAAATCTACCGGACCAAGCCCAAGCCCGACTACGATGTGCTGGGTCACTTCGGACGACACGCCGACCTCATGCTGTCCGAGCTGGCAGCCATCCAGTCGCGCGGACTGCCCGCAGCCCCGACAGGGGTTTTTCAGGACGACGCCCGTGAACTGCTCCACGTTCCGGGCCAGATTTCGGCCGTCATCACTTCCCCCCCCTATCCCAACGAAAAAGATTACACGCGCACCACGCGGGTGGAGTCCATCCTGTTGGGGCTGCTGACGGACAAGCTGGCACTGCGGCAGGTCAAAGAAACACTCCTGCGTTCGAATACACGGAATGTGTTTGTCGATGACCGCGATGGCGAGGAAGTGAAGGAATTCGCGTCGATTCAAAAGATTTGCCAAGCCATCGAACAACGACGGGTGGAACTGGGCAAAGACAGCGGTTTTGAGCGGCTCTATCACAAGGTGGTCAGCCACTACTTTGGCGGCATGCGGCGGCACCTGCGCGCCTTGCGTCCGAAACTCAAGCGGAAGGCAAAGCTGGCCTACGTGGTCGGCGATCAGCTTTCGTTTCTTCTGATTCCCATTGCCACGGCTAGGTTGCTCTCAGAGATCGCTGCGACGGAGGGCTATCGCACCATTGGTTGCGATCTCTGGCGTGAACGCACTGGCACGAAGGTGCGGAATTCGCGCACCAACGAGAAGACGGTCAAGGTTCGTGAGGAAATACTGCTGTTGGAGAAAGCATGACAATGAAAGCCGCCAAAGTCGCACGCCGGCGCGACGCACAATTGCGAAGCCGGGATGAAGTGATTCAGCGTGTCTTCGACAAGAATCACAGCCCCGGGGCAGACGAGGTGCCGTTCACGATGGACGAGATCCGTGCCGCCATCACCGAAGTGACGAAGCACAGACCCGATTACAAAGAGAAGAACGTCGCAGACGTTCGGTATCAATACACCTCGGGCCGACGTCCACTGCCTGAACCCATCGACAAGCTGGGGCCATGGATGATCGCGGGTCGCGGAAAAGGCAGGTACGCCTTTGTGAAGCTGCTCGCGGCACCACAGGTGAAGATTCAGGAAGACCTCCTGACCATCCTGCTCCCAGACGCCACGCCCGAAATCGTTCTGGAGTATGCCGGTGCGGATGAACAAGGACTGCTGGCCAAGGTGCATTACAACCGGCTGCTCGACATCTTCCTCCAGATTACCTGCTACCACCTGCAGAACCATTGGCGCACCTCGATCAAGAACAAAGGGCAATGCGAGATCGACGACCTTTATGTTGGTATAAACATGAATGGCCAGCAGTTCGTAACACCCATCGAAGCCAAGTGCGCCAATGAAAGCCTAAGCAAGACGCAGATTGTTCAAATGATCGACTTCGCCCGGGACCGCTACCCAAAGCTCATCATGCGACCCGTGGGCGTCCAAGAAATGAACGACGGCTCGTTGGTGCTGATCGAATTCAAGCCCGCATCGCACCCTGACGACATCAAGATCAAAGAAATGCGCCGCTACAAACTCGTGCCCATGTCCGAGGTTCCCATCGATAAGCAGCAGGCGGCGGGGTGAACCGATACGCTCATGAGGTTCTCCGCGACGTGATCTATTCCCGCAGTTGAAGCCCAAATAGCGGCGTTGCAAATGGCGGACGCCACAATAGATTGAACCCATGACAGCCATCGCCGCCGAGTTGGATCGCAAACTGCAAACGCTTGATCCCGAGACAGCCGTTTCTGTCGAGCGGCTGGTGCAGGATGCCCTGCATTTGGCTGAGTCGCGCAAGCCCAATGGCGCTGGCTGGCCGCCCGGCTTCTGGGAGCAGATTCGGGCGGACTGGGGATCGGAGCCGTTCGAGCGTCCGTCCCAGGGGGAATTTGAAAAGCGCGAGGAGTGGTGATGGCGTGGCTGCTCGACACCAACGCTTGGATTCTTCATCTTAAGAATCCTGGCGGCCCGATTGAGCAACGGCTGAACGCGACGTGATCCTGCTCCCGCAGTTGAACCCCAAATAGCCGTCGGGTCGCCGCAGTGCGACGACCGGACAACCCAGCATATTGTTGCGTCCAAACAAACCAAATCAAACCATGAAACAAATCCTCCTCGCCCTCGCCCTCGTTCTGACCGCCACCGCGGTCATTGCCCAACCAACCACAGCTCCAAGCCCGTCTATCGCCAAGGACTCCCGCTGCTTTGAGATGCGGACCTACTACGCCGCGCCGGGCAAGCTGGAAGCGCTTAACGCCCGTTTCCGCGACCACACCTGCGCCTTGTTCAAGAAACACGGCATGGAGATCGTTGGCTTCTGGATTCCCACCGACACAGAGAAGGGCGCGGACAACACCTTGGTTTACGTGCTCGCGCACAAGAGTCGCGAAGCGGCGAAGAAATCCTGGGCAGATTTCTCCAATGACCCGGACTGGAAAAAGGCGCGCAGCGAATCGGAAATCAACGGCAAGCTGGTGGACAAGGTGGAATCGGTTTATTTGGCGGCCACAGACTATTCGCCAGTGAAGTAGTTGGCGGGCGCACTGCCCAGCACCAGGCAAGGCGGTTGTGGGAAGCGCGCGGAGCTCGCCGCTGAATCAGGTGCGAACGGATGTGGCGTTCACGAAGAGCGCGCCCGGTCCCCGGGCGCAGCGGCCAAACCTGCCAATCCCAGCGGGACCAGCACCCCATCGGGTAGCTACTCTGCGCTGCGGACAGGGACTGTCCGCGGTCCGATGCCTCGGCTGTGTGTCGATTTCGTTCCCCGTGACCGCCATTTCCTTTGGCACTCCGCTGAATTCACGAGCTTGCGTCTGGCCGGGAGACGGCTAGGGTGCGGGCCGCGATTCCTGATGAAGTTTTATCGAGCTGCGCAAGCGTTGGGTGTCATGGCAGTCATGGCTGCCATTCCGACCCGGGCAAACCTCACCTTCAATCTCATCCCCGAGCCCGACACGCCGCAGTATGCCATCGATGGGTTCAGAACCGCGGCGAACCTGTGGTCGGAGGTGATTGCGGACGACGTGACGCTCAACATCCGAATCGGCTACCTTCAACTGGGATCCGGCATCATCGGCTCCACCTCGAGTGAATTCATCGAACGCCCGTATCCGGAGCTGCGGCAGGCCTTGGCGAGACTCCGCAGCTCAGCCGACGATTACTTCTCTTATGCCGGCCTCCAGACCGGCGACATTTACAGTCGGCTCATCAATCACACGAGCAACAACCCCAACGGTGTCAACAGCGCCACGCCGTACGTGGACACCATGAACCGGGTGGGGCTGACGACCGGTAACGCCCGGGCGCTCGGTTTCCTGGCCAATGACGGTTCCGAGGATGCCACGATCCTCTTCAGTTCGAGTTTCAGCTTCGATTTCAGCCATGACTCGATCGAGCCGGGGCAGATTGACTTTGTGGGCGCCGCGGCGCACGAGATCGGGCACGTGCTGGGGTTTGTCAGTGGCGTGGATGACATTGACGATTACGCAGGGACGTCTCCGGGCGGAGATTTCAGTTCAAACCTGGTGGATCTGTACCGCTACTCGACGCTCAGCTTGGCAGAGGGGGCAGGATTTACGGATTACACGGCGGACACGCGGGAGAAGTACTTCTCAGTGGACGGCGGCACGACCGAGATCGCGTTATTCGCAACCGGGGTGACGTATGGCGATGGCCGGCAGGCGAGCCACTGGAAGGACAACCTGGGTCTTGGGCTGATGGATCCGACGATCATGTATGGCGAGCGTGTGGACATCGCCCTGAACGATCTGCGCTTGGTGGACGTGCTCGGTTATACGCTCGTTCCTGAACCGGCTGCCGGAGCGTTGTTCCTCGTGGGACTGGTCGTGCTGATGCGGTCTCGGAGGGATTGACCTTCTTTCCCCGCTGTGCTTCTGGCCGCCGGCCTTCTCGCGTGCCTGGAACGGTTGCCCTGGCGGTGTGGCCCGATGTTCAGTTTACCGGGAGGAACTGCACGCCATCGGCAACCACGTGACCATTCGCCTCGTGGTTGGAAACCATCACGCTAGCCGTGTTCCCTTGGGACAGTCGGTAGCGGCCGAGCGAGACCATGCCTTTGCTGGCTTCGTCGCGCTGATTGACTCGGATCAACTTAAGTTCCTTTCCTCCCACCGAGATGGAGACCGGCACGTTGGTGGCGCGGTTCGAATGCGGCGGGAAGATCAGGACCACCTCGTAGGTGCCGGCCGCCGGGATGCTCGGCGTGAACGTCAGCCTGCAATGACCTTGGTTGGTGTTTCCGTCGTGGATGTAGCCGCCGCCCACGCGTGCCGCGGCAATGTTGACTGATTCAGTCCAGGTGCCGGTCCGGTTGGCCTGCCGGTCATCCACAATGATTCCAGGCAGGGTGGTCTGAGGGGGGAGCGAGCGTTTCGGGCCGGTCCATTCCAAGGTTTGTTTGTCGGCGAGCAAGCGCTCCCGGAGTTTTTCATAGGCCACCTTCTGCACTGAAGTCCTCGCATCAAGCGCCAACGCGGCCGCAGTGGCGGCGGATTGGCCGAGAATCATGAAGACCGGCTCCATGCGGATGGAGCCGTAGGCGATGTGAGTCGCCGAGTGGCAGATCGGGACGAGCAGGTTCTCGCATTCAGCAGCCTTGGGGATGAGAGACCGGTAGGCGATGGGGTAGGGGGAGAAGCCGCCGACTTGGACGTCGCCTTCGTTCTCGGCTCGACCGTGCTTCACGATCCGCTGACAGTTGTGCGAATCCATCGTGTAAGCGGCGAGGCCGACCGGGTCTTCAGCGGTGACCGTGCCCCGGCAGTTGTGTTCGGTCATCACATAATCGGAGACCATCCGTCTCGCCTCACGGACATACATCTGATGCGGCCAGCCGCCCGTATCGAGAAACTCATCCTTGGCTGGTCCCCACTCCTGCATCTCCTGCCGCATGTGCTCGGGAACGCGCGGACTCGTCGCCAGGAAATAAACGAAGCCGCGGACGTAATCCTCGTGCGCCTTCCAAATCTGCGCCCGATGTGCGTAATCGGCGTTCGGGTAGTCGTAGTTGGCGCCGATGAAGTCGGTGGAGAATCCGCCGTTGTTGTTGATGTCTGTTTTCTGATTGGGCATCCAGATCGGATTCCAGAACTCGGCAAGCTGCGGCTTCTTCCCGGCCGCCACCAAGGCTTCCAAGTAGCGCGCGAGCAACTCGTATTTCGCGGGATCGTAATTCTCCGGCTTCGAGTGTGGCAGTCGGTTCGCCGCGTTCTTTGTGTAGCAGAGCCGGAAGTTGTACGCCTGGACCGCATGGTCGCCCTCGCCGGGCTTGCCGCCGTCGCCGGGTTGGATGAACGGCAGCAGGCCGCTGCCCGGATCGCCGGGTTTGACGTAAGGATCCACCGCGACGACGAATTGATGCTTCGGGGTCTCGGCGCGCACGCCGTTCAGGGTTTCCTGGTACTGGGCGTTGGCCTCGCGACCGACGGTGAAACTGACGCCGGCTTTGGCCATCAAATCCCCCTCATAGGTTGCGTCAATGAACATCGCGGCTCGAAAGACCTTACCGCTCTCCATCGTGATCTCCGTGATACGCGTGCCGGCTTTCTTCACCGACGCCAGGCGTTGTTGGAGATAGATGGGGACTTTGGCTTCGTTGACCATTTGGAACAGAATGTCCTCCGCCACTCTCGGCTCAAACGTCCACATGGTCGCGTCCGGCCCGCCCAGCGAACTCGCGCCCGCCTGACCCGCGCGGTGGCGGTTGAAGTAATCCTGCGTGGTCTCGAACCTCCACGCATTGGAGTTGGCGTAGTGCTGGGCCACGCGGTGATAGAACTCCCGCGAAATGCCGCCGATCGCTGCTTTGTTGCCAATATCCGTCGCCCCCAGTCCGCCCGAGGTCAATCCGCCCAGGTGGCTGCCGAACTCAGCCACCACCACACGCTTGCCCATGCGCGCGCTTTGCACCCCGGCAACCACGCCGCCAGCCGTGCCGCCATAGACGAAAATGTCGGTCTCGATGACCTCAGCGACCACGAGCCTCCCAGTGGCGATAAACGAGACGAGTGCTGGAACGAGACGAAGCAAGAATCTGGCGGTCATGGCCGGCTACTTTCGGGCAGAGAGTGCCGAAGCCTTCTCCTGCAATGGCGCGAAATTCCCGGCTTCGCAGCATGCCACAAAGCCTTCGGTCACCGATTTCAACTCCTCCCAGCGAGCGCGGATGTTGTTGGCCTCCTTCGGCGTGATCTGGTTGTCGGAGGCGGCGAAAGCGATCACCGAAAGCAGATCGGCGAATTCCTGCACGATCTCGTTGGTGGCGGGGATCAGGTAATCGGGGTGGGCCTTGTTGCTCTTCGGGTTGAGAATGAAGAACCCGCCGGCGTGCTGGCAAATCCACTGTGCGATGCGTTTGTCGCCGGTGCTGCGGAGCAACGCTTCGATACGGTCCAGCGGGTTGGGTTGCCCACTGCCATCGCCCTCGTCCGGCTCGGCCCACTTGTAAATTGTCGAGAGCGACAGGCCGAGGTCGGCGGCGACCTGCTTCGCGCTGGTCTGCTGGAGGACTTCCTGTAAGAGTTCGTGCGATTGCATGGCGTTCACGATGGGCAAGCCCTCATTTGTTGGCAAGTCGGAAGCCGGGAGAAAGCGTGGCGACGTGAGCGACGAGAGCGGGGGGCTGACTAGCGGGGCAAATCAATGCCACAACTGGTACCCTGTGGCGCTTGTCTTTCTGCCGGGATTGGCTCAGATTCCTGGCATGCAACCGGCGGTTCAAAGCGATTACGTCACTGTGGAGGACTACCTGGCCGCCGAAGAGGCCAGCGAAGTCCGTCACGAATACTTGGGCGGCTTAGTCTATGCCATGGCCGGTGAGACGCGGGCGCATAACACCATCGCGCTCAATCTGGGGTTCAACATCCGTCAGCATCTCAGGGGCGGCCCGTGCAAGCTCTACATGAGCGACATCCGCGTGAACCTCAGCTTGCGGGAGGATGCATACTATTACTACCCGGACTTGGTGGTGACGTGCGATCCGCGCGACACGGACCCGCGATTCATCCGGCATCCCAAGCTGATCATCGAGGTCATGTCACCCAGCACCGAGCGCGTGGACAAGCGGGAGAAATTCTTCGCCTACACCACCATGGAATCACTGGAGGAATACGTTCTCATCGCCCAGACCACTCGCGAGGTGACGCTCTTCCGCCGCGGCAACGGCTGGCGGTCGGAAAAGGTCAGCGGGCCGGACGCGCAACTGGCGCTCGCGTCGCTGCAGTTGGCGTTGCCTCTAACCGGCGTGTACGAGGGCGTTTGAGTTCATCCACCGACCAATTTCCACGTCGCGCTTCTGTAATACGGGGCGCTTTGCCTCCGCAAGGGCTGTTCGCCGGACAGGATTGGCGCATCTCGCCTTCACCCTTTCCGCTGGGCGAAACGCTGGCCAGGGAGCTGGACTCGCTGGGCCGCGTGCTGCTCCAGTTCTACCGTGCCGTCAACCTGCTCTACCGGAAAAGCGTTGAGGGCAAGCAACCCGCGTGGGTGGCAGAGTGGCTAGATCGCGGCAAGCCACGGGAACTCGTCGAACTCCAACGTTTGCCCGTCTTCAAACCAGACGTGCCCCGAGTCATCCGCCCCGACATCCTGCTCACAGACGATGGCTTCCGCATCACGGAGCTGGACAGTGTGCCTGGGGGCATTGGGCTGACGGCGTGGTTGAATCAATCGTACAGCGTGCTTCCGGCATCCTGCCGGAAGATCACAAATCAAAGTGAGAACTGCCGGCAGGATGCCGGCAGCACGTTGATCGGCGGCGAGCGTGGTATGCTCGAAGGTTTCGCCAGCATTTTTGGCGATGCTCAACGCATTCAAATCGCCGTTTCGGAAGAGGCTGCCACCTACCGTCCAGAAATGGACTGGCTCGCGGCCCAACTCGGCTCACGGTTCACGGTTCGCGATTCACATTTCAACGATTTCGCTGATGGCGACGCCGTTTACCGCTTCTTCGAGCTCTTTGATCTGGCCAACGTCCCGAACTCCGCCCGCATCTTCGAGTTGGCCGCCGCCGTCAAGATTCGCCTGACGCCACCACCCAAACCGATCTTCGAAGAGAAGATGTTGTTCGCGCTGCTTTGGAACCGCAACCTGCGCGACTTCTGGCGGCAGGAGCTTGGCGAGGGTTTCTTCAGCCGGCTGCTCAAGGCCACGCCCTATACTTGGGTAGTTGACCCATCGCCTCTGCCGCCACAGGCGGCAATTCCGGAGCTCGGCCTTACCGACTGGCGGCAGCTCAAGGCGCTTTCGCAAAGGGAACGCGACCTGATCCTGAAGATCTCCGGCTTCTCGGCACACGCTTGGGGCGCCCGCGGCGTTTACCTCGGCAGCGACCTCTCGCAGTCCGACTGGGCGGCCGCCGTGGACCGCGCGCTCGCCGATTTTGCGCTTTCCCCGTTCGTCCTTCAACGGTATCACAAGCCCGCTCTAGTGGACGCGCAATGGTTTGATTTTGACCGAAACGAAGTCGTGGCGATGAAAGGTCGCGCACGGCTCTGCCCGTATTACTTCGTGGCCGGCGACCGCGAAGCCGCGCGGGCGCAGCTCGGCGGCGTGCTGGCCACGATCTGCCCGGCGGACAAGAAAATCATCCACGGCATGCAAGACGCCATCCTCGCACCGTGTTGCGCATGAATCTGCACGAGCTCATCCAGTTTACGCTGCTGGCCGCCGGCTCAATGTTCGTCATCGTGGACCCGGTGGCCACCGTGCCGGCGTTCTTGGCGATGACGCCGACCGACACCGCCGCGCAGCGGGCGAAGATGGCGCGGCTCGCCTGTGTGGTTTCCACCATCGTGCTGCTGACCTTCGCCATTGCGGGCACATACATCTTCCGCTTCCTTGGCATCACCATGCCCGCGTTCCAAATCGCCGCCAGCATCGTCCTGCTGATTGTGGCGCTGGACATGTTGCGCGCCCAACGCTCGCGCGTGCAGGAGACCGACGAGGAAACCGTGGCCGGCGCGGAGAAGACGGACATCGCGATCACGCCGCTCGCCGTGCCAATGCTCGCCGGTCCGGGTGCGATTTCCACCGCCATCCTCTTGCACAACCAAGCCAACGGAATCGTCCAGCGTGTCGCGCTCTACGTGGTCATCGTCGTCATCATGTTGGCCAGCTACCTGATCCTACGGTTCGCGGCACACGGCACGCGATTCCTCAACCCCATCGCCATGAAGATCATCTCGCGAATCATGGGGCTGTTGCTCGCCGCCGTGGCGATTCAGTTCATGCTGAACGCGCTCAAGGAACTGAAGCCGCAACTGCTCGGACCATGAGACACGGCCACTTCCTCGTAGCGCAGATTTTGAATCTGCCGTATCGCAGAATTGCATTCTGCGAATCGCTCGCCCGTCCAGCGGTTCCCGGAGAACTCGTCGTCCTGCCGATTTCAAATCGGCGATACAGCAGAGTGCAACTCTGCTCTACGGTTCTCTTTTGGCTCTTATCGTTGTCGCTGGCCCCTCTCGCATGAGTCAGAACACTCTCGTCAAACTCGCCTCCGCAGCGTTCGCGCTGGTCTCGCTGGCGGTGCTTGCGTTCTGGCTTTGGCCGCGAGATCCGCTGGGCTTGGAGTCGCGCGTGCCCGGACGCGATCAAGCACCTGATGCCGGCAGTGGCGCGACGAACAATCCCGTCCTGCGCGGCGAACTGGTTCGTGGAAATGGCAAGCCCGCCGACCTGCCTGGCGAGTGGCCGCAATTCCGCGGACCAAAACGCGATGGCATCAGCCACGAAACGATTCCGCTGAATCGCAACTGGACCGCCACGCCGCCCCGGGAGCTATGGGCGGTGGAGGTTGGCGAGGGCTACGCCGGGCCGGTGGTCTCGCAGGGGCGCGTTTACCTCATGGATTACGACCGCGAGAAGCAGCACGACGCGTTGCGCTGCCTGTCGCTGGCGGACGGCAAGGAAATCTGGCGTTACAGCTATCCAGTGGCCACCAAGCGCAACCACGGCATGTCGCGCACCGTGCCCGCGCTCGCCAGCAACCTCGTCGTGGCCATCGGCCCGAAGTGCCATGTCTTGTGCGCCAATGCGGCGAGCGGGGAACTAAAGTGGTCGTTGGATTTAGCCCGCCAATTCGGCACGACCGTCCCGCTGTGGTACGCCGGGCAATGCCCGCTGATCGAAGGCGACAAGGTCATCCTCGCTCCCGCCGGGAAGTCCGACTTGCTGGTCGCCGTCAGTCTTCAAACTGGCGAGGTTGTCTGGCGGTCGCCCAACCCGCGCGGTTGGAAGATGACGCATGTGTCCGTGATGCCCATGCAGCTTGGCAATCGCCGCGTTTACCTCTACTGCGGCAGTGGCGGTGTAGCGGCGGTTTCGGCGAGCGACGGCGCGCTGCTCTGGGATTCTACCGACTGGAAGATCAGCATCGCCACCGTGCCGTCGCCGGTCGTCCTTCCGGAGGGGCGCGTGTTCTTCACCGGCGGCTACAATGCCGGCAGCCTGATGCTCCAGTTCACCGAACAGGACGGCAAGTTCACCGCCAAAACCGTGTTTCGCATTACTGCGGAAGTTTTCGGCGCCACCCAGCACACGCCGGTCTTCCACAACGACCATCTCTTCGGCTGGCGGGCGGATGGTGAGTTCGTATGTCTGGGCTTGGACGGCAAGGTGGCCTGGAGCAGCGGCCCGAAGGCCAGTTTGGGCGCGAGCCCGTGGCTCGGCCCGTGGCTGCTGGCGGGCGACGCCATTTTCGTCCTGGAGGACCTGGGCAAGCTGAGGTTGATCGAAGCCTCGACCAGCGGTTTCAAGGACCTGGGGGCGGCCCAGGTTTTGAACGGTCATGACGCGTGGGGGCCGATGGCGCTTGTGGGCGGACGCCTGCTGGCGCGCGATTTGACGAAGATGGTCTGCCTGGACGTCAGCGCGAAGTAACGGGCCTGATTTGAGCGCGAGCCGCCAATGGGACGCGCTTTTGCGAAGGCCCGCAAAATACGGACAGGCTTTGGCAAAACAAAGCAAGCGAGCCGCCCCGCCGGAAGTAGGCTTTGGCCAAGCAAGCAAAGCCGAAAACGGGGGTGACCAGGGCGTGTCGGACTGCAACTGAATGCCAATGTGTGGCGTGAACGACGAACAACAGCAAGCGGCTGCGGAAAGCCGGCGCGAATTCTTTCGCAGCGGCGTGCGCTGCGCCGTTCTCGCGGCATTGACGGTCGGCGCGGTGGTGCTTGGGCGGAGATCGGTCACCCGGCTGCCAAGCCAAACCTGCGTCAATCAGGGCTTCTGTGGCGGATGTTCTGCGTATGCGGGCTGCGGGCT
>CAZWJC010000168.1:0-15463 GCA_964634255.1 uncultured Verrucomicrobiota bacterium | reverse complement strand
GGCGACATGCAGCTCATCTGCGAAGCCTACCACCTGATGAAGGACGGCCTCGGCATGACGCCCGACGAGATGCACGAAGTCTTTAAGGAATGGAACACGGGCGAACTGGATTCCTACCTGATCGAGATCACCCGCGACATCCTCGGCAAGAAGGACGACGACGGCACGCCGCTGGTGGACAAGATCCTCGACACCGCCGGCCAGAAGGGCACCGGCAAGTGGACGGTCATTTCCTCGCAGGATATGGGCATCCCGATCACGCTGATCGCGGAAGCCGTTTACTCGCGTTGCGTCTCGGCGATGAAGCCCCAGCGCGTGGAAGCGGCGAAGGTGTTCAAGCCGAGCAACCCGAAGTTCTCCGGTGACCGGAAGCAATGGGTGGCCGACATCCGCAAGGCGCTCTACGCCTCGAAGATCATCAGCTACACGCAAGGCTACATGCTCATGCGCGCGGCGGCCAAGCAGTATGGCTGGAACCTGAACAACGGCGGCATCGCGCTGATGTGGCGGGGCGGCTGCATCATCCGCAGCGCATTCCTGGGCGACATCAAGAAGGCATTCGACAAGAACCCGAACCTGGAGAACCTGCTGCTCGATCCGTTCTTCAAGAAGGCGATCAAGGGTTGCACGCGCAGTTGGCGCAAAGTGGTGAGCACGGCAGTGCGCAAGGGCATCCCCGTACCGGCGTTCAGCACCGCGCTGGCGTTCTTCGACGGCATCCGCAGCGAGCGGCTGCCGGCGAACCTGCTCCAGGCCCAGCGCGATTACTTCGGCGCGCACACCTACGAGCGGGTGGACAAACCGCGCGGCGAATTCTTCCACACCAACTGGACCGGCACCGGCGGCCGCGTGGCGAGCAGCACTTATACGGTGTAAACCTGTAGCGGTGGTCTGTGACCGCCGTGCGAGCCGTCGCTCATAGAGCGACGCTACAACGATTCAGAGCGCGGGCTTCGGCCCGCGCCTCTTGCTTTGGGATTTGTACGCCCGCCAGAACGCCAACGGCGTTCGGTCAATCAGCCCAGGGTTGGACGCGAAAGCGGCCTACCCTGGGTTCCCGACCCACATATTCATCAACCCTGAATGGGTTGAGTACATGTGCATGAACACGCCGGCACAACCCACGTTGGGGTTGTATTTGGTTTTGCCTGGTGACCCAGGGTTGGCGCTTGCGCCTACCCTGGGTTCGCACCCCACAAGACCATCAACCCTGAATGGTTGCATTTGGTTTTGGCTTGGTGATCCAGGGTAGCTTCGCAACCCTGGGCTGATGGACTGGAGCGCTTTCAGCGTTCCCGGAAAGCCGCGGCGAGCCGAGGTTTGGTATTCACGACGCGCACACCTACGAGCGCGTGGACAAACCGCGCGGCGAGTTCTTCCACACCAACTGGACCGGTACCGGCGGTCGCGTGGCTTCCAGCACTTCCACGGTATGCGCATTGGATGCCAGCGCAGGGAATGCAACCGCTTCTGTGCGGCCGGATCAGGGACCATTCAGCGTCTGGGATCGTCCTGAATCTGGAAGCGTAATGTGGAAGACACTGCCGAAGGCCTCGTTGGTGCAGCGATTCCCGTGGTCGTCCAACAAATCCCAATGCACTTTGATGACGCCAGTGGAGGTTTCGCCGGTAAAGGTCTTCAGATGGGTGCCGTTCGGGGTGCTGAGTTCGACAGTGAAACGGCAATTTGGCTCCGGCACTCTGGCCTGAAGCGTCGCACCGGATTCTGGTTCAAAGTAGGCTGAGGCCAGGCTGAACTGACAAAGGTTGCTGGAAACGACGGAGATGGCCGGCCCTTTGAGCCAAAACTCTGCGCCGCTGCTTTCTGTCCCGCTGATCTGGACCTGGAGTGCGTGCTCGCCAGGAGGGTCGAAGCTCGAGTGCCAGATCAGCCGGCAGTTCCCGTTGGTGGCGCGCACACGTTCCTGCATTTGAGCGCCGCTATCCGATGCAAACATTGATCCGGGATCCAAGTCCGCATCCAGGAGCAGGAGGAAACCAAGGTTGGTAATCGCATCGTAGCTGACCGGGAACTCGAAGGTGAAGTCCTCCGGCTCATGCCCGGTGATGATCTGCCGGGGCGTGAGCAATTCGGCAAGGGAAAGTCGTTCAGTGCCGGCAACATTTCGGTTGTGAATGGCTTCGCTCAAAGGCTTCCCCTCGCAGGTCATCTTCTCTGCTTCCGGTGACCACTTCGTCGCCAAAATGTCTTTGACCCGGGCTTGTCTCAGCGGGGACTGTCGCCACTCTTCTTCGGACTCCTCCTCACGCGCGCGCATGTCTTCCCGTTGTCTTGCCTTCATCGCCTCCAGACGCAGTGCTTCCTGCTCGGCACGCCAAGTTTCCACATCCGCTGCGGTGGCGGGTCGCGGCCACACCAGGTCGCTCTTCTGCAGAACGCCCGCGCGCGCAACCGGCGACCATCGCTCCTCTGAGCGTGACATCACACCGCCGTCGTCAACACAATCCAATCCCACGGAGTAGAGCACGAAGTGTCCGTCCTCCGTCCGGCGATAGCGCAGCGGCTGCCCATCCATGAAATCGATCGCTGGTGACTGGAGAAACTCGGGAACGAGCTCGTCCAGCGCCTTGGGATACGAATCGTGCCGGCCACGATAGCGTTCTATCGCAATGGCCGCGCAGATGACTCGGCGGCGAGCCTCGGCGTCGGCTGCCCGACCGAGCATGCTTTGACCCTGCCCCGGGGAACTGTACATGAGATGGCTCAGGCTCAGTTGTTTCATATTCATCAGGCCCCGCAACCGTGATGAGTGCTTTGACTGGAAGAAAACCTGGTTGGTGACTCCCGGGAGCTGGCGCATTGCCGCCCAGGTCGGGGATTGCACGGCGCGGCGGATTTCGAGTTCTCGATCACGGTAATGGAGCAACAGGCTGCGCTCGTCCTCGTAGGTCCCGAAATGGCGGTATTGGACGCGTTGCCAGTAGTCCGTGAGTTCGCGCCACGCGTAACGGGGAGACTGGATCATCTCCTTCAGCATCATGCTGGGACCATTTACCGGCTGCAGACGCTCCTGCTGGCAGTTCGCCACCATGCTGGCCCGGCTGAACGCAACCGTCTCGGGCAGGCCCTTGAAGAAGTCCGTCGTCTCCCACTCGCGTTGAAGCTGGGCGAGGCGATCGTCGGGCCAGCCATCCGCCTGGAGCGACTCCCAGGTGGCTTGGCCGGCGATGGTCGCGCAGGCGAACCGAACGAATTGAGAAACCTCGGCCGGCTCGGGGTCGTAGGCGGTGGCTAGGCGGGCGGCACCGAGCAGATTCGTCCAAGCCGCCTCGCGGTGGCCATCATGCAACTCAAGAACCGCGCGTTTCCCAAGGGTTTGGGTCAGTTGTCTGAGGGCCGCGAGGTTGGGCAGCAACATGCCACTGCCTCGACTCGCATCCAGGTTGAATTGAATGGGACCGGCAAGCGCCGCTTCGCACACGGTGTCCAATTCGGCGCGACTCGCCTCCAATGACTCCCGCAGCACGGGCCAGACGTCCTCGCCGGAATGGGATTCCAGCTTCTCCAGTTTCCAAGCGACGATGGCCGAGTCCGAACCTACGGGAGACATGAGGTTGGGCAGTTCCTCCTGAAGCAGGGCTCGCCGGGAGTAGTCCATGCCGGGCCAGGCAGCCCAGATGAAATCAGCGTTGGTCAGCGCGGACATGCGCTGGCGCAGTGCATCGGACGTGGAAAAATCGAAGTCCGCGAGGTCGGTCTTGAATCCCTGTTCCCGCAGGACACGACGGGTTCCCGCCACGGCTTCTTGCGCCCCGTCCCTTGGGTGCAGCAAAAGAAACAAACAAACTGCGAACGCCAATGCGACCCCCACTGTGATGATCCAGCGTAGCTTCATATTCCTCTCCAATGCCAGACTGTGGACGAATGATAGCCGGATGCGTCGAAGGCACGCAATCTGTTCCTATACCCTCGCCCCCAACGGTTCAAAGTGTCACTTCGCAAGCTCGCTTCGCACTCACGGATACCGACAGCTCTCGCCTTGCGGGTCGTCGCCGCCGTTGTGTCGTTTGCCCAGGAACGGGAGCGCGCAGTAGGTGTTGACCACCTTCAAGCTGAGCAACTCGAAGTGTTCCGGCGATCGCAAGCAGTGGGTGGCCGACATCCGCAAGGCGCTCTACGCCTCGAAGATCATCAGCTACACGCAGGGTTACATGCTCATGCGCGCGGCGGCGAAGCAGTACGGTTGGAATCTGAACAACGGCGGCATCGCGCTGATGTGGCGAAGCGGCTGCGTCACCCGTCTGCGAGTCTCAGTCCATTCTTCCATATCGCGATACATGCTTCATGGTTCATGAAGATGTCGCACTTTTGACTCGCCCCGTCACATTCATGACCCCGTCTCACTTTTCAACCGGCGTTGACACATCCAGCTTCCCGCGTTTCTGAAGGCGACTTCTCCAAGCCGACAGGTTCAGACGCACGTCCTCCCTCGGTTGCGGTGCTGCGCTTCTCCTGACGTGGTGCTGAATGCGCTGACGCGAGACTCTGTTTGACGTTATAGTCTCTTGCGTGCGCGCGTGTTCCACGGCTAACTCTCTCCACTTACGGTTTATGTGACCTGCGACAGTGATCCCTTGTCGCAAGCGACGCGGTCGCTCTCCAGCAATCGCAATTGCAGATCACGGCTTGGGAGATAGCAGCGACTGGTTGGCGAGGGCGGTTGCCGCAGCCGTGCGTACGTTGTCATCAGGGTCACTGGTCAGATTAGTAAGTGCCGCGGTAACTTCTTTGCGGGAAGGAGCCATTGTGGAAAGTACTTCCAGCGCTTGAATGCGGTTTTGCGCGTCGGGGTCTTGCAGCATTAGCAGGAGCGGCGGCACAGCGATCCGGGGGGAGGGCCACAAGCGCTGGAGAGTCCGGGCTGCGGTGCGGCGTTCAACGCCGCGGCTGGTTCGGACGAGTCCGAGCACTCGATCGAGCGCCGGATTGCCCATCTGGCCCAGCGTGTACGCGGCTGATTCTCGAACCACCTCGTGTGGGTGACTCAAGCACGCTGCTACTTCTGGCAACGCGGGCAGGGCGTTGGTTCCCATTTCTCCGAGCGCATAGATGGCGGGATGATGCAAATCGAGGTTCGTGCCGCGGAGTATCGTCTGACAAATCTGTATGGCTTGCTCGTCAGCGATGCGTCCCAGCGCTCGGGCGGCAGCCCAACGCTCGTCGAGATTGCTGCCGGAGAGCAGCACCCCGAGGGCGGGCGATGCGGGCGCGGCTTTCGGTCCGAGCGTGGCGGCTGCGTTGGCGGCCACCAGTCGGCAGGCGGAAGCGTCTGCGGGGCGGACCGTGCGGCGTATCAGCATTTGCAGAGGTCGGGGCAGCCAGTCCGGCGGTGGATAGACCACCCTGGCTAGCATGGGGTCTTTGGTCCGCAGCATGCGGATGAGGTCTGGAACGGCTCTCTCGCCCAGTTCTTGAATGACCGCTTGGGCCTTCTCGCGTTCGATGGGGCCGTAGAGCTGAAACGACCACGCGCGAACACTCTTGCCCTCAAAGACCACGGGGCGGGGGGCGCGCGACGCGACGAAACCGACAATTCCCAGACACAACACACCCACACCCATCGCAGTGGCTATGGTCTTTTTCACGCAGCAAATGCGCGCCTTAGGTGCGTTGCGAGGCTGGCTCAGGGGGTGGCGCTGTCAGCAGAGCCGACGCTACTGCGCTCTGTTGCACCGGGAAGTGGGTGCTCGCGTCCGTTGATGCCGCCGGTTTCAACCAGCAACCGCGCGTCCGAGATTCTCTTGTACGTCGCCAGTGCCAGGAGCGGCCACGCGTTTCGATACATGTCGTACTTCAGGTAAAACACCTTCGGGAAACCTGTGCCAGTGGTTTCCTCTTCCGTCCACGATCCGTCCGGGTTTTGCGTGCGAATCAGGTATTCGATGCCGCGCTTCAGGACTGGCGACTCCGGGTCGTCGAAGGCACACAGCCCCATGACGGCCCAAGCTGTCTGGGAGGCGGTGCTAGGTCCCTGACCTTTGAAAACCGGATCGTTGTAAGTGTTGCAACGTTCGCCCCAACCGCCATCGGGCTGCTGGACGCTTTCGAGCCAGACGCGCGCCTTCTGCAGCCAAGGCTGCCGCATGTCCAACCCGATCGCCCGCAGTCCACGGAGCACTTGCCACGTACCGTAAATGTAGTTCACACCCCAGCGGCCGTACCAGGACCCATCGGCTTCCTGTTGAGAGCGAATATAGCCCAACGCGTGCTGGACCTGCGGATGGCTGAGGCTGTAATTCTCGTAACCCAGCAATTCAAGAATGCGCGCGGTGATGTCTGCGCATTCCGGATCCAACATGGCGTTGTGGTCGGCGAAGGGTACCTTCTCCAACACGCCCTTGGTGCAGTCCTTATCGAAAGCCGCCCAGCCGCCGTCCCTGCACTGGAACGTCATCATCCACTTAAGCCCGCGCTGGAACGCTTCGTCGCGCCGGCGCGGGTTGTCGGTCGGGACTTTGCGCAGTGCCATGAGCACCATTGCCGTGTCGTCCACATCCGGGTTCCACTTGTTCTCGTACTCGAACACCCACCCGCTGGGCTCAACGTCCACCGCGTTCTTGTACTGCCAGTCGCCGCGAAAGCGTATCTCCTTGTCAATCATCCAGTCCACGGCGCGCTTGAGGGCCGGGTGATCGCTGAGAACGCCGGATTCGTGGAGGCAGATCGTGACGATGGCTGTATCCCACACGGGCGAGAAGCAGGGCTCGATGCGAACCGATTCCTTGGTCTCGTGCTCCAATTCCTTGAGCCGGCGCGTGGCGCGGACGACTTCGGGATGGTCATTGCGGTAGCCCAGCGCCTTCAGGGCGATGAGCGAATTGAGCATGGCGGGAAAGATGGCCGCCAACCCATCCGAGCCTTCAAATCGTTCAAGCATCCATTGCTCGGCGCGTTTGAGGGCGCGTTTGCGGAAAGGGTGAATGCCCGCATGTGCCCACAACTCGGCAAACTTGTGAAGTCTATCCAAGTTGATAAAGAAGTTCCGCCAGGTGAACCACTGTGGGTCGCGCGGTAATTGCAGGTCGCGTTCGTGGAAACCTTCGGGGTAAAGCTCCTCAAGGTCCACCGCGCAGGGGCGCGTGGGTTTGAAATGGTTGATGATGGCCAGTGGGACAATCATGGCCCGCGACCAGTTGCTCATCTCCCAGAAATTGACGTGAAACCACTTGCCAATGAGCAGCACTTCGCAGGGGATGGTGGGCACGTATTGCCACGGGAACAGGCCGAGTAGGGCGAGGTACAGCTTGGAGAACGTGTTCATCCGCGGGACGCCGCCGAGCGATCGCGCCATCTCGCGGGCCCGTAGCATCCGAGAGTCTGTCACCGGCACCCCCGCGAGCTTCAACGCCAGATACGCTTTGATCGTGGCGTTTACGTCTGAGGGGCCACCGTGGTAGATGTTCCACCCGCCGTCCGGGAGTTGCATCGAGAGGATGTGATGAACCGCCTTGCGTTGCCATGCCGGATCCACGCTGCCATCCCAGTGATGGAAGGCGACCATGTCTGAAACCAAGGTCGAATCGACCATGAGTTCGCCGATCCAATACCCCTCCGGCTTCTGCAAGGCCAGAAGGTTACCCTGGGCGCGGTGGATGGCGTCCGCCAAGTTGAGAGATGAAAAGGAAGCGGCGCCGACCGGAATGCTCCGGTCAGCGAGCGGACTTCCTTCTGTGGGAGTCTCAGACATCTGCCTAAATCTGCGGTTTGAAGCGCACCGAGTAAAGCCCGAACACCCCGGCCGGGTGGCCGAAGGTTCGCATGGAGCGTTCGACCTACTTTGCGCTTTCGCCGTTCAATCAACCTCGCTAGCGTTCTCCCCATGCGGCTGCAATTCGTGAAGATGAACGGTGCGGGGAATGATTTCATCCTGCTCGACAACCGGGCGGGGACCATTTCGCTCGCCCCCGAGCAGGTGGTTCGGCTATGCGACCGCCACCGGGGCATCGGGGCCGACGGCGTGATGCTGCTTATTCCGTCCCGCACTGGTCGCGCCGACTGGGCCTGGGACTTCTTCAATAGCGACGGCAGCGTGGCGGAGATGTGCGGCAACGGCGCGCGGTGTTTCGCGCGTTTCATCCAACGGACGACCGGCTCGAATCGTGAGCTTACCTTTGAAACGGCCGCCGGCATCATCACCGCCGGCTTCAACGGGGATCGCGTAACGGTCAATCTGACGCGCCCGCGGGACCTGCGTTTGAATCAACAAGTCGCGTTGACCACAGGTCCTGCAACGATTCACTCGCTCAACACGGGCGTGCCGCACGCAGTTCTCTGCGTGCCCGATGCGGACAAGGCCATGGTGCAAACGCTCGGGCCGGAGATTCGACGCCACGCACAGTTTGGCCCGAGAGGGACGAACGTGAACTTCGTGCAAGTCCTGGAGCCGGGGCGGATTCGCGTCCGCACGTTCGAGCGTGGGGTGGAGGGCGAAACGCTCGCCTGCGGCACGGGCGTGAGTGCCTCCGCGATGATTTCCGCACGGGTCCACGGCTTTCGCTCGCCGGTCAAGGTTCAAGTCCAGGGTGGCGACACTTTGGAGGTCAGCTTCCAAGACACCGGCTCGGATTTCGATGCGGTTCGGCTTACCGGTCCTGCGGACGTTGTTTTCGAGGGGCAGATCGAGATTTGAGTTGAGCTCTTCTGGGAGCCGAAGGCTACTCGGAGTGTTGACCCCCCCGCCAATTCATGGCTGCTTGGCTGCTTCTCGTTTCCATGCGGAAATGACGTTCTCGAAGATCGCCTCAACAGCCGGATCCAGCCGTCGGTGTTCAGGATGGGCACGGAGCCACTCGACGGATTCGCGGATGCCGACGGCGAACGGTTTGTGGCACTGGAAACCAGGCACGAAACGCTTCAGCTTCGCATTGTCAAAGATACCCGGGTGAGACTTGTCTCCTTTCAGCGTACCCGTCAATTGGGGAGACACTTGGCAGATGAAATCCGTTGGGATCTTCAGGATGAGCGGCTGCGAGATGCCCAACGCGGCTGCGATCTCGGTGCAGATTTGGTTCCACGTCAGCACCTCATCACTAGTGATATGAACGGCCTCGCCGAGTGCCTGGCGGTTGCCAATCAGCCCGGCCAAGGCCGTCGCGAAATCAGTCGCGGCGGTAAGCGTCCAGGGATTCTCTCCGCCATCCGGTACAAACACGGCTTGCCCATGCTCCAGCCGCGCGGCGAAGTTGGAGCTGCCGCTCGAGACCGGATTGGGAATCCACCGCCGTGAATACGTGTGGGATGGACGGACGATCGTGACGGGGAACTGAGCTTCGTGCCAGCGTTGCAGGAGCCACTCTTCGCAAGCCTGCTTCTTCCGCGCATAATCCCAATACGCATTGCCCAGTGGCGCATTTTCGGTGATGGGGAGTTGTTTGGGCGGCTTGGCATACACGGTGGCCGAACTGATGAACACGTACTGGCTGACCTTGTCTCTGAATAGGTCGTAGTCGGCCTGGATATCTGGCAACTCAAAGCCGATGAAGTTGACGACCACGTCAAAGTGAACTCCGCTCAGGGCGGAGCGCATCGCGGCCAGGTCTTTTCTGTCAGCGCGAATGGGATGGTACGCTCCCGGCACGGGACTGCGTCCGCGGGTCACGATCAGAATTTCGTGTCCCAGGGAATGCAGCGTCGCCGCGCATTCTGTGGAGAGATTTCCCGTACCACCGAGCAAGAGAATTCGCATGACACACAGGTTTGGCTCAACGCACGTCGGCCGCAACTCCCAACTTCACCTGCGCCTGGCGACCTAGGCGCGGGCTTGGGGACATTCGTCGATTGGGCCGGTGGCGGGGTGGAAGGAAACGGGCCAAAGCCGTCGGGATTTGTGGCGCACTGGGTTTTCTCTGGCCGCTTCCGTCGGCATTCCGGTTTCCACGTCCCGTGCTTGACATGGACTTGGTTCGCGAATTATCTCCCGACCAGTGAAACGCCTTTGCACAAAACCATCCTTTGCTCGGCAATGAACTTCACGCGCCGCCATTTCCTAAAATCCGCATCCGCCAGTCTGGCCAGCGCCGCCATGGCCGGCGAATTGTGGGCTTCGGACGCCGCGGGCGGGAGCGTGGAGGTGCGCGAGGCCAACCTGCTGACTGATCTTCTGCGGCGGGCGTTCGAGTTCTTCTGGTTTGAAGCGCATCCAACTACCGGCTTGGTCAAGGATCGAGCAGGCAACGTGCGGAGCGACGCCTATCACGTCGCCAGCCTGGCGGCGACGGGCTTTGGGCTCGCCGCGCTGCCCGTGGGCGTTGAGCACGGTTGGATTACTCGCGAGCAGGGTGAACGCCGTGCGCTGACCACACTCAGGTTCGTTGGAGAGAGGCTGACGCATGAACACGGTTGGCTGTATCACTTCGTGAATTGGAGTTCCGGCGAACGGGTGTGGGACTGCGAGATTTCTACGATTGACACCGCGCTGTTATTGGCCGGCGCACTCCTGTCAGGCGATTACTTTGGTAGTGAAGCCAAATCGTTAGCCGACGGAGTGTATCGCCGCACCGATTTCTCGTGGATGCTTACGGATGGCGGGGTGAAACCGAATGAGAAGCTGCTCTGCCACGGGTGGAAGCCGGGCTCCGGCTTCCTGCGCGCCCGGTGGGACAATTACTCCGAGCATCTCCTGCTGAACCTGCTCGCGATCGGCTCCCCGACGCATCCGATTCCGGCTTCGTGTTGGGATGCGTGGCAAAGGAATGTCGGCGAATACAAAGGCCACAAGACCTTTGCTTGCGGACCGCTCTTCACGCACCAGTACAGCCAGGCGTTCATTGACTTTCGAGGTCGGAGGGATCGCAAGGGCTTTGATTACTTCGAGTCGGCAGTGCAGGCCACCAAGGCGAACCGCCAGTTCTGCATGGATGAAGCTGCGCGGTTCAAAACGTATGGACCGAACGTCTGGGGGCTTTCGGCCTGCGACAAGCCGGGCGGCGGTTACGAAGCGTACGGTGCGCCGCCGGGGACACCGGTCCATGACGGTACGGTCGCGCCGTGGGTGACGGTGGCCGCGGTCGCTTTCACGCCAGAACCGGCGACCGGAGCGATTGAGTTCATGCACCAGAGGTTCAAAGCGAAGCTTTGGGGACGCTACGGTTTCAGCAATGGGTTCAACCTCGACAAGAACTGGTTTGCGGATGACGTCATCGGCATAGATCTCGGGGCGGCGGTGCTCCTGATTGAGAACCATCGAACAGGCAAACCGTGGGAACGATTCATGCGCCTGCCTGAGATTCAGCGTGCGATGAAAGCGGCGGGATTCTCCCAGCCATAGCGCGCCTTCACCGTGGGTCGCAGTTTCGAGATGCTGGCCGGCGCTGCGGTGCTTTTCGGATGGGTTTGCCCAACCGCGCAAACAAGCGATCCAGCTTCCGGCACAGCAGGTCAATGTCGGCCATGGTGACGTTCAGGTGTGGGCGCAGGCGTATGGAGTCGGTGCCCGCTCCGAGCAGCAGGAGGTTTTCACGCTCCAGCGCGGCTTCGACGAATTCCCCCTTCTTGATTGGCGGCTTCAGGGTAAAACCTTGGTAGAGGCCCATGCCGCGCAGGTTGCCAATAAGCTGCGGGTAACTGGCCTGCAACCTTCCCAGTCCGGCAAGCAAGCGTTCCGTCTTCCTTGGCACGGACTCGATCAGCCGCTCCTCCCGGACGATCTGCCATTCCTGTCCGAACCGGACCATGTCCGCGAGGCAACCGCCCCAGGTCGAATCCAGCACCCCCACATCGTGCATCGAGTGATGCATGTACACGACGCCGTTTCCGAACTTCTTGGCGGTGGCCACGGCGTGCGGCGGGTAGGGGAGGTCAAACTGGTCGCAGGCGAACACCGTGCCCGTCTGGCCGCCCGCGGTTTGCACTTCGTCGAAGCAGAGCGGAACCTCGAAGCGATGGCTCAGCTTGCTTAGTTCGCGGAAAAACTCCGGCAACGCGACGCGATGCCCGCCCGCGCCTTGGATGGGTTCAATCACGATGCCGACGGTTTCCAAGTGGTAGCGTTCGAGCAGCGCCCGGACGATGTCGAGGCTCTGACGCATGCGGGTGCGGTTCGCGCGTGCGGAATCGTCACGGTTAAATTCGGGGAACGGGACATGCAGGTTGCCCGGAATCAGCCCCTGAAAATCTTTCGTAATGACGGGATCGTGGCTGAGTTGGGTAACATTCAAGGCGAACACGGTGCGGCCGTGAAAGGCTTGGTCGAAGTAAAGGATGCGCCGCGCTCCCGGTGGCCGGCCCGCCTGCTGGCATTTGCAGAGATGCAGGTTGATGACGTACTTGAGCATGTTTTCCACCGCCTCCGCGCCCGAATTGACTGCGTAAACCTCCAGATGCGGGTTGCGCATGCAGGTTGGAGCCAACTCATGGAGCAGCCGGTAGTAGTCCAGACACTCGCGCGTGAGCAGGTCGGGGTTGGCCATCTTGTTGTTCGCCGCGCGCTGCAGGCGGCGCAGATACGCCGGCTCATAGAGCCGCCGATGATTGTGGGCGATCAGTTTCGACCCGTAGCAGCCGCCCCAGTCGAAAATTCGCTGACCGTCCACCGTGACCAGCCACATGCCTTCGCAACGTTCCAGATCGAGGACAAACGGATACGGTTCGGCCACCACGTAGCGGCCCAATTCTTCCAGCATCGTACGGCTGACCGGGCCGGGATAGACCGGCGCGCATGGATGATCGTTTGCGGACATAACCAATTTGTTCCGGCAGCGTGGAGTAACAGCCGCCGTCGGGTCAAGAGCACGAACGCTCAGGCTCCAGTTTCCACTTGTGACCGCGGCGACTTTGAGAGCGCCAGACGCATTCGTGCTTTACGAGAGTCAGAAGTTCAGCCATTCATGGCGCGCCGTGATACACAACCTATCCAACAACTTCGCGCATGGCCGCCGCCGCTGAAGCGCCCAACTCCTTTCTCGGCAAATTTCTGGTCCTCAAAGGTGCCGCCCGCGAGCTTTGGATCACCTTCGCGGTGAAGTTTCTCGGGCTCATGGCTTACAAGGTGACGGTCTTGACCCTCGCGCTCTGGCTGATGTCCGATTTTGGCTACGGCGACAAAAGCGCCGGGAGTATTGTGGCGGCGTGGTCCATCTCGATGACCATCGTCACGTTGCTTGTCGGCTCACTGACCGACGCCATCGGGCTCCGTAAGACGTTCTTCCTCGGTGTCTGGATTTGTATTGTGGCCCGCGCGGTGATGGCGTTTACCACGGTCAAGTGGCTTGCCTTGCTCGCCGGATTGTTCCCCTTGGCGGTTGGCGAGGCGCTCGGCACGCCGGTGCTGGTGGCCGCCGTCCGTAAATACTCAACCACGGCACAGCGCTCCATCTCCTATTCGCTGTTCTATACGATCATGAACCTCGGTTTCCTGATCGCCGCCCTCTTGTTCGATCACCTCCGCCAAAGCCTTGGGGAACACGGCCAGATCACGCTGCCGCTGGTGAACACAACGCTGACGACCTATCGAACGCTGTTCTTCGCCGCGTTGCTCATCGAGATTGCTCTGTTGCCGGTGCTTTACTTCATACGACCCGGCTTGGAGGTAACGGATGAAGGCGTCACGATCACGCCCCAGGCGACCAAGTACCCGGGCGCGAATCTCTGGCGTTCCTTCTGGTTGACCGTGCGCGACAGCGCGAAGGCCACGGTGAGCCTGTTTACCGGTCTACTGCGACAAGCCGGTTTCTATCGTTTGCTGGCGTTCCTGATGTTCATCGCCTTTCTCAAACTCATTTTCATGCAGATGGACTACGTCTTCCCAAAGTTTGGCATCCGCGAACTGGGCGAGGGCGCGCCGGTCGGTCGCCTCGTTGCGATCAACAGTCTCCTGATTGTTTTCCTCGTGCCGTTCGTGGGCGTGTTGACCCAGCGCTTCTCGGCGTATCGGATGGTGATCGTCGGTGGGCTCATCTCCGCCGCTTCGGTGCTGATCATGGCCTTACCGACCGTTTGGTTTCAACCGCTGGCGGACGGGGTTTTTGGACGGTGGGTCGGGCACGGTTACTTGCGGTTGACCGGTGAAGTGCATCCGTACTACGTGATGATCACCCTGTTCGTGATCTTCATGTCAGTGGGCGAAGCGTTCTACTCGCCGCGCGTGTATGAATACGCCGCCGCCATCGCACCCAAAGGGCAGGAAGCCTCCTACGCCGCGCTCTCCTACATTCCGTTCCTGCTGGCAAAACTGCTGGTGGGAACGGTTTCGTTTCGCTTGCTGGCGGCGTATTGCCCAGAGGAAGGCCCCCGACACTCCGGGACGATGTGGCTCGTCGTGGGCCTGATGGCAGCCGTGGCGCCAGTGGGTTTGATCGCCCTGCGGCGCTTCATTCGGGTACATGAAGCCGGACGAGAGGATTAAGCCGGTCAGAGCCGAGTGCCCAAGTCGTTACTCGATTGGCTGGACCTCGCCGGCGAAGTCCTGGCCGAAATAGCGCAGCAGCAGTCGGATCATGGGGCGGTGTTGCTCCGGAGAAAGCCGGAGGTGGCCGGAATCGACGAACCCGTCCCAAACCGGTTGGATTTGCGCCGCGTTGTCGGCGCGCGCCGGATAAAGCGAGAGTCGAATTCCTTCGGAAACGCTGTACTCTTTGGTAGGTGTGGGGAATGGCCCGCGATAGAGCGGTGTTCGAGATGTGCTGCCATCCGAACCTGAGATCACCATGTACGGCGATACTTGGGTCATTGGTGAGGGCGAACCGGCCACAGCGCGGGCATGCTTGTCGACCAACACCAGTAGCGTGTACTCCGCCTCCGCGGGCGGAACGATCCGAAAGCCGGCTGCGGCAAGCTCCGCCAGGGCGGCCTGATAAACAGAGACGTTCTGGGATTTGTCGTTGGCCGGAGGAGACACGGCGATGCGGCTCTCGATCGAGACGGTGCGTTGCGGGTTGTGGCGCGCGACCACGTAGGTCTTTTGATGGGCGCACCCCGTCGAGAGGACGATTGAAACCAAAGACACGAGCAGGTACAGACTCTTCACGGGGATTGACTTCTTCAATGCACGACTGGTTTGGTAAGGATCAACTCAGCCCGTTTGGCATCCAGCAGCGCCTCGCCCCCGACTGGTAGAGTGGCGTTGTGTGGAATGTGACCGAAGGGCAGGCCCATCACCGTCGGGACCTTCAGGGGGAGCAGGCGATCGCGAAACACATCTTCCAGTGTCTGCCGATACTCCTTGGTCTTTTTGGCCTTCGGATCGTGACAGTCTTTGTTGATGCCGATCGCGATGCCGGCGACTTGTTGAAGCACGCCCGCGTTGAGCAGGTAGGTGAGCATGCGATCCATCCGGTATGGCTCTTCCGAAAGGTCTTCGAGGAACAAGATGCGCCCGTTGAAGTCAGGCTGCCACGGCGTGCCGATGGTGGTGCAGAGGAGCGTCAAATTGCCGCCGACGAGTTCCCCACGCGCTACCCCGCGCCGCAGTACCTCGACGGTCTGTCGGCGGTAGCCTTGGGCGATG
>CAZWJC010000167.1:0-15642 GCA_964634255.1 uncultured Verrucomicrobiota bacterium | reverse complement strand
GCGGCATCCGCAACGACGTGGTGGCGGCGCTCAAGCAGATCAAAGTGCCGGTGCTCCGCTGGCCGGGCGGCTGTTTCGCCGATGAGTATCATTGGAAGGACGGCATCGGCCCGCGCGAGAAGCGGCCCGCGATGATCAACACGCACTGGGGTGGCGTGGTGGAGAACAACCACTTCGGCACGCACGAGTTCCTGGACCTGATCGAGCAGCTCGGGTGCGACGCCTACATCTGCGGCAACGTCGGCAGCGGTACGCCGCAGGAGATGATGGAGTGGGTGGAATACATCACGTCTGATGCGCAGTCGCCGATGGCGAATCTCCGTCGCCAGAACGGGCGCGACAAGCCGTGGAAGCTCGCCTATTTCGGCGTGGGCAACGAGAGTTGGGGTTGCGGCGGCAACATGCGGCCCGAGTATTACGCGGACAATTACCGGCGGTTCAACACGTTTGTGAAGAACTACTCCGGCCAGCGGATTTACCGCATCGCCTGCGGCGCGGACTCTTTCAACTACAACTGGACCGAAGTGTTGATGGGCCAGGCGGCGCGGCAGATGAACGGTCTCTCGCTTCATTACTACACCGTGTTGCGCGGCAACTGGCAGGACAAGGGCTCGGCGACGAAGTTCGAGGAGGCGGATTGGCACAACACGATGTTTCAAGCGACGAAGATGGAAGAGTTGGTGACGAAGCACGGCGCGATCATGGACAAGGCCGATCCGCAGAAGCGCGTCGGGATGATCGTGGACGAGTGGGGCACGTGGCACAATGTCGAGCCCGGCACGCAGGGCGGCTTCCTTTACCAGCAGAACTCGCTGCGTGACGCGCTGGTCGCCGGCCTGTCGCTGAACATCTTTAACCAGCATTGCGACCGCGTGAAGATGGCGAACATCGCCCAAACCATCAACGTGCTCCAGGCGATGATCCTCACCGCCAAGGAGAAGATGCTCGTCACGCCCACCTACCACGTCTTCGAGATGTATACCGTGCATCACGACGCCACCTTACTGCCGGCGGACCTGACGTGCGCAGATTACGCACTGGGTAGTGACAAAGTCCCCGGCCTGAGCGTGTCGGCCTCGCGTGACAAGGCGGGCGTCATCCACGTCTCGCTGTGCAACCTGAATCCGAACGCGGCGGCAGAAGTGAGTTGCGAATTGCAGGGCACGAAACGGCAGAACATTTCCGGTCGCGTGCTGACGGCTGACGCGATGCAGGCGCACAACACCTTTGACAAACCGGAAACGGTGAAGCCCGCAGCGTTTAGCGATTGCCGGGTGACGGAGGGTGGTTTCACCGCAAAGCTGCCGGCGAAGTCCGTGGTGGTGCTGGAACTGAAGTGAACCGCCGGTCGTGCCCCGAAGCGTTGGGTGGCCGTGGCAACGGCTTCCCAGAAGGTAGGCACGAATTGGCCAGCCAGATTTGCTCCGGTCAGTCTTGGCAACGACGCTGCCCAACCGCCCGGTCCGCCTTTAGGCAACCAGCTTGTATCCCACGCCATGCACCGTGAGGAGGTGGCGCGGTTCCTCGCCGTTGTCGCCGAGCTTGCGGCGCAATTGCACAATCACCTGATCCAGCGTCCGGGTGGTGCCGTAGTAGTTATAGCCCCACACTTCATTTAACAGCCGGTCGCGCGAGAGCACTTCGCCCGCATGCGCGTAGAAGTGTTGCAGCAGCTTCAACTCCTTGGCGGTGAGTTCTTCCGAAACCTTGCCCCGGTGAATTTGAAACGTCTTCGGGTCAATCGTCGCGGCGCCGATGCGGAACTCCACCTCCGGCAAGGCGGTCCCTGGCGATCCGTTGCCGCGGCGCAGCAGCGCATGGATGCGCGCCAGCAGTTCGCGCACGCCGAACGGTTTGGTGACGTAATCATCCGCGCCGAGGTCCAGCCCCACGACCTTGTCAATCTCCTGTCCCTTGGCCGTGAGCATCAGGATTGGCGTGGTGACTTTCTTGGCGCGGAGCTGTTTGCAGATGTCATAGCCGCTGAGCCCCGGCAACATGACGTCCAGCAGCACCAACCCGGGCCGGTGTGCGGAAAACGCGTCGAGTGCAAGGTCACCGCGATGGCAGGTGGCGATCTCAAAGCCGTCGCTCTTCAGGACTTCCTCCAAGCCGAGCAGGATGTGCGGGTCGTCCTCGACGATGAGAATCTTGGTTTTCATAGCCTTCCATTTGGGGTCGATGCCGCCGCGACTTGTGTCAACGGCAGTCGCAGGCTGAAGCAGCTTCCACCGCCTTCGCGTGGTTCATAAGCGACATCGCCCCCGTGCGCGCGGGCGATTTGTCGGGCCAGCGTGAGGCCGAGCCCCGAGCCCTGGATGCCGCTGTTCAACGCGTCGTGCGCCCGGTAGAACTGCTCGAAGACCTTCACTTCACACCCACGCGGCACGCCAAGGCCGCGGTCCAACACGTTGACCTCGGCAAACGGCAGCGGCTCGCTCCGCTGGCGCAACTCGATGCGGATTTCCTTCGGCCCACCAGAGTATTTCTCCGCGTTCGAGAGCAGATTGACCAGCACCTGGGCCAGCGCATCGCGGTCGCAGGTGACGGGGCAGGGGAGGGCGGGCAACTCGCAGGTAAACGTGAAGCCGTTTTGCTCCAAGTGCGGGCGCAGCGTCTCAGCCGTGTCACGCACGACCGCAACGAGGTCGCAGGGTTGGAAGCTGTATTTCTTCTCGCCACGCTCGAGTCGTGAGAAATCTAGGACATTATTGATGAGCCGCGTCAGCCGCGCCGCCTCGGCGGTGATGATGTGGAGATAGGAACGCTGCTTCTCACGGTCGGCCACACGGTCTTCGGCGAGCAGTTCGGCGAACATGCGAATGGAAGTCAGCGGTGTCTTGAGTTCGTGCGAAACATTGCTGACGAAATCCGTCTTCTGCCGGGCCAGCGTAAGTTCTCGGCGGAGATCGGCCACGATCAGCCAGCTTCCGATGACCATGGCGAAAAGCAGCGTCGTGATGACCAGCGTCAGGGTCAGCCGGAAGGTCCGGGCAGTTCGATCGAGTTTCGTCGGATCCAGCAGATACACGCCCACCTCCCAGTGGGGCAGCACCTCGCCGACTTCCGTGGCGACGAATGGGCGTTTCCAGTTCGCCTTGAAATCGGGGTGGGAGAGCACAGCCGGTTTGGCCAAGTCATCGAGCACAGCCAGGCAGACCTCCGCCCGCAACTGGGGCTGCAACTCGGCGAGCAACTGTTGCAGGTCCGCCTTGAGTCGGTCCAAGGCGATCTGCGCGCCAAAGATGATGCCGGGCGCACGCGGCGAACGATACCAGAACAGCACCGTCAGCCGGTTGCCCACAAACCGGGCAAGCGACCCTTGCGCTGCTTCGCCGATGACTTGCTGGAAACCGGTCTCGGCGATGTTCAGGCGTGAGAGGTTGCTGTCAGGCTGCTGCACGTCAGCCTGGGCCTTGGGGAGAACGAACTGCTGCTGCTGCTGTGGAACAACGTTGCGGACCTGTTGGGCGAGATTATAGGAAAGCTGTTGCGCCGGGACCTGCGCGGTATCGCCCGGACTTTCGGCTCTCCAGGAAGAGGTCACCTGCGCTTGGTTGGCGGCTGGGTTGAAGTAATTCAGGTACACCTCGGCCACCTCCTGGTTGGCTAGGAACCGTCCGTTGGCCGTGAGGAATGCACTGGTGGCTGCGCGTTTCGTTGGCTGGGGCGCGAGCAGGCTGCCGTTGGTGCCGACGGCAAAACCGACGTCTGCCAGCGGCCAGCGGGCGCGCAGCAAGTCGTCGAAGTTCTGCGGAAAGCCGTTGGTCTTTTGGGCAAGCAACAACGCCTCCACCTCCAGTCCGAACCCGCGCACGGCTTCGTCGAGCAGCGTTTGCACCTGCTTCGCGACGGCGTCGGCGACGTTTTGGTAGAGGAGAGATTGCTGGCGTTCGAGGATGAAGTGCTGATCGCTGAGCGAGCGCCCGGCCAGCCACGCGAGCACGACGCTCGGTACCAGCACCGCGAGCACGAACAGCAGGGCGACCCGTTTCACGATGTCAGAGTGTCGCAACTGGCCGAAAAGGTGTCAAAGCCCGGCAAAAGGTTTGTAAAAGTCGTGTGAGGCGAGCCGATAGCGACGGGATCCTGGCTTGCTAGTGCGACGTTTTTTTTCGATTGTCTTGGCCGCATGACGAAGCGAAGCCCGCATTGCCGCGCATGGATGGCATAGGTCATCATCGCCCGCGAAACTTGGACTGGAAGCGCGCCGCCGCGCTTCTCTATGGCGATTGGGGCACAAGCAAGGCCTACGTCATCGGCTTGGCTTTCGTCGCCGCGGCTTACGCCTCGCTCCCGATCATCATTGCCGTCTGTGCGCTGACCGCGGTCGTCGGCTACAACTACATCGTCATCTGCAAGCATTTCCCGGACGGCGGCGGGGTGTACTCGGCGGCGCGCCAGCAGAGCCGCTTCCTCGCGGTCATGGGCGCGTTGTTGCTGGTAGCCAATTTCACCGTCACTGCCGCGCTCAGCGGCTGGGCCGCGATGAGTTACTTCAACATTGAAGCCGGCTGGGTCCGCTGGTTCACGATGATCGCCATCCTGGCCATCGGGATCATCAACCATTTCGGCCCCAAGCACACCGGCAACCTCGCGGCACTCATGGCCGCCCCGATGGTGGCATTGGTCATCATCATCATTGGCCTGAGCCTGCCGCACCTGACCGCCGCCAACCTCGAGCCGGCACACGGCGGCTTTCGCCCCAACTGGATCGCGTTCGTCGGGGTCATCCTCGCGCTGAGCGGCGTGGAGGCCATCGCCAACTTGACGGGCGTCATGAAACTCGATCCCGGCGCCACCATGGATCAACCCCGGGTCAGCAGAGCGGCCCGGTGGGCCATCCTGCCCGTTGCCATCGAAGTGGTGCTGGGCACGTCGCTGCTCGGTTGGGCGATGCTTTCGCTCCCCAAAACGCTTCAACCGGAAATGGAGAGCCGGTCGGAAGACATGATGCGTTTCCTGGGGGAACAGTACGCCTCGCTGGCCTTCGGACCACATGTTGGACACCTGTTCGGCATGGTGGTGGGCGTGGTGGTGGGCATCTTGTTGCTCAGCGCGGTCAACACGGCCATCGGCGCCCTGATCGGGTTGGTGTATATGCTGGCGCGCGACGGCGAAATGCCGCGCAGCTTTGCGCGGCTCAACCCACACGGCGTGCCCTGGGTTCCGCTGGTCGTCGCAACGGCTTTGCCGTTTGCGGTGACGGCCTTCGCCGCCAACCTGGAGATGCTGGCGGGACTTTACGCCATCGGTGTGGTGGGGGCGATCGCCGTGAATCTCGGTTCCTGCACCTTCAACCGCCAGCTCGCCCTCCGGTGGTATGAGCGCGCGATCATGGCGGTGACGTTCCTCGTGCTGTTCGCCGTCGAGCTGACCATCGCCAAGACCAAGCACGACGCCCTGTTCTTCGTCTGCTGCATCCTCGGCGCCGGCTACGGGCTGCGCGGCCTCGCGCAACGGCGAGCGGGCCTGCGCACCGTGACCGTAAGCGAACATGTGGCGGCCGCGGTCGCCCCGGAAGCGTTGACGGAGTTCAAACTGAGCTTGAATCCGGGCCAGGCCATCCTGGTCGCCGCCCGCGGGCTGACGCCGGTGTTGCGGTTTGCCTTGGAAGAGGCGCGTTTGAGGAAGGGCACGCTCTACGTGCTCTACGTGAAGGAAATTGCCGTCACGCTGCCCGGCCCGCTCCAAACCGCCGAACGGGCCCGCTGGCAGGAGGACCCCGAAGCGGCAAAAATCATGTCCACCATGCTGGAACTGGGGCAGCAAAACGGTGTGCAGGTGCTGCCGATCTTCGTCGTCAGCGAGGATCCCTCGGCGACCATCCTGGACTTGGCGGCCACGCTGGGCATTGACATGCTGATGCTCGGCGCCCGGCACCGACGGACCCTCGCGCAGATGATCAAAGGCGACATCATCGCCCGGGTGGCCAAGGACCTGCCCGAGAACATCCAGTTGGTCATCCACGGGTGAGCCAACCATTTCGGTGCATGCCCGTCTCGCCATCCCCTGGCGTCCGCGAATGGCGTCGGTCTGGGCGGAGCAGGATTGAGGATGTGATGGCGAGGTGGGCCAGATAGTAGGTGGGCAGAATCCAACCGTTGAATTCGTGGAAGCGGAGGAACTCGCTGAACGAAATGAGGGTGTCCGACAAGACCACCAGCCCGATGCCGGCAATGTAGAACGACTTGCTCAACACTGGCTGCCTCAATCCCAGCGCGGCGGACAGGCTGAGGCACGAGATCAACAGATACAGCAACACCGCCGCCCACAATGTCCGGTCGGCGATGGCTGGAGAGAGAGCCAATCCGAAATAGGGAACAAACCCGACAAGCAGAGCGGCCAACGCCAACCGGTGGAGCCGACCGTTAAGCAGGGCGTAGCAAATGTAGCCCAAGTGCGCGACCAGGTAGGCTGCGATTCCAACTTCAAAGTAACGCGCATGTCCCCCGCGGCTCGAGAGGAAGTAATCGCCCCCCGCGGACATGGCGAACGCACCCGCCACGGCCCAGATCGCCCGCCGTCCGTTCGGGGCATAGTGGCGAACAAACGCAATCAGAATGAGGGCGCACAGAACGGGGACTCCAAGCTTGAAGGGCAATCGGCCTGTTTCCAATGCGAAGGCGGCGGCCAACGCCGGCAGAGTCAACAGCGCGAGCGGTTTCACGGTGGCACACTATGATCGCGCAGAGACCGGTTGTCGAGGACACAGCTATGCGGCGGCGAGATTCCACGCACGCAAGTCCTGCCGATCCGGTCTCCCTGGGCTGCGGTTGCTATTCGAGACGTACAACGGTGAACGAACCGGCTGGGAACTGACAGGTCGTTGGCCCGGCCTTCAACCCATGCTGCCATTCGGTGAAAGTGGTTTTCACGAGCTCAGGGTTGGCGGCAGAATTGCGTGCGTCCAGCGGGGCGGAAAGCGTCTCCACTCTGGCTGTGCGTTTGTGGGGGCTGAAGCCAGCTAGGTGGAGCGTGGCGGTGATTGGCTGATCGCTGAAGTTGACGACTTGCAGGATCAGCGTCTTGCCGTCTTCACTCCGTTTTGCGCTCACGTCCAGATTCCCTTTGGCGGCGCCGTCCACCTGGCTCTTTACCAACAGCGGCTGGAAGTTGCGCGAAACCATCCGCGTCACGTAGCCGGGCGGTTGCAGCCAAACCTGCGCGGGATTCAGGAACAACAAGCCCTGATCCCAATCGTTGTCGTTCTGGCCGTCGGGCTGAAGGCAGTTCGCCGAAGTCGCAATCGGCAACCGCCCGTCGCGTTCAACTGCATTGATCGCCGCAGCATTCGCCAGCGCCCGGCGCTGGGAGTGGTTGCCCGCATTGAACTCGAAAATCACGACGCGATGCTTGGCGCCATCGGCGATACGCTCCAGGGCGTCAATGTAACTGATCGTCCCACCAAAATCCGGGCGTGGCCCATCCGTGTTGATGTGAACGTCGAACCAAACCTCGCGGTTGTGCTGCTTGGCGAGTTGCAGGATCTTTTGCTGCGCCGCGAGACTGGTGATGCCGCCTGCCGCGCCTTTGAAGTTGAACGGATCCGTGAAGGGCTGATTGTAGGCGAAGTCGCCCACGACGAGGATGAGCTCCGGGTCTTTGGCCCAGATGGCCTCGGCGATGGGCTTGAACCGCTGCCAGTAATCCTCATTCACCCGCTCCTCATTCCCGATCTGCAAATGCGTCAGCCGATACGGCTTGGGGTGGCCATCCGCGGCGCGCTTGCGTCCCCACGTGCTGTCCGCCGGACCATTGACATACTCAATGAAGTCCGTCATGTCCTGCGGCGTTTCGTCAATGTTCACATCCGGCACAGCGAGAAACCCGGCGGCTTCGCAGAAGTCCAGGAAGTTGAAGATGCCCCAGCCGTTCGAGGAATGCGGATACCACCAGCCGGCGTACGGCGGACGCTGCTCGCGCGGCCCGATCATTTTCTTCCAGCGATACTCGGGGGCGTTGGCCATGCAACCACCCTGACGCAGCACCGTGATGCCTTGGTCAATGAGCCCTTCCGCCACGTCCTTGCGCACGGGCAAACCCTTGAACCGTCCCCACGCGCCGGGTTGCAGGAAGGCGTAGCCCACCGTCACTGAGCCGGGCTGTTTCAGCTTGATCGCGAAGCGCCCCGTCTTATCCGCGCCGTCAGGCTTCAGCTTGAAGTCCAAGCGTTGCCAACCGCTGCCGGCAACCTTCAACCGCTTCTCCGCATACACCTTCGCGCCGTCGCGGCTTTCCAACGCCACGAAGAGCTCCGTCGGCTTGGCCGAACGAAGACAAACGAATCCCTCGTAAGGTTTGCCTTCGACGAAGTTCATGCCCCAACGGTTGAGGCTCTGGTTTTCAATGCCGATTTCGCCGGCTCCGCCGGTGAACGTAATGCGTTGGCTCTGGCGACCGGAGAACGCGTTGGCCTCCTCCACGGCGAACTCGCCCGCCGCCGTGCCGCGGCGCATCGGTCGCCACATACCGCTCACGGCGTCCGTCCCGCTCGCTGGCTTCTGCAGTTCAAACGGCAGCTTGCGCGGTGCGCCGCCGGTCGTGACCGACAGATTGCGGAAGCGAACATCGTGCTGCCATGTCCGCAAGCCGACCTTCCCCGTTTCGAGCGGATGCTCCGTGTCTTCGTATTTCGTCACGCTCTTGCCGTTGACGAGCACTTCGAGGGACTTCGCGGACATGCGCACCATGAGGGTGATCCATTGGTTGACCGGCACGTCGCACGGCACGCGGCGGATGGGCTCCCAGTTCTGACGATGGCGACCAAGCACCAGCGTCCTCGGACGCTCAAGCGCGACCTCGTAGCCGTTGAACTTGTCGGCGCCAACGGCCGCGTCGCTGACCTTGAGAATCAGCCCACCGTTGCCGCCGCTCGCTTCGGTCAGCCACACGTCCACACTAACCTCGCCTTCGGAGAACGCCGGTTCGTCGCAAACGATCTTCGCTCCGTCGCTGCTCAGAACCTGAATGCCGCCTTCTTCGGCCAACGTCCACTTGCCGCCGAAGACGCCGAAGCCCTTCAGCGGCGGCTGGGGCGCGGGTTCGGCGAAACTCTCGCCGAAGATCATCTGACTGTCTATGCCGCCATAGACTTCGTGGTTCACGTCCTCAATGCACGCGCCGGCGAGGTAACGCGAGACGCGGTGTTGCACCTGGTCCGCGTGGACGGTGATCGTGGTGTCTTGGGCATTCCCGAACATCGCCGTGGTGGCGAAGGCAAAAAGAGAGAGAGCAATTGTCGATCGCATGCTTGGTGAATTTGACTCGTTATGTTTGGTTTTAAGAAACTACTCGACCCGCCACTCCAAAACCCCGCCGGACCATTCCGGCTGGAGTTGGACTTCGATGAGCAACGCTGTGGTGTCAACCGGCGGAAACGTCACCCGATTGAATCGGTCCATCTCCGTTCCATAGCTGGACGCACCGGAGATGGGCCTCCACGCGTTGCCGTCCTTGAAGAGTAATTGCCAGGACTGCGGCACGCGGCAGTGGGCGTTGATGCGTCGCTCATCCCACCAATAGACTTCGACGGCGGATACCTTCTGCGGCTGACCAAAGTCGTATTGCACCCACTCCTTCGTGCCGCGGCGATCCCACCAAGTGAACCGGGGAACCTGTTTGTCATCAGAGGCGGCGGGCTCAACCTGGTCGTTCAGTGCCGACAGCGTGTCGCCTTGCCAGCAGTGCGAAGCAGATGCCTTGGCGCGCGAGGCGACCGTGGGCGCAGGCGGCTGCTCGGCCTGCTGCGCCGTTTCAGCGATCCACACCTGCATCTCGCCCGGCTCGCGGTTCGCGTTTGCGAAATACGGAATCGCGGTGAACTCGACGGTGGTTACGCCGGGAATAGCTGTAGCAGGCAGGTAAAGCGTCTCTGGCCATGACGCACGATGGAGCGCCAACGCCGAACCAGTGATGACCGTCACGCTCCCGAGCTGGCTGGCGCGATGTTGCGCACGGAGCGGCGCATCCGGCGGGATGACGAGGCTGCGCACGTGGCCGTCGTTGTCCGCGGCTTCGAGGCAGTAGATCAGCGGACCGCGTTGGAGGGCCACGCGCCCGATGTTGGCTTCGACGTTGGGATGCGCCTTGAGACGTTGCACGGGCATGGGCAGGGAAAGCTCGACGACATCGCCGCGCCGCCACTTGCGCTGAAGCCAGGCGTAACCACGAACCGTCTCAGGTGTTGCCACTGCCTTGCCGTTCAACCGGAGCTTTGGCTTCGCGCACCAGGCAGGCAGGCGCAGGTTGAGGGCAAACTCGGCATTGCGCTCGGGCTCGACCGCGATTTTCACCGTGCCATCCCACGGGTAACGGGTCGTCTGCCGGAGCGCGGCCTTCGTGCCCTTGACCATCAGATTGGCGCGGCTACCGACAAACAGGTTCACATAAACGGCATCGTCGCCCTGTGCATAGATGTAACCGGGCAGCGCGCCCATGATCTTGAGGAACATTGGCGGGCAGCACGGACATCCGTGCCACGACCAGCGTGCGCGGTTCGGTCCGGCTTCGAGCGGGTTCTCGTAGAAGTACGTGTCGCCCTTGAGCGAGACGCCGGGCAGGACGGCGTTGTAGAGCACGCGCTCCAGTTCGTCGGCGTAACGTGCGTCGGCCAGCGCCAGGCTCATGTTGTGATGAAAGAAGCCCGCGCCGATTGCCGCGCAGGTTTCCAGGTAGCCGTTGTTCGGCAGGACGTAATCCGGCCCGAAGCCCTCATGGCCCGCCACCGCGCCCAGGCCGCCGATCACATACATGCGGCGCTCAACCATGTTGCGCCAGAGACGCTGGGCGGCGGCAAGGTAGTCTCCTCGCCCGTTCACTTCGGCAGCCGCGACCAGTCCCGCGCAAAGCAGCGTGGCGCGGACGGCGTGGCCTTCGATGGTCTCCTGCTGCAAGACCGGCTTGTGATCCTGGGCGTAAGTGCCGTCGAATTTCCCCCAACTCCGGCCCTCATGGTTTCCGCGATTCTCAATCCAGAACTCCGCGAGCTTCAGATAACGCTGCTCATCAACCGGCACGGCCATCTGCGCCTTCAACTCCGGCTTTTCGCGGAAGAGCAGATACAGCTTCACCATGGCCTCTTCGCTCAACGAGTGGCCCGGCACGATGTTCTTCCTTGGCGGCGGGCCCATCACGTCGCACATGTGGTTGGCCAGCCGCGTCGCCGTTTGCAGCAGCCGCGTCCTGCCGGTGGCCCGGTAATAGTGGACGGCGGCCTCGACCATTGCGCCGGCGTTGTAGACATCGTGCAGCTCGACGTCATTGCCGCCGTTCAGCCCCCAGCGATGCGTCGGCTCTTTCAACTGCGTGTAGGTGTTCAGGTAGCCGTCCGGGTCTTTGGCTGCCGCCGCCGCGATGCGCTCAATGTAGCCATCCAGACGGGCCTCTAGCTTCGGGTCAGGTTTGGCGGCGAGGAAATCCGCCGAGCCGCGAATCATCTCATAGATCAGCCCGTCGTACCACGGAGGGCCGCCATGTTCACCACCCATGCCATCGCGAATCTTGTCGAAATTGGTCAGCGCCCCGTCCTTCTCGAACTTCGCGAAGCAATCTGGAATGGTGACCTCCCGCCACACCTTCAGCTTGGGCGACCAGAAGTCATCCTCGATATGGACTTGCTGGATGGGGACTGCCAGCAAAGGGTGTGATCCAGCCTTCTGCGCTGCGGTGCTCAAACAAGCCAGCACGAGCGGCAGGATCGCGGCGGACAGCGCCGGTTTCAAAACATCGTTTCCCATATACTTATCGACCGATGATCCGATTTAGACGAACGGCGTCCAGTACACAACGCCGCCCCGCTTCAGCCTCTCGCGCTGTGTCTGTAGGCGGATGACGAGGTTGCTGCGGTTGTTACTCTTGGCGGCAGACGCAACCGCGGTTGCAGAGCGCTTGCACAGCGCCCTATACTCGCCAATGCTCGGCAATCGTCCATGAGCTTTTTCGGCTCGAGATTTGAGAGTCTTTGTCTGCCCATCCGGCCGCATCCGCGGATGGTCTCATCGAGGCGCGCCGATCGGTTCGACCGGCAGGTTCTGTTTCATTTGATTATTCACAGCCCGTGAACAAGCCGCCGCGAGTTGCTCTCATCATCGAAACCTCGGTTATCTACGGCCGGCGGATTCTCCGCGGCGTTGCGCGCTACCTGCGCTTGCATCATCCGTGGTCTGTGTTTCTCGAACAGCGCGAGCTCGGCACCCAGCCGCCCGCGTGGTTGTCCTCAGGCCAGTGGGACGGCATCCTGAGCCGCCCGACGAACCCCGGCCTGGCCCGGCTCTTTCGGCAGATGAGGGTGCCGGTGGTGGACCTGAACGATCTTCACGACAACTTGGAGCTTCCGTGGGTCGGCTCTGATCACGCCGGCATCGGTCGGCTGGGGGCCGCGCACCTGTTGGAACGAGGTTACCAACATTTCGCCTTCGCTGGCTTCAGTGGTGAACTCTGGGCAACCCAACGACGCGATGGGTTTCGCGCCGCAATCGAGGCAAAGGGTTTTCGGCTTTCCGTCTACGAATCGCCCTGGCATGGCCCCGACGCGCCGCGTTGGGACAAAGATCTGGACGACATCACGCGCTGGCTCGGACTTCTGCCTCAGCCGCTGGCGTTGATGACGTGCAATGATGTGCGCGGCCTGCATGTGCTCGACGCCTGCGCCCGGCTGGGCATCATGGTGCCGGAGCAGGTTGCCGTAGTCGGCGTGGACAATGAGGAAATCCTCTGCGAACTCTGCGCCCCATCACTTTCCAGTGTGAAGCCGGACCCCGAGCGCATCGGCTACGAGGCTGCGGAATTGCTCGACTCGCTTATGGCGGGCAAACCGGTCAGGAGCCGGCGCATCGCCATCGAGCCAACGCGCGTGGTCACGAGACGCTCGACGGAAGCCCTTGCCCTCGAAGACAACGTGGTGGCTGCCGCCATGCGCTTCATCCGTGAGCAGGCGGTCTTCGGTTGTTCCGTCGCCGACGTGCTCAAGCACGTCCGGGTGTCCCGGAGCGTGCTCGAAAGGCGCTTTCGGCAACACCTGAAGCGCTCCCCCCAATCCGAGATTCGTGCCGTGAAGTTGAGCCGCGTCAAGCAGTTGCTCACCGAAACCGACTTCACCTTGGAGCGCATCGCTGAGCTTTCGGGCTTCGAGCATGCGGAATACTTGAGCGTGGTGTTTAAGCAGACCTGTGGATTGCCCCCCGGGATGTACCGCCGCCGTCACCGCGCTTAGCCGGATAGTCGCTGGAGGAGCCGAGCCCCATGCAGATGATCTGAGCTTGGCATCCGCACGGTAGATCGACGCACGATCCGGAATGCACTGCATTCTGGAGTATGTCTGCACTTCCGACGAATTCTCAGCTGGAGTTCTTGGGAAGCAGTTCCGCCTACTTCGGGTCTCTGACTATCTATCCATCCTGCTTTGGTGACCGGACCGCTGGTGAGAATTGCAAGGGCTGGTCAAAACACCGCAGGCGCGTGCAACTTCAGTATCCGGGCGAGGGATTATGCCAATGGGATGAGGCGCAGCAATCACAGCCATTTCATCGAAGTCATCCGGAACTGCAGCACGCGTGGCACCGTCGTTGCTAAAGGGCGGTCAGGCTCGCTGTAGTTGCTGGGAACGTCGGCATGCGGCCGACGGTCCGGGCAGCCGGGCTGCGGCTGAGTGGACCGGTGACCGCGCGCCGAATTAGTAAACACCCGAACGCCATGAAGAAAATCGAAGCGATCATCAAACCGTTTAAGTTGGAAGAGGTGAAGGATGCCTTGGGCGAAGTTGGCATCGAAGGCATGACTGTGACCGAAGTCAAGGGCTTCGGCCGCCAGAAGGGCCACACCGAGATTTACCGCGGCAGTGAATATACCGTGGACTTCCTGCCCAAAATCAAACTGGAACTCGTCGTCGCCGATAAACAGGTGGATGCCGCCGTGGCCGCCATCGTCAAGTCCGCGCGGACCGGGAAGATCGGTGATGGCAAGGTCTTCGTCTCCGCGGTGGAGGAGGCCGTGCGCATCCGTACCGACGAACGGGGCGAAGCGGCGGTCTAGTCCCTGGAGTACACCACGTCCCGAATCACCAACCGAATACGATCCATGAAAAGACTTTTTTATCTCCTAACGATTGCGAGCGTGTGTTTCACAGGCTTCTCGCCAGCCAGGGCGGCTGACGCTGCCCCCGCGCCGACGCTCGAACAACGCATTTCCTCGCTGGAAGCCTACATCAACAACGGGGACCCCACCGCCGCCCTTAAGGTGGCGAAGGACAAGGATGGCAATGCCATCATTCCGGAGGGCCTCGCCACGCCGACTTCCGCTACCGCGGGTCCCGGCCACAACGGCTGGATGATGGCGAGCTCGGCGCTCGTGTTGTTCATGACGCTGCCCGGCCTGTTTCTTTTCTACGGAGGCTTGGTGCGACGGAAGAACATTCTCTCCGTGATCGCCCAGTGCTTCGGCATCGCCGGCTTGGTCACGATCCTGTGGGTGGTCTTCGGCTACAGCATCGTGTTTGCGGACGGCGCCGATCTCATCAAGGGCGTGGTGGGCAACTTCAAGTTCGCCATGCTCGACGGCGTGAATTCTGCGCCGAACACGAACTACGCCTACTGGACGTCGCACAACGTCTTCTCGATGTATCAGCTCATGTTCGCGATCATCACGCCCGCGCTGATCCTGGGCGCGATTGCGGAACGCATGAAGTTCAGCGCCATCCTGGTGTTTGTTGGACTCTGGATGGTGGTGGTTTATTTCCCGCTGGCGCACATGGTCTGGGGCATTAACGGCTCCATGAACGGCGTCTGGAATGCGGGGGCTTCGATCAAGGCGATCGACTTCGCGGGAGGAACCGTGGTCCACATGTCCTCGGGTTGGTCTGCCTTGATCCTCTGTTTGATCCTCGGGCGCCGGTTGGGCCACCCGAAGGAAGCGATGCCGCCGCACAGCATGGTGCTGTGCGCCATCGGCACGGGCATCCTGTGGGTGGGCTGGTATGGCTTCAATGCCGGCAGCGCGCTGGCCGCAGACGGCGTGGCGGCAAATGCCTTCATGACCACAACCATCGCGACCGCCGTGGCCTCCTTCGTGTGGCCGTTGACGGAATGGATCGTGCGCGGCAAGCCCAGCGTGCTGGGCTTCTGCTCCGGTGTGGTGGCCGGACTGGTTGTTGTGACGCCGGCTTGCGGTTTTATCACGCCGGGCGGAGCGCTGCTCATCGGCATCGCTGCGGGCATCATTCCTTGGTTCTTCTGCTACAAGATCAAGATGTGGTTCGGCTATGACGACGCGTTGGACACCTTCGGCGTGCATGCCGTTGGCGGAACGTTGGGCGCGCTGCTCACCGGCTTCCTGGCGCGGAATTCGGCGAACGCCAATCTGGCAACGAACCTGAAGGATTACGTGAAAGACAGTTTCTTCCAACCGCTGGTGGTGGAACAGCTCAAGGCCATTGGCCTGACGTTGGTGCTGGCGATCGTGGGCACGGTCATCATCGCTTACATCGTGAAGGCCGTGGTGGGTCTGCGTGTGGCGGAAGAAGTGGAAGTCGCGGGCCTCGACCTCGCGGAACACGGTGAGGAAGGCTATCACCAAGCCCGTGGCTGAAAGAGCTTGCTGAGAGTAGGTGCGTGGTAAGGGTGCGCCGCTGACGGAGAAATCTGTCAG
>CAZWJC010000166.1:0-15682 GCA_964634255.1 uncultured Verrucomicrobiota bacterium | reverse complement strand
ACCATGACAAAGGGCTCCAAAGACCCTTGTGCTGCCATTACACCACCGGACAGGCGGGAGGGAAATTAGCCGCGGCGGGCGGGGGCGGAAAGCAAAAAAGTCCGGCCCTCGGGTGTCACGGTAATGCCCTGCCCGCTCCCGGCCACCAGTTCGGCTTCAAGTTTTTCCGGCTTGAGCCGATATCCGAGTGGCGAAGCAGGGTTCCGGCGCGGTGTGCCGACTCTCGTCCGCTGAAGTCCAGTTCCATGAAGAGCGAATCGAATCCGTCCGCATATTACCGGGCGATCTTGGACACGATGCCCATCCCGGTGTTCGTGGTGGACGACGACGTGCGCATCCTGGATTTCAACGTCGCCGCCGGCAAGCTGCTGGCGGCCGACCGGAGTCAGGTCCTGCGCGAGCGGGGCGGTGAGGTGCTCAATTGCATCCACGCAACCGAAACCCCCCAGGGTTGCGGGCATTCCCGGGCCTGCGGGGACTGCGTGATCAGGAATTCTGTCCGGCGCGCCTTTCGCGGCGAGCGGATGCAGCAGCAAAAGACGCGCATGGAGATCCAAACCGCCCAGGGAGTTCAGTCAGTGGAGATGCTGATCACGGCCGCCCCGGTGGAGTTGGAGGGCGAAGGACGGGCACTGCTTATCCTGGAAGATGTCACCGAGTTGAGCGCGCTACGCGAACTCATTCCGATCTGCTCCAGGTGCAAAGCCATCCGGGACGACCGGCAATACTGGCAACGGCTCGAGTCCTACTTACACAGCCACCTGCAGCTCAATCTCACCCACGGGGTGTGTCCGCAGTGCATGACCGAGCTCTATCCGGACCTGTATCCGAAGATTGTGAAAGCTCGCGAGCAGGACGTCCCAGCCGGGACACCTGACACAGAATTGCTGGTGAAACTGGGCTGAGTTCCCACGGCGGGCTAGGAACTCCGCGACCGGGGTCGCGCGCTAGTGCTCGTCTGCCGCCGTTCGGGTCATTGCGATCCCGCCGCGGCATCGTGCGCGGCGGGGCGGGAATGAACCGCTTACAACTGCTTCATCGCCTCATCGAGCGCGGCGAGGAGCGGTTGCATCGAGGCTTCCGTTTCGTCGCCCATGTTCGAGATGCGGAAGGTCGTGCCCTTGATCTTGCCGTAGCCGCCATCAATCAGGAATCCACGGTCCTTGACGAGCTTCTGGAGCTTCGGCACATCCACGACCCGTCCGCCGGGCCGCGCGCCGTTGCTAACGCAGGTGAGGGTGATGGACTCGAAGCCAGCTTCGGGGAACAGCGTGAAGCCATGCTTCGCCGCCCAGTCGCGCACCATCTGGTTGGTCCGGCGATGCCGGGCATAGCGGGCTTCCAGGCCCTCCGCGAAGATGTCGTCGAGCTTTGAGCTCAGCGCGAACACGTGCCCGATGCTCGGCGTGCTGGGCGTCATGCTCTGCTCGGCGTTCTTCTGGAACTCGATGAAATCGAAGTAATACCCGCGGTCCTTCGCGGTGGTGGCTTTCGCCAGCGCGGCGGATGAACAAACGAACACGGCGGTACCCGGCGGCAGGGCGAACGCCTTTTGCGTCCCGGCCAGCAACACGTCAATGCCCAGTTCGTCGAACTTCAGCGGCACGGCGCTCATCGAGCTGACCGAGTCCACGATGAACATGACGTCCGGATACTTCTCCTTGAGCGCGGCGATCTCCGCCAGCGGGCTCATCACGCCCGTGCTGGTTTCGTTGTGAATGAGCGTGAGCGCATCGAATTGCCCGGTGGCAAGCTTGGCGTCCACAGCCTCGGCACGGATGGGCGAACCCCACGGCACTTGGAGCGCCTCGGCGTCCTTGCCGCAGCGCTTGGAGACATCGAGCCACTTGTCCGAAAACGCGCCGCACATGCAGTTGAGCACCTTCTTGCCGACGAGGTTGCGCACCGCGCCTTCCATCACGCCCCACGCGCTGGAAGTGGACAGGTAAACCAGCTGCTTGGTCGAGAGCAACTGCTGCAACTGCGGCTGCATCTTGGCATAGAGGTCTTTGAACCCCTGGCCGCGATGGCCAATCATCGGCGAGCAAAACGCCTTGAAGGTCTTCTCGCTGACTTCCACCGGTCCTGGAATGTGCAATTTCACGTGTGCCATAATCTCAATCGGTTTCGCCGCTGCCTGCGGCGGGCCGCAAGGTTTCCAAATGAGTTGAACCAAGGCAAGCGGAGTTTTGATCGGTCGCGGCTTGACCAGGCTTGACCCAGTCGTCAGAAGTTCGAAGGCAATCGCAGGACCTGTGCGAGGTGGGCGCTGTCGGCCGGGCGCTGGCTGGGCGGCCATGCCTCCAGTGCTGACGGATCCGCCACCAAGCCGTAGCCGCCTTGCGCCACCAGTCGCTGGGCCTGGGTGGGCATGCATCGGCAGTTGACCGTGGTGATGTCGCCACGCGCGTTCACATGCACGATTGGCCCCATCGGCACTGGGCCATCGTCAATAACCCGCGCTACAACGACGGTCGGCGACTCCTCCACCGCGCGTTCGACCGAGAAGCGTCGCCCCGGCGGCGGCGGCCCAAACTCTTTCTGCGCCGCAACCTCGACGCTCTGGGTAACGAAGATAATGTGTGCACCAGAGCCGTCGCGAAGCACTTCCCAGATCGTCGGCTGGCCGGCCGAGTTCAGTGTAATCCGAACACCCTGCCAGAACTGGTCGCCAGACTTGCCGTTCGCCTCATCGCCGGGTTGCTGCCAGACGTAGCAGATCTGCCGGTGGGGTTTGCCGGCGATCTGAACGGAAGCCTCGGCATGAAGCAGAATCAGCGGTGTGGCGTTCGTGAGGGAGCGTTCCTCGTGCGCCCCGGTTTCCTGAACCAGCAGCGGCGAGAGCGCGACACCTAGATCATTTGTGGCCAATGACTCGGTCGGCTTAAGGAGGATGGCGGCCGCGAATTGGGTGTCCGACCGTCGCTGGAGGGCTACCTGCTGACCGGCGGGGAGCGGCTTGGGCCGAGAAACGCACCCGGGACAGGCTAAAAGCCAGGCTACCACAAGGCAGATATGGATCGGGGCGGAGAAAAGTCGGGGGGGACTGCTCCGGTGGATGCAGACATCCGCCAGACGATTCTCTTCAGAGCCACATTCCCTGGTCCTCCAGCATGGAGGACGAGTCGTCTCGCCAGAAAAGGCGCGTTCGTCGTGCATGCGGTTTACGAGGCGCGGGCCGCCTCTGGCTTGCTCGATTTCCAACTCGTGCGCATGATTCGCACCGTAGCGCCTAGGTCCGCCACAGTCCATCCCAAGAAGGACCTGCCGTCGTGTTGATGCGCCGGTCTTTGGGGGCTTGACCGGTTCCCGGGCGCAGCCGCCAAACCTGCCAATCCCTGCGAGACCTGCACCCCATCGGATGGTTTCCCCGGGCTGCGGACAGGGATTGTCCGCGGTCCGATGCCTCAGCTGTGTAGGGATTTCGTTCGCCGTGACCGCCATTTCCTTTCGCACCCTCGCATCGGGCGTAACTTGACGCCCGGCAGGACTTCTGGGAGAGTGCAATCGTCTCGAAAGGCAGATGCTATGAGTATCCGACATTTTCCCGCCGCGGCGATCGCCACCGCGACCCTCTGCGGCTGGGTGTGTTTCGTCGCGGATGCTGGCGCGAAGGAATCTACTTCCACCGCTGCTCTCAGCGCTCTTCCGAGCGCGCCGGAGGCGGTCCAGTTGTCCAGCGGAGCTCAGGATATTTTGAAGCTCGCCCGGGCGAAGGTGAGTGACGACGTGACGGTGGCGTACATCAAGAATGGCGACCGTCGCTTCAGCCTGAGTGCGTCCGAGATCCTTTACCTGCGCGCCGAGGGCGTGTCTGATCGCGTCCTGACAGCCATGCTCAATCAGCCGAGTCCGATTATGACGGCGCAGACCCCGGAGCAACCGGAAGTGCCGTCCGTCACGGCAGCCGCCAGCGCCCCGCAGTTTGTATCTACGCAGGCTCCGGCCACTACCACGATTGTGGAAACAGCGCCGGCCTCGACCGTCTATGTGGCGGGTAGCGCCCCGGTTTATCCGGCATTCTACGAGCCGTGGCCGTACTACTGTTATGATCCGTGGTGGCCGACTTGGTATCCATACTTCTCGTTCGGCTATTACTGGGGTGATTACCACCACGATGATTGTTCGGACGACGATCATCATGGCGGACCTCCGCCCAACGATGGACATCACCCGCCATCCGATGGTGGGAAACCGCCTCCGGGCGGAAATCCGCCGCCGGGAGGCAACCCGCCCCCCGGAGGTAATCCACCTCCTGGCGGGGGAAACCCACCGCCGAGCGGAAACCGTCCCCCTCCAGGCGAGCGTCCCATCAACGGCGGGCAACGCAGCGTGCGGGCCCTCGCAACGGAACGGCCAGTCGGGGCGAATCCGACGGCGTCCACCTCCGGGGCACGTTCCGGTGTGGTAGCCTCCCCCCGTCCGGCGCCAACGGATGGCCGCACGAGTTACTGGAGTGGCAACGGTAATCCGCCTGCCGCCGCACGGCCGGGTGGTGGTCAGACTGGCGTGGCTTCCGTGCGCAGCAGTCAGGTCGCTGGCCCAACGAGGGTGTGGAGCGGAGGGGCGAATCGAGGGACTCCATCTCCGGCAGTTGCGAGTCCGAATGTCTCCTCGTTTGCCCCGTCCAGCCGCACGAGCGCCGGGCCGAGCGCTTACGCCAATAGGCCGAGCGGCGCTTCCGCAGTGGGTCGTTCAATTGCAAGTCCCGCGCCGGGCTATCAGCAACGCAGCGTCAGCCAGAACTACGGTTACCGCTCGGCAGGGAGTTTTGGTAGTCCCAGCCGGCCAAGCATGGGTTCATCTTCCGCGAGGATGCCAACCGTCGGCTCTTACCGGGCCGGCGGTGGTTCTGCGAGTGGCGGCGCTCCGCGCATGTCGTCAGGTGGAGGTTCCCGCGGTGGAGGCGGCGGGGGCGGATCGCGTGGGCGATAGCATGTGGCTGGGGAGAAGCACCGTTGCCACTCTCTACTGACCTCCTGACGAGGCAAAGGCCCTCACCGGCACTGCAAGCAACCCTGCCTCGGAGCGCGGACGGCCCCCGTTCGTAGCGGATGGATTGGGCTCTCAACCTCCGAACTCTCCGGCGTGACTTTGTCCATAACGTGCTGCGAGCAATTCTCGCTCGCTTTCTATCAGTCGGACTCCGCGGAGGTTCTGCCGGCCATCAATTGCTGTTGGTATTCGTCTGTGACCAGGCTGCCTTGGCCGCCGGGATACAGGTGTTGCCAATTGTCATCAATTGCTCAAAGTGCCCGGAGTGTCCGTACGCTTCACCAGCCTGGGTAGAGAGAGTCCGGGCCAGATTGTCAAAGTACGCCGGGTCGCTCGGACGATGGTCTCTGCCGATGTAAAATTCCACGATCTGGCTGGCCCGCTCCTGCAGGATCTTTTGGATGTGCGGGCGCATGGAGCTGTCGTAGAGGTTCGGATTGAGCGCTTCGTTCCAGTGATCGCTGACGAAGCCGCCGAACCATCCGGAGCCGGGGCGCACGTGATCGTTTACGCGCCAGAACACGCCGCAACGCACTACCAGCGGCTCCCGGTTCTGGCCGAGAAACGTCACCGGCTCGGTCAGATTCAAGAAGAACTGGAGCCCGGCATTGTTGGCCGCCAGATCCGCATTCGAGAAAACCCCCGTGGTGATCGAGCCGAATCCGTTGCCCTCCGCCAGAAACGCGTCGTCGCGAAAGTACTTCAAGAGCGCTTCGCGGGCAGCCTGCGGGCTCAACCCGCTACCGAGCAGCGAACGGTATCGCGTGTAATAGTCGTAACCGACCTGGTGAAAGTGCAGCAGCTTGTCGGTGCCGAAGTAGGCTCCGAAGGCCTTGACCGTGCCGGCCTGAAAAAACATCAGCAGCGCCCGCGGGTCCAGCGCCGCATGCCCGCGGAGGTTCATCGAAATGTCGGTGTGGATCACGGTCTTGTCCGCGTACCGCCGCCGCGCCCACTTTCCCTGGAACGAGCGTTCGATGCGCATCGTTTCCGTGATCCGGCTGCCAAACTGGCCGACGACCGCTTCCGCGAGCGGTTCTGGCGCATGCCACGGCGCCAACGCCTTGGCCCGCTTCGCCGGGTCTTTGATGTTGAGTGCCCGCTCAATCCTGCTATTAACCATCCGCACGGCTTCCTCGACGGCCTGGGTGTGAAGGGCTTCCAGGAAGTCGCCGACATCGGCGAATTCCGGGTCCAGCGGCAGATAGAAATTGTCCGTCTCGTCGGCGAAGGCGCACAGTGGCAGTGCCAGGCAAGTCAGCAGCACGACCACGGCCAGCCTCGAACGACGGGAGCAAGCGCACGTGTTGATCATCAAGTCAGATTCAAGTCGGGCGGGCTCGCCCCGTCAACGCTGCACTGCTTTCGCGTGGCGGAGGCAGGCGGCGCTTTTGACGTTGGCCCTTGCGCTCGCTTTGGGCGGAGCCGGCTGTCGTAGCATCTACCACACATCCGGGGAAATCTACCCCGCCGATCCTGCCGCGCAGGTCGCACTCCGACTGGATCACGCACGCCAAGCCGGGAAGGAGGCCGATCAAGCCGCCGCGCGACTTCGCAATCGCGCTGCCAAGGGCGCTCCCGCTCAGTTCCTCGAGACGGACACCGACCGATTGGAGATGGCCGCGCGCGAATTTGCGCGGCGCGTCACCATCCTCTCTGAGACCGCAACCGGCAGCCCGCAAGCCGAACTGGTCGCAACGGAAACACAAAACCTCCAACAGCGCTCGAAACAACTGCTTGAGGTAGTCCAATGCCTCCGTGCGGAGGGCCCTGCCGCGGCGTTGCCTCGCCTCGATCAGGTGGTCCCGAATCCACATCCGCGCTGAGGCGGCGGCCGCCGTTACCGGCTACCAAACCGGATTTGGCTGGCTGCTTGGCTGAGCTCGCCGGGAATATGCTCCAAGCCGAAAACGAATCCCGTCTTCGCCTGCCTAGCCGTTGCTCAGGTCCGCTTGCCGTCGCCGAATCTCGGCCAGCAACCCCGCGTTCTCCTTCTGCCAATCTTTCCGGCTCACAATCCAGCCAAACACACACAACCCGATGAAGAACGCGATGTAGGCGACCAAGGCCACGACCGCACCGCGGTCGCCGAGGTATTTTCTCGCCGCCAGCCAGACCGTCAATCCGCCACCCATGCCCAGCACCAGCAACAGAGGAATCGCGAACCAGGCATCCTCCGCCCGCCAGAACTGGTAGCGCTTGGCGGCCGCTGCCAGAAACTCCTGTGCCGGCGCCGCGTAATTCACGCGACCGAACTGGTGTCCTTTCAACCCCATGAACGCCGCGACGAATACAATGCCCACACCGGTCAGGGCTGCGCCGGGCCGTTCTGCTCTGCCCGTGGCGATGAAGGTCGAGCCGACGGCGAACAGGGTGACGGCCATCCCCAGCACGCGTTGGCGTGCACGCTGATCGCGCACGCGCATCTCGGCGATAAAGCCGCCGAGCTTGGCATCACTCGAAACCGCACTGGCTGGGGCCGTCACGCCTTTGGCCAGAGATTTGAAGTCATCGAGGTTCATAGCTTTCCTTCTCCCACATTTCCCGCAGTTGATTCTTGATCCGGTGCAGTTTTACGCGGACGTTCCCTTCCGAGATGCCGAGCACCGCGGCCATCTCGGCCGAGCTCATTTCCTCCAGGTAGAGCGACACCAGCAGTCGGTCCACCGGCGCGAGTTCCGCGATCCGGGTATAAAGCTGCTGGACGTGATCCTCCGTGGCGGGTGAGGGGTTCGGCCCCAAGACTGAGCCGCTGGCCTGATGCTCGGCGCCGGCGCGTGCCAGCATCTGCGAACGCCGTTTCTCGCGACGTAACCAGCCCAGGCAGGTGTTGACCGCAACCCGGTACAGCCACGTGCCCAGATGCGACTGCCCGCGAAAGGCGTCCAGACTCCGCCAAACGTGAAGGAGCACCTCCTGGTAGATGTCCTGGCGATCCGCCTCGTCGCGTACATAAGCGCAACAGACACGGTAAAGCGCGTCCCGGTGTTGTTCCACGGCGGCCGCGAACGGCGCTTCTTTGTCCCGCACTTTCATTCAACTGTTAGATGCCACCCCCGCCGGATTGTTACAAGCTCCCGCCACCACGCCATTGACAGCTCCTCAAGCCGCTCAAGTCGGACGGTACAGAATTTCCTGGGACACCGGAGCGTGGCCACGACCTTGCTCGATGAGTACGTGATGCAGTAGCCCGAGCTCGGCGAGCCAATCCGCTGGATGTGCGGTAAACCTCCGAGCGCGGTACGAGGCTGCATGACCGCCGGCGCACCGTCCGCTATTGGCCAAGTGCAAGCTGGGCCACCAGTCGGCGGGCAGCCTCAGTCATCCGATCCTCCACATCCTCGGCCCAGCGGAGCGCGGGCAGACCATAGACCTGGAAGGCAAAGCTGCCTTCATAGCCCCAGCGCGGATTGGCCAGCGGCGGAACGTCCTCGCGCAACACACGTCGCGACGGCAGATAGGTCATCACGTCGTTGCAGTAGCCGGCCACCCAGGTTTGCGCGCCGAACTCGCGCTTGAACGCGAGGGCGTAATCCACCACCGGTTCGCCGCCCAACGTCAGGAGCAACAGCCGGTCGCCCAGCTTCCACGCCTGTAACGGGAAAGGGTATTCGCGGAGGAACGGCTTGCCGGCCTTCAGTTCCCCAAGCAGGCGCGTGGCCCAGCGGCGCGTGATGGCCGAGGAATTCGTCTTGAACTGCTCCAGTTCAGCCTCGGTAGGCGCGGCGCCGAATTGGAGCGCGACCATTTCCATCTTGGTGGCGAGTTGCGGCGGCAGCGTTTGCGGCGGAGCGAGCAGGACTTCCTCGACGGCGGCCGCGAGCATCTGACCGTAGCGCTCGGCGAAGAAGCGTTCGCGTCGGGGCAGGGCGTTCTGGTCGCCGCCGCAACCCATCATAAACATGGCCTGCGCGCCGGGATGGCTCTCCTCCAACGCCAATTGGGCAACGCCTGAGTAATCACCATGCCATTGGTTGAGACTCAGCGTCGTATTGTGGCAGGCGTAGCCGCAAAGGATGGCCTTGAGCCGGCCATCGGGCAGATATACGGCCAACACCGGCACAGCGTGGTCCACCGGCCCCTTCAACGCACCGCCTGGGATGCGTTGGGGCACCTCCGGTTCAGGATTATTGCGCCGGTTCACGGCAAACCCGGTTGTGCCCTGGCCGGAGGCCAACCGCGCGGGGGCCAAGTTGGTCAGCGCCTGCCCAACAGTTTCGATGATCTGCGCTTCCAGCTTTCCCGAGTACTGCTCGATAAGCGTACGCTGGGCATCGTCAAGCGCGTAGATGTCGTAGAGCGCATCGCGCAACACCGGGCCGCAATGGGTATGCGTGGAACTGAGGAGGATTTGCTCGGGTGCGAGTCCGAACTTCTCCTTCAGGGTGGTGCAGGTCCGTCGGTAAATGCTCTTGGGGAAGCCCAGCAGGTCGCTGGTAAGGATGATGGCGCGATGCCCGCCGGCGTCCTCCAGCGCGAGCACTTTAATCCAGAGGTCCATCGCCTTGCCGTCGGCGGGCTGGGTGCGGGCGGCGAAGCCCGCCATCCACAGCGACTCCGTAGGTGTGATGTTGACCTTGGCCGTGCCGGCCTTCCAAGTCATCTCGGCGGCGCGCAGCGACGAGAGGTGAACAAGAACCAGCAGGGCGATGACGCGAAGCAACTGGGCGCAGCTCATGCCAGACTCTACGCCGCTTGCGGAACGAAAGGCGAGGGTGGTTTTCGCGACGCCGAACCGCCAGTGCCGCGAGGTGTCGCCGCTTCCGGACCGCGCCCCGTTGTTGCCGGCGACGGCAAAACACGACTTGAATTTGCGCGGTGCCTGGCGCATCCAACTGCCATGTTATTTCAGAAACGCATTTCGCCCGTCCTGCTTGCTGTCGCGACCGCGCCGGCTTTCGCCGCCGAATTGCCGCCGCCATTTCCTGCAGACCCTAAGCAAACCCTCGAGCGTACCTGTTTCCAAACTGGTGGCGCGTGGAGCAACGAAGGTAACCTTCGCTCCGATGTGGCCATCGTCTATGGCATTGATCCGGGTTTGTCCGGCCGCATTCAAACGTGGCGGGATCGCGGCTATCGCATCCACGTGATGACGGGCGTTTCGTGGGGCAACTACCAGGATTACCTCTACGGCCGGTTCGATGGCATCAATCACGAGGACGAAGCCCAGACCGAGCGCAACGGCAAGAAAATCAGCCACGGCGGCGATGTCTATTACATGTGCCCCGGCACGAACTTTGGAAAGTTCCTGTGCGTCGGCGTCCAACGCGCGCTCGACGCCGGTGCGGAGGCGATCCATCTCGAGGAACCGGAGTTCTGGGTGCGGGGCGGCTACTCGGAAGGGTTCAAGCGCGAGTGGCGCAGCTACTATGGCGAGGATTGGCAGCCGCCGCACAGTTCGGTGGACGCCCAATGGCGTGCATCGAAGCTCAAGTACTTCCTCTATCGCCGCGCATTGCAGCAGGTCTTCGATCACATCCAGGCTTTCAACCAGCGCACCGGGCGCAAGGTCCGCTGCTACGTGCCCACGCACAGCCTGCTCAATTACGCGCACTGGCGCATCGTCAGCCCGGAATCGAGCCTCGCGCGGCTGAACGGCTGCGACGGTTACATCGCGCAGGTGTGGACCGGCACGTCGCGCACCCCGAACGTGTATCGCGGCGAGCGGCGCGAGCGCACGTTCGAGACCGCCTTTCTCGAATACGGCGTGATGCAGAACCTCGTCCGCGCCACGGGCCGCACGGTCTGGTATTTGAACGACCCGATTGAAGACAACCCGAACTACGACTGGGAGGATTACCGCGTGAACTGGGAATCCACGCTCACCGCTTCGCTACTCCAGCCCGAGGTGTGGCAATACGAAGTTGCGCCCTGGCCGGAGCGCATCTTCGGCGGACGCTATCCGAAGAAGGCCAAGCGCGAGGAACGTGAAGGCATTCCGCCCGCATACGCCACCGAGCTTCAGACCGTGATGAACACGCTCAACGACCTGAAGCAGTCACGTGTCGAGTGGGATTGCGGCACCACCGGTCTCGGTGTGCTGGTCAGCGATTCGCTGATGTTCCAACGCGGCGACCCCACGCCCAGTGATCCACACATGAGTCATGTCTATGGTCTCGCCCTGCCGCTCCTCAAGCGCGGCATGCCGGTGACCCCGGTCCAACTCGAAAACGCCACCGTCCCGCACTGCCTCGACGAGTTTCGTGTGTTGCTGCTCAGCTACCACGGCCAGAAACCGCTCAGCCCGGACGTTCACGCACCGCTGGCTGATTGGGTGAAGCGAGGCGGTGCGCTCGTCGTGGTGGATGACGACTCCGATCCCTACAATCGCGTCCGCGAATGGTGGAACAGCGACGGGCGCACCTACGCTACTCCGCGCGAACATCTCTTCGAGCAACTTGGCCTGACCGGAAAAACTGATCTTACCAATGGCAAGCTGGTGAAAGTCGGCAAGGGCAGCGTCCTTTGGTTGCGCGAAAGTCCGGCGAAGCTGGCGGAAAGTGCGGAAGGTGACGTGCGCTTGATTGCTACTGTGAAACAGGTCGCCGCGGCGGCGAAGTTGAAATGGCGCGAGTCCAATTACCTGTTGCTCCGTCGCGGACCTTACATCGTCGCCGCCGGGCTCGACGAATCCGTGCCGGGTGCGCCGAAAGAGCTGATAGGCCGGTTCGTGAACCTGTTCGATCCCCAGCTCCAGGTGCGGAACGCCGTCACGGTGTCCCCGGCCACACGCAGCTTCCTGCTCGATCTGGATTCGGCGAAGGGCGGCCAACCACGCGTCCTGGCGTCGGCCTGCAAAACCTTGCCCACCAAAGAAAGCAGCGCGAAGCAGCTTTCGCTCACGGTTGAAGCGGTCGGCGGCACGCCGGCGGTGGTGCTGTTGCACGCGCCGAAGCCCGCCCGCGAAATCACGCTGGCCGGCCAGCCGGTCACGGACTTCCAGTACTCTGCGTCCGAGAAACTGCTGTGGATTCGTTTCCCGAACGAATCCAAGCCTCGCGAACTGCGGGTGGCTTTCTAAGCCGTATCAATGCAGTGGGAATCGTCCCGAGGAGCCGGCGAGCCGCGACAGACACAGAGCTGCAGACGCAACGAGCGTCCGGCGCTAGCTCACTGAAGGGTGACAGGGTGCCCGGTGGCGCGAAGTGCCGTCTCCCTCCGTGTTCATCGCGTCTCTGCGGTTGATTGGGTGGAGTCAATTGCTTGGGGTGCAGCTGAAAACTCTTGGACGGAGCCGGCTCACTGCTTCGTGAAGGACACCTGCCGCTTCGGCTCCGCCCGTTTGAGTTTGACGACTTGCTCCTTGCCGCCAGCGGTCACGCGGTGCGTGCCGAGAAACGCGCGGACTTCGCAGCGACCTTGGGCATCGGCCTTGCCCTCCCACCGCGTCCACCACTGCCGGAACACCAAATCGCGGTAGGCTTCGGCGGCGGGCGTGGGCGTCCAATCCCGCCGATACAGCGACGACACCGGAATCCAGTTCGCCCCTTCCCAGAAGCCCCACATCAGAATGCCCTCCACCGCCGGATGCGCGAAGCAGATGCGGTAGTAGTCCGTGATGGCTTTGGCCTTGGCCTGCTCCTCTTCGTCGGTCAGACGCACATCGCGCTTGCCGTAGTACTTCGAGCGCTGGCCTGGGAAGTTGAACTCGGTGACCCGGATGGGCAGCTTGAATTGCCCCAGCCGATCCAGCGACTTCTGCAAGACGTCCGCATCAAACGAATCTCCGTGCAAATGCCCCTGCACGCCGATGCCGCCGATGGGCACGCCCTGGTCCAGAAACTTGCGAATCTGAACGACGTAATCCTCCAGCCGCCGCCCCGTCAGGATGTCGTAGTCGTTCAGGTAAAGCACGGCTTGCGGATCTTCCTGGCGCATCCACATCGCCATGTCCTTGGTGATGTTCGTGCCGAGACGTTGCTCGTAGTAATTGCCGTGGATCATCTCGTTGTTCAAGTCGTACTCGGCGAACCGGCCGCGGTAACGGCGTGCCACGTCCACCGCCCGGGCCTTCACGGTCGCGCGCAAGGTCTCTTCATCCATGGTCTTCTGCCACGGTTGCACCCACTCCGGGACGCCCCAGAAGACGTTGTGGCCACGTAACGGAATCTCGTGCTGCTTCGTCCAGGCCAGGATGGCGTCCACGGTGTCGTAGCGAATCTCCCCTTGACGCACCTCCATGCTGTGCCATTTGAGGGCATTCTCCGTCACCGCCGAGTTGAAGTTCTCCAGAAACACCTTCTTGTAGCGGGCCGCCTCTTCGCTGTCCGGGCCGCTGCGAAACATGTGATTGGCCAGGGCCGCGCCAAACCAGAACTCATGCCGCAGTTGCTCCACCCGAACCTCCGCCCCTGGCGCAGCCTCGATCACGAGCGTACCCATGCGATGTTGGCGGATGGATTCATCCATGTTGGTGGTGGCAGCGGTTACAGACGCAGCCAACCCGCAATTCAAGACCGCGGCCAAAGAGACGAGACGGAATGCGAAACTCATGTCTGAAAAGAAGTACCGAACGGCAATGGTTGATCAAGGCACTTCGCGGGTTCTCGCGCTGTTTGCGCGCGGTTGTGGCAATTGGTTTGACTCCGCTCCCGGAAACCTCCAAAACCAGCAGCCATGAAACGGCACTTCTATCTCCCCGCGTTCTTGCTCCTGACCTCGTGCCTCCTCGCCACCGCTGCTGAAACTCCCCCGCCCCGTTCGCGCCCGGCACCAATCATCTCACCCGACGTGCAAGCGGACCGGCACGTGACCTTCCGCCTCCAAGCCGCCAAGGCCAGCGAAGTCGCCGTCGCCGGCCAATGGCCTGACGGTCGCGCGTCCATGACGAAAGACACGAACGGCGTGTGGAGCGTGACCATCGGCCCGATCGAACCGGGCGTTTGGGAATACAGTTTTCAGGTGGACGGCGTCTCGATGATTGATCCTGGCAACCCTGCCATCAAACCCATGCGCCAACCGCGGACCAGCATTCTGCATTTGCCCGGCGACCCGCCGCTGATTCACGATTTCCAGGACGTGCCGCACGGCGTCGTTCACCAGCACACGTATCGCTCGAAGTCGCTCGGGCGCCTACGCGAGTTGGCCGTCTATACGCCGCCGAGTTATGACAAAAAGCGGAGCACCAAGTTCCCCACGCTCTACCTCCAGCACGGCTCGGGCGACAATCAGGCCACCTGGACCGCCCATGGCAAGGCGCATTGGATTCTCGACAACCTCATCGCCCAGGGCCGCGCCAAGCCGATGGTCGTGGTGATGATGGACGGCCACGCCGCGGTGGGCGGCCGTTCCGGCGGACCGCAGGACAACACAGCGCTGTTCGAGCGGGACCTGCTCGAAGACGTGTTGCCGTTCGTCGAGGCGAACTACCGCGTGAAGCCGGACGCCGCCAACCGCGGCATCGTGGGCCTGAGCATGGGCGGGGGGCAATCGCTCACCATTGGGCTGAACCACCTCGACAAGTTTGCGTGGGTGGGCGGATTCAGCGCCTCCGTACCGCCGAAAGAGACCGTGGCAGGCGCGCTCAGCGATGCGGACGCCACCAACCGGAAGCTGAAGCTGCTCTGGATCGCTTGTGGCAAGAACGACTTCCTGCTCCAACGCAACGAGACGTTCATCGCCCTGCTCAAGGAGAGCAACGTCCGCCACGAATGGCAGCTCACCGACGGCGACCACAGTTGGCCCGTCTGGCGTAAATACCTGGCCGAATTCGCGCCGAAGGTGTTTCGGTGAGCATAACTGCGTGACTTCACCCAGAGACCGCAATTAGCTCAACGGAGCGTCCGGAGGAACTCGGATTTGGCATCATCCGCATTCTCCGCGCCTTTCCACTTGCTCTAACCTCGCACCAGTTTTACCGTCGGGCCGTGGCTTCTGAGTATCAAACCCCATGAAATCGCTGATCATTGCCATCATCATCTCCCTTGCCGGTGTTGCGAGCGCTGAGGAAAGACTGGTTGACGAGGGTTTGGCAAAGAACGCCGTGGCGGTTCTCCGCGTCCATTTGCTGTTCTCGTCGCAGAGCGCAGTCCCCAGCGGTTTCATGAAGTACCTGGTGAGGGTTCACAAGGTGTACAAGAACACGTCCGACCAGCACCTCTATCATGACTTTGAGATTTACGCCTTCGCGGAAAGGCCTGGTGTCCCAAAGGGTGAATGTACCGTGTACCTCGAAGGCTACGATTTGGTGAAGAAGCAACTCACCAACGACATGCGTCGCAGCAAGTGGATTCTGGTTGGTGGCGACGCGACCAACGGTGTAAGCCATGTCACCAGCAGCATCTCCCCGAAGTGACAGTCTCTGCGTAGACAACAGCCTCAGTGCTGAGCAGTGCTCGCTCTCCGGCAACTTGACCGGGAATAATCCCAAGCTTGATTGCCCACAGAAGTGCGGCTTCGCAACCGCCCGCCGCTTCACCCGTTCCCAGGTCCTCGCTTCAGCCCTCGCTTCTCCAGCAGCGGCTCGACGCTCGGCTGACGGCCACGGAACCGTTCGTAGAGCAACATCGGTTCTTCGCTGTAGCCCTTCTCCAGGATGTTCTTGCGGAACGAGCGCGCGGTGGCCGGGTCGAACACGCCCTTCTCCTTGAAGGCTTGAAACGCATCCGCATCCAGGACCTCCGCCCAGATGTAACTGTAGTAGCCCGCGGAGTAGCCGCCGGCGAAGATGTGCTGGAAATACGTGGAG
>CAZWJC010000165.1:0-15898 GCA_964634255.1 uncultured Verrucomicrobiota bacterium | reverse complement strand
ATGCCATCAGCCCTTCCCGCAAAGCGACCTATGTTCCCACTTCGGAGTTCGGGTTGAACCTAGCCCAGCAGCCGCAGAATGGAGCTGGGCGCATTGTTGGCCTGCGAGAGCATGGCCGTGCCGGCCTGGACCAGAATGTTGTAGCGCGCGAATTGCGTGCTTTCCTGGGCGACATCCACGTCTTTGATCCGGCTGTTCGCGGCGGCGAGGTTGTCCTCCAGCGTGCCCAACTGATCGACCGTCATGTTCAGGCGCGCTATGGTGGCGCCCACCGTTGCCCGGTCCGTGGCCAACTGACCGATCGCCGACTTGACTGTGTCCAGCGCCGAGGCCGCCCCGCTGGCGGTGCTGATGTCCATGGCCGACGCGGTTGTGGGTGGCGGCGTATATGTCAAAGATGCATTCTCCGTGGTTGGACCGGTCACCCCACCGACCGTAACGATTGATCCAGACCAACCGAGTAAACCAAAGAGGCTGCTGCTGCTGAGCTGGTTTATGGTGCCACCGGTGTCTGCAACGGTTAATGACAAAGCGCCTGATGAAGAGTCGTAAGAGGCCGTGACCTGCTGGCCGCCCAATCCCAACAAGCCGTTGTTCAGGGTCGTGTTTATTCCGTTGACCAAATCGCCAACGGTTGAATTTGAATCCACACTGAAAGAGTTTTCGTGAGGTTGGCCGCTGTAAATACAGTTCAAGGTGATCGTATCACCCGTGAACCCGGAAAGGACTTGTCCAAGCGACGTGCTGCTTGGCGCAGGAGCGGGACCATGCGTTGTTGTAGAAAGAGCAACGTAATCCGCTTGGATGCCCGCCATCTCCAGCGTGCCGCCTTCGGAATCAATGACCACGTCCAGCGAGCCGCTGCTAAACAGGCTCACGCCGTTGTAGTCTTTGGTCGCGACATCGTTGATGTAGGTGCTCAGGGTCTGAAACTCCTCGTTGTACAGACTGCGATCCGCGTCGGTCTTGGTGATGTCCTGCGCCAGCACGGCCAGTTCGCTCATGCGGTCGAGGGCTTTGCCGATCTTCTGCAGGTAACCATCCTGGGTCTGGCAGAAGGAGATGGCGTTGCTCGCGTTGCTCCTCGCGGCCTGGGTGCGGTGTATTTGTGCATCGAACCGCGTGGACACGGCCATGCCGGCCGAATCGTCTTCAGGCGAAATAAGCCGAGAACCGGAGGAAAGTCGGGCGAGGGACTTGGCTAGCAGATCGGAGGATTCCCCGAGAAGCCGTGCGCTCGTCTGCGCCGAGATGTTCGTGTTGATCACCATAGATTCAATCCGTGAATCCGTCCCTTTCAGGACTGTTTTGGGTCGGCATTCCGTGCCACCCCGCGGGCCGCTGGCCTGAAGTCAACCACAGCGCTGCTCCGGCCAACGATTCTTCTGATTGCAGGCGCCTCGCCTGAGGCGGCTGCGTCAGTCGACCCATCGGCAGTCCGGCTGCGGAACTTTAGCGAAAAGACGCCAGCCTCGCGGGCGTCCGCCGTCTGGGCAGGGCGTTTTGTTTTGACACCACGGATCAAAGCTTGTGCCATCAGGCTGCCTTTGAAGCAGAAGTTCACAGCAGACGAAGACATGAAACCACAAGCAGCCATCGGCATCGGCGCCCATCCGGACGACATCGAGTTCTACATGGCCGGGACACTGGCTTTGCTGAAACAGGCCGGCTGGGACATCCATTACTTCAACCTCGCCAACGGCAGTTGCGGCAGCCAGGAATACAACGCCCGGCAAACCCGTGTCATCCGCCGCGGCGAAGCCCAACGCGCCGCCAAAGTCCTGGGGGCGCACTGGCACGCCAGCCTGTGCGAAGACATGGAGATCTTCTATGACCTCAAGCTGCTGCGCCGCGTCGCCGCCGTCATCCGCGAGGTAAAGCCCCGCGTCATCCTCACCCACGCGCCCGTGGACTACATGGAGGATCACATGAACACCAGCCGGCTGGTGGTGAGCGCGGCGTTCGCGCATGCGATGCCGAACTTCCGCTCGATTCCGCCTCGCCCCACCGCCGACTACGACGTGACGATTTATCATGCCACGCCCCACAGCCTGCGCGACCCGCTGCGCCGCCTCGTCGTGCCTGGGTCATTCGTGAACACGACCTCGGTGCAGGAGCTCAAGCGCGCCGCTTTGCTGGAGCATCGTAGCCAACAGAATTGGCTCGACGCCACTCAGGGTAAACACTCGTATCTCAGTCTGCTCGATTCGATGGGGCGGACAGCGGGCCGGCTGTCGAAGAAGTTCAAGTTCGCCGAAGGTTGGCGGCAGCATTTGCACTACGGCTTCAGCGGAGAGGAAGTGGACCCGCTGCGGGGAACGTTGGGGAAAAACTACCTGGTGAACAAGGCCTACGAGCGGGAGTTGAATGTCGATCGAAGTAGGTAGAGGCACACTTGTGTCTCCCGCGTGCTTGTCCGGTTGAACTCTCTCCAGCACGGGCTTCATTAGGAGATCACGTCACTGCCACACATCGGAGGCACAACCTGTCACCGCCAGTAACGAACCGTGGACCGTTTCGGTGCGCGGTGCGGCGTCTCGCCAACGGGCAGCGCAACCTGCCACGTCTCTCCACCTCCGAAGTGCCCACCACGAGTGCGCAGTCGCTTTCCGGCGGCGCGAAACGTGAGCCAACCGTTCGTGCCTTGTCTGTTTCGTAGAAGGCGCACCCTGGCGGCTCTGGCGGATTCTTGAGTCGGGCCAGACAAATCCCGCCACCGGGCGCGTCTCGGAGACAGGAACGATGCCGGCCGACAGCGAGATCGCGCGGTGCTATGACGAACACGCCCAGGCGTTGTTCGCCTTCCTGCTCAATTTCACGCGCGACGAGCACGATACCCGCGACGTGCTCCAGGAGGTGTTCATCAAGCTGGCGCGGCAACCGGGATTGCTCCGCGGCGCGCGCGACGAACGCGCGTTCCTGCTCCGCCTCGCCCACAACGCGGCGATTGACCTGATGCGCCGCCGGACAACGCGCGACAAGCATCACGAGGCGTTCGGCGCGGATGCCGAAACGCTTTCGCCCTTCGCGTCCACGGAAAATCCGGATGAAGCGGCGTTTCGTGCCGAGCTGTCCCTTGCGCTGGGCGAACTTCCGCCCGAGCAGTGCGCCGTGGTGCACTTGAAGTTGTGGGAGGGCCTGACGTTCGAGCAGATCGCCGAGGCGCTGGGCATCCCGCTGAATACCGCCGCCAGCCGGTATCGCTACGGGCTAGACAAATTGCGCGCGCGGCTGCGTCCTATCTATGACGAGATTAAATGAACGGACACGATCCATTCGAGCAACGCCTCCGCCGCCAGCCGCTGCGGCCCGTGCCGTCCGCGTGGCGCGAGGAAATCCTCTCGCAAGCGCGCCGAACCGCCGAGGCCCCTCATGCTGAGCGCGCCACCGTCGGCAGAACCGGCTGCGGAACGGCAGTGGCCGATCTCGCGAAGCGTCTTGGAGTGCGGCAGCCCTCTGCCGCTTTGGCGTCTGCGTCCGAAAAGCGGCAGAGGGCTGCCGCAGTCCATAACGTTGGCGCGCCAACGGAAGGCTGGCTCGCGGGCTGGCGCTTGCTCTTCGCGCGGCTGCCGCTCGCCTGGGTGTCACTGGCGGCACTGTGGGTTGCGCTCATTGGCGTGAATCTGATGATGCCCAACCCAATGGTGCGAATGGCCGAACCGAGTGCGCCGGCAAACCAAATGGAAGTGTTAGCCGCCCTTGATTCCGAAGCGGCGGGCTTTGAACCTGCGACTGATCCATCCCCGCCGGTTCCGACAGCCTTGCCGGCGACCAGACGGCCTGAAGCCCCCATCCGCCCGCGCAGCGAGCGCCGACGCAACTTGGATTTCGGCGAAGCTGGCTCTGATGTCGTGTTGGACCACCTCGCCTAGACCGACGGAGACGAATATGACACTGCCCGCCTTCCTCTTCGCTTTCATGGACAGCAACTGTGTCTGGATGGGTTTGAAGAAATTCGGCCTTCCTGCCGTGAACGCCCGCTGGTCGCTGGCACGCGTTGCGGTGCTGACCGTTGCGCAAACGCTGTTCGGCTTGGTGATCGCCGGGGCAGTGTCGCTGCTTATCTTCCAAAAACCCGTCGGCTGGATTCTCTGGGTCGCGGGGCTGATGAGTTTCTGCCAGGGCATCGTTTGCTACAGCCTGACGGCGCTGTGTTGGAACCAGCGCGCTGCCAAATTGAAGGAGAATCCGGACCTCCCGCTGCGGTTGTCGCCGGCGCGTTACCCGGTGTTCCGATGGATGCTGGGTCTGGTTTACTTCGTCGTGCTCGCCTTAATCACGCCGCTGGCGATGGTGGTGACGATTCAGAACGTTTACGGCCAGATGGCTTGGCAGCGTACCCATGCCGAATTGGTGGCGCAGGGGGAACGGCTTACTTTCCGCGAGATTCTCGGCCCAGAGATTCCCGCCAACCAAAACGCCGGGGCTGCACCGGTCTTCGCACCGTTCTTCGACTATGCGCCCGGCACCGTGTTCCGCATTCAGGATGAGGACAGGCTGAGTCCCGCGTCCAGCAACGCGGTCGCCCGGATCATGGACCGCTTGAACCTGCCCGCAGCGGACCTGCAGCCGAAGCCCAAGGACGCACCGACAACGCCGAAGGAGAATCTGCCCGCCTGGTCTTCCGCCTATCGGAAGCTGGTCGCCCTGCCGGGCAAGGACGAACCGGCGTGGGCAGCGGAACTGAGGCTGTCCCCGCCCGGCGATCCCGCGCGCGACGTACTGGCGGGCTTGAGCGTGGCGGACGAGGTGGTGGCGGAGGTTTGCGCCGCCGCCGCGCGCCCGCGGTCGCAGTTGCCGCTGCACTGGGACGGAGGCTGTCTGGCCCCACTCAAGCATCTGGCGTTTCTCAAAAGCGTCCAACAGAATCTCAACCTGCGTTGTGCCGCGCACCTGGGAGCGGGGGAGGTGGATGCCGCGTTTACCGACGCCACAAACGCGCTGAACGTTGCCGAATTGCTGCGTGAAGAGCCGTTGTTGATTTCGCAGTTGGTGCGCATCGCCCAAGGCGGCATCGCGATGCGCACGCTCTGGCAGGGCCTCGCGGAGCATCGTTGGACGGATCCACAGCTCGCGGTGTTTCAAGAACGACTGGGCCGCGTGGATTTTCCGGCGGGCCTGATCCGCGCGTTCGAGGGCGAGCGGGCAGGCGGGATCGTGCTCGTGGACAAACTCATCGCCGGGCAGGACCAGTTCGGTTCGCCGGGGAGCGACGGCGGTCTTCGTCGCGCGGCCATGATCGTTCCGCTCGGGGTACTGCGGGAGAACCAGGTGGTGCTCGTGCGCCGCCACACGGACATGCTGGCGTACTTGCGCGCTCGTGTTTCCGCCGCGCCGCAAGCCGGGTTTGCCAGGCCGGTCCTGACGCCGACCGGGGACGTGGATCAAGCCAAGGATCGGAAGGAACGGCTAGTCGAGGCCAGCATGCGCACCATCCTGCGCGTGGAGGACGAACGGTATTCGCCCTTTACCATTCTGGCCAGGATGCTGACCCCGGCGCTGGCCAAGGCAGAATCGAAAGCCGCCCGCGCCCAAACGACGATCCAACTGGCGATCACGGCTTGTGCGCTCGAACGCCATCGCCTTGCCCACGGCAGCTACCCCGAGAAGCTAGAGGCGCTTGTCCCCATGTTTCTGCCCAAGCCGTTGCTGGACCCGATGAACGGCCAACCCTTCCACTACCGTCGCACCGACGACGGCTGGTTTCACCTCTACAGCGTCGGTGAAGATGGCCAAGACGACGGCGGCGTATTCAGGACCAAGTCGAAGGACACCATCAAAGACTGGCCATGGCCTGTGCCCACGCGCCCGGAAGCGGGCTCGTTGTTCTGAGAGAACTCCGGGTTACATCCGAGGCTGTTTCAAACCCTTGTAGCCGCGGACGTGAGTCCGCGCCTATTCTCAGTTTGCGCCGACTCACGTCGGCGGCTACGAAGTTCTGAAACTGGCTCATCCAACATCCAACGTTCAACATCGGAGCCCCGCAGGTTCGCGAGTTGGGTGTTCGATGTTGGATGTTCGGTGTTTCCTCGGCTCGCTCTGGAGCGCGGCTCTCCCAGCCGCAGCAACCAAACCACGCCGGGTCGGTCGAGGAGTCCCAACCCGCTTCCATCGCCAAGTGCGGCGGCTGGGATGACCGCGCACCGCGCTTGCTGCGGTTGGCCGTTTCACGAATTACCAGATTTCCGTAATAAAACGATCTCGCGTTGGCTTTGTCTCCATAGAAGGCAATCATGCGTGGCACTGCGACATCCGATGCGGACCATTTCCTGGCGCTGCTCAGGCCAATTGAGCGCGAGCTGGAAATCTACGCGCGTCGTCTGGTCTGGGAACCCTGCGACGCACCCGATGCCCTCCAGAACGCTGTGATGCGCGGGTTTGCCGCTTTCGACCGTTACCACGAAGACGCCAGCTTCCGGGCGTGGATGTTCAAGATTCTCACCCGCGAAGCCTTCGCGCTCAACCGGAAGCACGCGCGGATCGCGCAGCACGAGTTCCAACTTGAGCCCGAAGACCTGGCGGGACTACCGTTTGGCCTCTCGCCGGATGTGAGCCCCGAACAACCGCTGTCGCCGGTGGAACTGGACGACGCCTTGGATGAAGAGCTGGCGGCCGGTCTGAAGACGCTGACCGACAACGAACGCGCGGTACTGCTGCTGCGCGCTGTCGGCGAACTGCGTTACCGGGAGATCAGCGAATCTCTCGACATCCCGCTTGGCAGCGTGATGGGCCACCTGGCCCGCGCTCGGCAGAAGATGCGCGCCCTCCTCGCCCGCTCCGCCCGGCGCGCTGAAACTTTGAAGGAGACGTAACCATGAAATGTGAAGACCTCCTACCCTTGCAGGGCGCTTACCTCGACTCCGAGTTGGACGCCAAGACCTCGCTGGAAATCCAGCAGCACTTGGCCACGTGCCCGGATTGCGCACGTTCCTTTTCGGCTGACGCGAATCTGGAAGCCCGAATTGTCGGAAGCTTGAAACGGGGACAGCGAACAGCGGCGCTGTGGGAACAGATCGAGCAACGCATCACGACTGCGGCTGGGGCGGAGTCCCGTCCCCGACGCACGGAGCGGTCTTCCATACCGGTTACTTGGTGGCGCGAGTTGCTTTGGCCGAATCCGCAGGCCTGGGCCGGCTTAGCTGCGCTGTGGGTGATGATGCTGGTGATCAGCCTGTTCGCTCACGAACCGGCGACCGTGGCTGGAGCCCAAAAGGCCACGCAGCCGTCGCCGCAACTGCGCCAGTTGCTGCGGGAGCAGAAGCAAATGCTGGCGGAATTGGGAGGCGTGGCAGAACAACTTGGGGCTGAGCGGCCGGGGCGTGTTGCGCCACAACCTCGCAGCCAGAAACGGGAACAACTCATCAACATCTGAACCAACTATGAACGAAGAACCCAAAAACATTTGGAAGCAACCGTGGCGAGGCGCCAAAGCTGTCGCCTGGTTTGCGATACTCATCGCGGCAACATTCCTGATTGTCACCGGCATCGGCCTGCTCAGTGGCGGGAATGTGGGAATCGCGGACACGTTGCTCAGCGCCTTGGCCATCGCCCTCCTCGTGGGGGTGGTGGCGTTGCTGGTCGTCTTCTTCGTTCGCTGCCTCTGCTCGTGGCGCAACCTCAAGCGCCTCCTTTTCGGGGTGGCTTGCCTGGCCACGTTGTTCGCGCTCTTTCACGTGGTGGAAAACGTGCGCGGGCGCGCGGCGTGGCGGAAGCTACAGCAGGAAGCGACGGCGAAAGGCGAATCGTTTGACCTCGCCAGCATTATTCCTCCGTCCGTGCCGGACGATCAGAACTTCGCTATGGCGTCCCTGTTCGAGGGAGTGCGCAACGAGATGGACACGGAGTGGCGACGCGCACACAGCGGCCCGGGTGGACTCACCAACATCCATCGCTTCACACTGACTCCGTACCGGACCAACGGCAGCTCCAGCGTGCTTTCGGTGGGAGGCTGGGCCAAAGCGGAGCGCGTGAATTTGCGGGACTGGCAGCGCTACTACCGCGATCCAAAGTGGGATGGAGATGCGGACTGGCCCAATAACGGCGCGATGCGAAAGGCCTTTGCGGAACTACATGGACTCCCTCTGACACCAACCAACGTCGTGGCGGAGCCCCCGGTCTCAGCGGTCAACGAATTCCCCACCGCGCCGCAGCCCCAGTCGCCTGCGGCCGATGTGCTGCTGGCGTTGAGTAAATATGATCCGGTTATCGAGGAACTGCGGGAAGCGGCCAAGCGCCCGCGCTCACGGTTTCCCGTGCGCTACGAGGACGGTTTCAACGCGCTGCTGCCCCATCTTGCCAAGATGAAGGGTGCCACCCAGCTTCTCGCGTTGCGGGCTCTCGCCGAACTGGCCACCGACCAAGGCGATCGCGCCTTGGCCGACCTGAAACTCGCCTTCCGGCTGGCGGACGGAATCCATGACGAACCTCTCTTGATCTCGCAACTGGTCCGGATCGCGCAGGTGCAAATTGCCCTGCAACCGGTTTGGGAAGGTTTGGTGGACCACAAGTGGAACGAGACCCAACTCATTGCCATCGAGGGCGAGTTGGCGAAGCTGGATTTCCTGGCGGACCACCAGCAGGGCATGCGGGGCGAGCGGGCTTTCTCAATCTGGACCGTGGACTACGTGCGACGAGCAGGCGACTTCAGTTCGTTAGACAGTGCTGGCCCGGGAGTCTCCCCAACGGCGCGTTTCTTCTTCCGCCTGCTTGTCCCCGGCGGCTGGTTCGATCAGAACAAAGTCTCGTTGGGTCGCATCCATTTCAATTACATCCAAACCGCCGTCAATCCGGTAGCGCACACGGTTTCTCCAACGAACGCCCACCGGTTGGAGAAGACGTTCGAGAGCCGTCGGCCAACGCCCTACGCGTTTTTTGTTCCCATGCTCATCCCCGCCCTCAGCAAGGCTTCCGCCAAGGCCGCCCAGGGGCAAACGTCGGTGGACCTCACCCGCATCGCCTGCGCGCTGGAGCGCTATCGCCTCGCACAGGGCAGCTATCCAGAGACGCTTGACGCGCTGTCGCCCACCTTCATCGCGAAACTCCCACACGACGTTATCAATGGACAGCCGCTGAAGTATCGTCGCACCGACAAAGGCCAGTTCGTTATATACTCTGTGGGCTGGAACGAAACCGACGACGGTGGGCAGGTGGTGCTGACCAAAGGCTCAAGCCCAAGCGTGGACTGGAAATACGGCGACTGGGTGTGGCGTTTTCCGGCGAAGTAGAAACAGCCTCCTGCCGAGCTCGACAGACAACGGATACTCAATCAGTTCCTCCGCGGGGCGATTGGGTATTCGGGTTTCCTTCTTTTTTCGGCGGCACGTTTTCCTTTCAGGCTGGTCGAATCACCAGACAGCTCCGAAAGGAATCCATGAGAGCAACACCTGTCATCATCGCCGCCGCGGTCGTAGTGGTTGCTTGGGCACTTGTTCGCCACCCATCGCGGCAGCCGACGTCCGTGGCAACGCGGGAACAACCCCGGCCTGCCGCTGTTCCGGTCGAACGCAAGCCGCGCCTACCTGCGCCGCGATTGCCCGTCACACCGTTGCCCGTGGAGGCCGCGGTTGAGCGACAGTTGCCGACCAATCTCCTCGCCCGCTTGCTGAACGGAGACGCCCCGCGGTTGACGCCGGATCAGGTCGAACCTTTCCTTCGAAAGAACGGCCGCAGCGTGGAGAGCCTGCTGGGCGCGTTCGAGGCTACGGGCGATCGCGCGTTTCTGCGCGAGGCTGTGGAGAAGAGTCCAAATGACCCGCGCGTGAACTTCGCCGCGTTCTTTCGCGCCGAGGATTACGACAACACCAAGCCCGCCTCCCCGGAGCGCCGCCAGCGGCTCGAGGCGTTTGCCAAGTCCGCGCCCGACAATGCCCTCGCGAACTACCTCCTGGCGTTCGACGACTTCAAGTCCGGCCGGACGGATCAGGCGGTGGAGCAGCTCCTCGCCGCCGCGCAAAAGGGGAAGTTCCAGGATTACTCGCGGGAGTTCATCTTGGACGCCGATGACGCCTACCGGGCCGCCGGCTGGTCGGAGGCCGAGGCCAGAGCGGTGGCGACTTACGGGGCGGCGTTGCCACATCTGGCTGAACTAAAACAGACCGGGTCGAAGCTGATCGAGCTGGCGGACCGGTACCGGCAGGCTGGCGACACCACTTCTGCTCAAGCGGCGTTGGACCTTGGGCTGGGCTTGGGCCAGCGCCTCACCGAGCCGGGCCAAATCTCGCTCATTCACGAACTCGTGGGGACGGCTATCGAACTCAACAGCCTCGAAGCGATGGATCCCAACGGCGTCGTCGGTAACACCGGACTGACGGCGCAAGGCCAGCGCGACGCGATCGCAGAACAGCGCAAAGTCATCAAGGAAATCTTCCCGCAGGTGGAGGCCATCCTGCCCACGCTGTCGGAGCCGGACCTGGTCAGTTTCCTCGAACGCATGAGGGTGCTGGGTGAAGATGCCGCTGCGCAATGGTTGCTGAAGACCCACGCCCCGCAACCGTCACCTTGAACCGCCAAGCCAGCGGACACGGTTGGTTGGAAGTTCGATGTTGGATGTTGAGTGTTGGATGTTTCCCCTGTTTCTGTTGAACCTTTTCTCGCCTCGCGCATTCCTCTCAGTGTAAATGCTGGCAGTGGCTGCACCCGAACAACTGCCGGTGGCCGACGCCCGCGCCGGTTCACCGGCGGCGTGGAACGCCCTCTTCCAGCGCTATCAATTGCCGCTGTATGCCTACGTCTTCGAACTGGTCCGCGCCGAGCAACCGAGCCTGGATATCGTTCAGGAAACCTTCATCGCTGCGGCGCGCCACCTCGCCGGCTTGCGCGACGACGGAAAGTTCGGGAGCTGGCTCTTCGGTATCGCGCACCAGAAATGCGTGCAGCATTGGCGCAAGCGCGGACGCGAAGAGCCGTTGGACGCAGATTTCGCGGAGACGATGCTTGGCGACGAACACGACCCAAGCGAACTGCTCATCCGCGAGGAACAGGAGGCTGAGTTCATGGAGGCGCTGAATCAACTCCCGCCGGTGCAACGCGCGGCGCTGTTACTGCATTTCATCGAGGAATTCTCGCTTGAAGAAATCGCCGGCATCACCGGCGTGAGCCTCGGCACGGTGAAATCCCGGCTGCACTATGGCAAGAAGGGGCTACGCAAACTTTTGGAGGATCGGAACACATGAAGACTCCCCGCGAAATCCTGCTGGCCAGGCATCAAACCACCAACCCTAAGCTGGACCGCATCCGTCACGCCGTGGTGGCGGAGATTCACAACAAAGAAACAAAGACACAAAGTGAGTCTAAAGACTTCGCGTCTTGGTGTCTTTGTTGTTCTCAAGCCCTTTGCCGGAAGCTCTGGCTGGAATTGATCTGGCCCTGCCGCCGGACGTGGACGGTTTTGGCCGCCGCGTGGGTGATACTGGCGGTCTTCAATCTGGCTCAAACCGAACCGGCGCGACCCACGCTCGCCAAGTCCAATACTTCGCCGGCTGAGTTGCGGATGGCCTTCGCCGAGCAACAGCGGCTGCTCGCCGAACTGATCGGCCCGCCGCCGCAGCCCGCACCGGCCGAGCCGCCCCGCGGCAAGGCGGCCGAGCAACCACGGAGTGAACGCCGGTTGGGACTGCTGTGCGCCTGAACTGAATTGATCCCCATGGATACGAACCCAAGTCCATCCGCCCCTGCCAAGCGAAGCCTCGTCCGGCGCATCTTCTGGTGGCTTTTCATGATCATTGGAGCGCTTGCCACAGCCGTTATCGCGCGGAGTTGGGTTGACATTGCCCAAACGCCGCCGCGGCAAAACCGGTGGCCAAGCGGGATGGGCGAATGGATCGCTTTCGTGGTAGTTCACCTTCTGGCTCTTGCCTTCCTGGTCTATCTGCCGCTAACCCGTCGTTTCTGCCAATGGTTCTTCACCTGGCGGACGATGCGCCGGACATTGGTTGGGGTGGCAATTCTTGCCACCCTGCTCGCCATCTTCTACGCCGTAGAGAACTGGCGTGGCAAACGCGCTTGGGAGCAATGCAAACGCGACCTCGCTGCCAAAGGCGAACTCCTGGACTGGACAACTTGCATCCCCGCGCCCATCCCGGACGACGAGAACATCATCAAGGCGCCGAAGATGGCCGAGTGGTTCATCAAACCCAAACCGGGTGCGAACCTGCCTGAGGAGATGAAACTGAAGGTGGGCACAAGCACGGCCTTGATGGAATTGGCGAAGCGCAACGGCTCCAACGGACCAGTTCTGTTGGCCCGCGTGGTTGTTGTTCCGACTCGCTCGGGTGCCACGAACAAGGCGGATGCCGTCGTTGCATTCGACACGCCGGGCGCGTCGGAGCGTCTCGGCGAATTGGTGCAGGCCATCGTCGGCCCGAGCGTAGCGGCGGTGGGGGGAGGCGCGTCACTCACTCGCCAACCACTGAGTCAGATCAAACCCGCGCGAATCGTGCTCCAGACTGACCGACCGTGTGACACCACCAACCTTTCGAGCGCATTGCCCACCAGCCTGTTCGCCGCCGACTTGGGCCGTCTGCGAATCGAGGCCGATGGAGAAGCGGAATCGTACCGACTACTGCTCGCCCCCAATCCCACGCTCTCCGCTGAGGAATACCTGAATGGGAGCGACCCGTGTATGCATCTCGATTTGATCCGCGAAGCGCTCAAGCGTCCCCACATTCGGATGGACGATGACTACCGGCGACCGTTTGAAATTCCCATCGTCAACTTCGTGGCCATTCGCAATCTGGCGCAAACCGCCGCCCAGCGGGCGCAATGCTGCCTCCTGCTCGGCCGATCGGATCAGGCCTTCCGCGAACTCTCGCTCAACTTCGAGCTGCGTCGTCTTCTTGCTGCCAAGCCCACCACTCTGGTGGCTGCCATGATTGATGTCGCTATCAAAGGACTTGATGCGGGAATCATCGCTGAAGGCTTCCGACTCCAGGCGTGGCGCGAGCCGGAGTTGGTCGCGCTTCAGAAACAGCTTCAGGAAATCAACGTCCTATCTGCGGTCGCGGAGTCCTTTCGCATGGAGCCTGCCGCCGTTCGCTATACGATCGAAACTTCCTCCGCAGGGGAGCTGGCCAGAGTCTTCTTCGGCCACTCCGGGATTAACCTTTGGACGCGGATTACTGATCCGGTGTACCTGCTATTGAAAGTCGCCCCGCAGGGTTGGCTCTACCAGAATCTCGCAGTATCCTCCACCATCACTGCCACCGAATCCTTTGACACGGAGCACTGGATTATCAAGCCTGGCGCGGCAGAAGCCGCCAACCGCGAACTCGAACGCCTCGCCACCCATCGCTCTCCATATACGATTCTAGCCACCATCGCCCTGCCGAATTACGCGCGGGCAACCCGAACCACCGCCCGCAACCAGACTCTGGTCAACCAAGCGCTCATCGTCTGCGGTTTGGAGCGGTATCGCCTTGCGCACGGTGGCTATCCCGCGAACCTCGACGCCCTGTTGCCGCAGTTCGTGGAGAAGCTGCCGCCAGACGTCATCGGCGGCCAACCGCTCAAGTACCGCCGCACCGACGACGGCCAGTTTCTGCTCTACTCGATTGGCTGGAATGAGAAGGACGAGGGCGGCACGCCGGGCAAGGATTCGGATACAGGCGATTGGGTCTGGACGACGACCAAGTAGAGGTTCCTGGCTGATTTCCGGGACGCGACACGGAGTGGGTGTGAGACGGCTCGCAATCCCAAAGGGATGCGACGTGAATAGCCGTGGGTCCGACTCGTGACCCCCCGGCGCGCGGCTGTCCCAGCCGCAGCAACGTGTTCAGTCTGGCAGTCGCCCGGAATACCAAGACTGTAGCAACGCAGAGGCGCGGAGAACGCTGAGGAACGCAGAGAAAAAGTCGCTCTGCGAAACTCCGCGCCCTTTGCGTCTCTGCGTTTGGTCAGCCGTCCCAACGCAAAGGAGTTGCGCCGCCCGCGAAAACCGTTTTGCATGGCGGCGCATGGTTGAACTAAGACACTCCCAGCGCTACCGGTGGTTGCTCTTCGATGCCGACGGGACGCTGTTTGACTACGACCGCGCCGAACGCACGGCGCTCGCTGGCGCTTTGCAGCAGATCGGCGTGGCGTTTCAACCGGAGCATCTGGCCGCTTACCGGCGCTTCAACCACGAGGTGTGGCAGGCCTTGGAGCGCGGGCAAATCACGCCCGATGTCCTGAAGGTGCGCCGCTTCGAGCTGTTGTTCCAATCCATCGACGTGGATCACTCGCCCGCGGATTTCAGCACCCGCTACCTCGATGCCATCGCGGATTGCGCCGAACTCCTGGACGGTGCGTTGGAGGTGGTTCAAGCCCTGCAATCCAGGTATCGCCTGGCGATCGTCACCAACGGCCTGAGCGCGGTGCAACGCCGCCGCTTCGAGCGCTCCGCCATCCGCGACTGCATCGCCGAGATCATCATTTCGGAGGAGATCGGCACGGCCAAGCCGGCCCCAGAGTTCTTTGACGTGACCTTCGCGCGGTTGGGCAACCCGTCCAGGACGGAGGTCTTGATGATCGGCGACAATTGGGGTTCCGACATCGTAGGTGGCGTGAACTACGGGTTGGACACCTGCTGGTTCAACCCCGAGCGCAAGCCAGTGCCGACCGGTTTTGCCATCACCCGCGAGATCGCCACGCTTCAAGAACTTGCGCTGTGGTTACTGTGATTCGCCAGATGACAGGCGGGATGGACCGTGCCAGGCGAACGATTGCGCGTGAATCGGTCAGCACCTCGAACTGGCGGACAAGGCTGTCCGCGCTCCGCGGCTCGGCTTTTGAACGAAGTCCTTTATGAAAGCATTCCAACTCATCGCCCACGGGAAACCGGGAACGTTTGAACTGCGCGACGTGCCCGCGCCAAAACCCGGCCCGGATGAAGTCGTCGTGCGCGTGCGCGCCTGCGGCCTGAACCGTCTCGATCTCTGGACGGAGGAAGCCGGCTTGCCAATTCCGATTCAGCTTCCCCGCACGCCCGGCGGCGAGATCGCGGGCGAGGTTTCGGAAACCGGCGCGAATGTGGATTTGTGGAAACCCGGCGACCGTGTCGCCATCCAGTCCAATTTGTTTTGCGGCGAGTGCGAGTTCTGTCGAGCGGGCGACGAATCGCTCTGTCTGAACAGCTTCATGCTCGGCGTCCAGCGAGACGGCGGCTTCGCGGAGCAAGTCGTTGTGCCGGCACGCGCACTCGTTCGCTTGCCAGCGGGCGTGGATTGCGAGACTTCTGCCGCACTCACGTTGGCCGGGAGCACGGCCATGCACATGCTCACGAACCGTACGGAGGTGCGGGCGGGCGATTGGGTGCTTGCCATCGGCGCGTCCAGCGGGGTCGGGTCGGCGGCCATCCAGATCGCGAAGCAGCTTGGCGCAAAGGTCATCAGCACCGGTTCGACCGAAACCAAACGGGCGCTCGCCTTGAAGCTGGGCGCGGACTTCGCCATGGATTCCACGAGCAAGACCTGGCCCGCGGAGGTTCGCAAGCTGACGAACAAACGCGGCGTGGACCTGGTCGTAGAACACGTCGGGGGCGACGTGTTGGTGAAATGTTTCGACTGCTTGGCGCGCAACGGGACGATCGTCACCTGCGGCGCGACGGCCGGGCGCGAGATTTCGCTGAACATCTGGCCGCTCTTCGTCAAGCAGCAAAGGCTCGTGGGCAGTTACAGCCGCAGCCGGGCGGACATCCAAGCCACGCTCGAATGGGCCGCTGCAGGCAGGCTCAAGCCGGTGGTTGATTCGGTCTATCCGCTTGATCAGGCCGCCGCCGCTTTCGCGAAACTGCGCTCACGGGATGTGCTGGGTAAAGTGCTGGTGCGCCCCTGATTCGACTCGGCGTTGTCCACATTGCCCACCGGGCACTGCGCCCATGATGGTCACACATCGCGCTTGAGTGGATGCGCCATCAGACCTAGCC
>CAZWJC010000164.1:0-15899 GCA_964634255.1 uncultured Verrucomicrobiota bacterium | reverse complement strand
AATCCATGTCGGGCAGCCATTCGGCATTTTCGATTTGCACCGGATCACTCATTTCGGCTTCAACGGCTGCCAGACGTTCTTGCTTACGGTCCTTCCTGACCGCATTTCCAGCACTTGAATGATCGCGTCATCCTCGCTGATAGGCGATTGCTTCTGTTTTTCCTCCATTAGGTGCTCGAGTCTCAGTGCCGGCCACGTGAGATCGAATTTCCAAGAGTTGCCTTCCCTGAAGAAAAGAAATGTCGCAGGCGTTTCTTCACCATTGACCTGCACAGCAGCCTTGGCTGCCTTTCCCTCGAAGGAAATCCCGCCAAGCTTGACGTTGGGGGCGGCTTCGGTTCCCACCCAGCCTTTGCTGACCAAGAAGGCTACGAAATTCGATCCGGCCATATTCTGTATCTGCGGAGCCTCGTGCCTGATCTGAAGCACCATCATCTTTCTGTAAAACTTCAGGTTTCTGACGGTGGTTTCATCGCCATTCAAAACCAGTTTCAGGATGCTACCATAGAAGGACATGGTTTGTTTCGATACCAGAGCAGCTGCTGCTTGGCCGTCCTTTCTTTCAAGTGCACTTTGATAATCTGCGAAACAAGTGCGGATTGCTGCTTTATCAGATTGACCACACCCAGTCAGTATAGAGACAGCCAGTGACGCAAAAGCGGCAGCAAGAATGACAGGTGAGAAGAGAAGTCCCTTCATTTACAGCCTCCGAGAATCTCATCCGCCTTCGCCTGGCTCACGCTTTCATGGAAATCGTCGTTCACCATGATGACCGGCGCGGTGCCGCAACTGGCGAGGCATTCGACGAACTCGACCGTGAACTTGCCGTCCTTCGTCGTCTGCGGGCCGTGCTTGTGCGCGTCGAGGCCCAGTTTTTCGCAAAAGTGTTTGTGGAGCTGATACGAACCGCCCAGCGCACAGCTCAACGTGCGGCAGACTTTGATCTGGTATTTCCCGACCGGCTGCTGCCGGAACATAGGGTAGAACGTTACGAGTTCGTAAACGTTGATCGGTTGCAGGCCGAGTTTCTTCGCCGTCCACTCGACCGCTTCCTGCGAAATCCACCCGAAGTGCTCCTGGATCGCGTGCAGCAGCATGAGCGACGCGCTGCGCTTCACGGGATAATGCGTGATCAGTTCGTCAATCTCGGCTTCAAGCTGGGCTGGCATGACGAAGCTCATCGGTCACACTCCCCCATCACGAAGTCAAACGAGCCCAGGATCGCCGTCGTGTCGCTCATCATGTGTCCGGGCAGCAGGTGCGACAGGATGCTCAGGTTGCAAAAGGACGGCGAGCGGATCTTCAGCCGGTAGGGCGTGCCGCCGCCGCGACTGTGGATGTAGAAGCCCAACTCGCCCTTCGGATTCTCGTGCCCGAAGTAAACCTCGCCAGGCGGACAATTCACGCCCTGTGTCACGAGCATGAACTGGTGGATCAGTTCTTCCATGCTCGACATCACCTTGTGCTTCGGCGGCAGCACGATCTTGCCATCGCTCACGCACACCGGTTCTCTCGTCGCGTTGTCGAAGCCGCCGGGGATTTTGTCGAGGCACTGGTGGACGAGGCGCACGCTCTGGCGCATTTCCTCCATGCGCACCAGGTAACGGTCGTAGCTATCGCCGACTTCACCGAGTGGCACGTCGAACTTCAAATCGGGGTAGCACAGGTACGGCTGCGCCTTGCGCAAATCGTAATCCACGCCGCTGGCGCGCAGGTTTGGACCGGTGAGCCCGAAATCCAGCGCGGTTTCTTTCGAGATGACGCCCACGTCCTTCGTGCGATCAATCCAGATCTTGTTCCGCGTGAGCAGCGTCTCGACCTCGGCGATGTTGACCACGACCTCGTTGAGGAACTTGCGGACGGCCTCGCACCAGCCGGGCGGCGTGTCCCGCGAAACGCCGCCGATGCGCGTGTAGCTGGTCGTGAACCGCGCGCCGGAAAGGGCTTCGGCCAGGTTGTGAATCTTCTCGCGCTCGGTGAAGGTGATCAGGAACACCGTCATCGCGCCCACGTCCATCGCGAAACAGCCGACGCCGAGTAGGTGCGATGAGATGCGCGCCAGCTCGGCGCAGATCACGCGGAGATATTGGCAGCGCGGAGGGAGCTTGTCGTGGATGCCGAGGAGCTTCTCGACCGCCAGCGCGTAGGCGACGTTATTCGCCAGCGGCGCGAGGTAATCCAGCCGATCCGTGTAAGGGATGAACTGGGTGTAGGTCATGTTCTCGGCGATCTTCTCGTCGCCCCGGTGGAGGTAACCGATGTCGGGCGTCGCCTTGGCGATGACCTCGCCATCGAGTTCCAGCACGATGCGCAGCACGCCGTGCGTGGACGGATGCGACGGTCCCATGTTCAGGACCATCTTCTCGCCCTGCACGTCGGCAAGGTCTTCCGTCGCCGCTGCAGCGCACCCAGCGTTGTCTTTGAACTCGATGTCGCGAACGTCAGGCATGAGGATTCACGTCTTGCGGGGCTTTCGGCGACGCCTCGTTGAGGATTCAGCTTCGACGACAGGAGGCGGACCTCCATGTCCTTGAATCACCATGCCGGTCGAAAGCGGCTGGTCTTTACCCGGCGGAACTCTCCCGGGCACGACGACCTTCGCGACCGGAGACGCTTCAATCTCGATCAGCTTTTTGTTCTTGGGATCCACCCAGAGCAACAGTCCCTCCATCGCCCGCGCCCCTAGCAACACATAGTCGCCCTTCTCAGCGAAAACGATCTCGTCCACCGTTTCCCGCTGGCCGACGCGGATGATGCCGTAGCCAACGTCGCGATAGACAAACTGGCCGTTCGCCATCTGAAAGGTCTGTCGCTTTTCTGGCTTCACCTCGATTTGCTCCAGGAGCTTCCGTGGGATCCAAGTAGCTTCGCTGCCGGTGTCCACCATCAGGCGCGGGATTTCCACCGCCTTTTCGCGATTCACTGGATTCTTAATGAGGCAACCGACGTTGAATGTGCCCATAGCTCAATCCTCCGGCGACCTCACCCGTGGCTCGCGCTCAACGGCATCTTTCCCGCCCGGCGTGGTGACAAACGGCCCGCCTTCGATGGGCGCGGCTTTTGTGAACGCCACGTCCGGCACTTCCGTCGGCTTGCCGGCGACGGGGAAGTCCTTGCGCAGCGGATGATACGGGTAGCCTTCCCACATGATGATTCGACGCAAATCCGGGTGGTTGCGAAACCGGATTCCCATCATGTCGTAGATCTCGCGCTCGTGCCACTCGGCGGTTCGCCAGACGCCGGTGACGGTCGGCAGCTCGGATTTCTCCTCGCTTACGCGGGTTCGAAGGCGCAGGTAGCAGCAGTGGGCGACGCCGTAAAGCTCGTAAACGATCAGCCAGCGCGGGTCGTCGCCATAGTTGTCCACGCTGGAGATGTCCACGAGGAAATCGAAGCCCAACTCCTTCTTCGCGAATCCGCAGACCTCGACGATCCGTTCGGCATCCACAATCTCAATTGTCACCTCGCCACGGAACTCCGTTGGCTCGGAGAGGAGTTCTCCGAACTTGGCGCGCAGTTGCTTGGCGAGTTCCTGTGAAGTCATTGAGTTGCCTGACAAACGGACGTGGTGTTACGCTGCGTTCTGGCAGCCAGAATGGACGCATGAAAGCATCGCTCGAAAAGGTACGCGTTCCTCGCCGCGTCAAAGTCGCGACGTTGTGGCTGGCGATTTGCCTGCCTCTGTACGTCCTCAGCACGGGCCCGGTTGCATGGGCAACCAACGACGCCTTTCATCCGCGTTACCTGCCCGACGAGATATGGTGGGTCTATCTGCCGCTCGTACCGTTGGCTCGGGTTGAGTGGATCAACCATGCTTTCTACTACTACACGGCAGTTCTGTGGGAAGGTTTCCCTGCTGGCTGCACGACGCTCTAACTCGGCGTCTGTGCGTCTCTGCGTTCGAGAATCTGTGTTCATCCGTGGCTAAAGCTACTTTCCGGGCGGCAACGCCGGGCCGGGTTTCTTCAACGTGGCCAGCAGCGGTTCACGCATGAGCTTTCCCTGAAGCTTGATCAGGGCGTCGAGCAGGGCTTCAGGCCGCGGCGGGCAGCCAGCGACGTAGAAATCCACGGGCACGATCTGGTCCACGCCCTGGAGCACCGAATAGCTGCGATACATGCCCCCGGTTGAGGCGCACGCGCCCATCGCGATGACCCATTTGGGCTCGGCCATCTGGTCGTAAAGCCGCTTCACCACCGTGGCCATCTTGTAGGTCACCGTCCCGGCGACGATCATCACGTCCGACTGGCGCGGGGAAAAGCGCATGACCTCCATCCCGAAGCGGGAGATATCGTAGCGGCTGGCGCCCGTGCCCATGAGCTCAATGGCGCAGCAGGCCAAACCCATCGGCATCGGCCAGATCGAGTTCTTGCGGAACCAGTTCAAAGCGGCGTCCAGCCGAGTGACGACCACGTCGCCCTCGACCTTCGTGTTGTACCCCATCTCGGTGGTAGTTTGCATAGGTCGCGCCGCTGCAGGTTTGCGCGGGAACCTAGTTAGCCCCCAGAGGAGTCGCAAGGTGAAACTCCGCCATTTCAGGGGCGCTGCGACCAGCAGACGGTTGGAACAGTTAAACTGAAATCGCCCCGCCTGCGACTCTATGATGTGCGCCGCGGCGGCGGCAGGCTGCGATCCCGCCGATCACGTCTTCAAACCATCCAGGCTGACCTCCCACTTCTCATTGTCCTTCATCATCTGTTCCCAGGTGACCTCCGCACGTTTGTAGGCCGCGGTGCGGCCCAAAATGGTGGTCAGGTTGCTACGAACGCTCGGCGCGACGGTTGGGTTGGAGAAGTCGCCCTTTGTGATGCTGTCGTGAAAGGTGGCGATGTTGGTGGCCGCACCGTCGCGGTAGAGGTTGGTCATTTCGCCGCCGTTGAACAGGTCATCGTCGGAGCGGACCATTACTTTGCCGAAGTAGTGGGTGTCGGCAAAGCCCTTATCGCCATAGACCCGGCACAGGATGTCGTCAATGCCCGAGCCCACCTGTTTCGAGTGGAAGCTCACCACGATGTCCTTCGGGAAGTAGAACACGCACGCAAAATGGTCCCAGCAGTCGCCGACAAAATCACGCGCCCGGCCGCCCGTTCCGTAAGCCCGCAACGGCGCTGCATCCAGAAACCACGTGGCCACGTCGAGCGCGTGGATGTTCTGCTCCGTGATCACGTCACCGCTGAGCTTCCGATCCACGCCCCAGGCCCGCAGGCGGACTTCCGGGTTCTTTGGGTCTTCACGGAGCAGCCGGTCCATGTGCCGCCAAGTCGGTCCGCACAGGTAACTGGCCTCGCCGGAGATGACGCGGTCAATCATTCCGGTCTGCACGCGCTTGACCGCTTCCTGATAAGACGGATGGGCGCGCGTCTGGAAGTCCACCAAGAAACAGAGCTTCTTCGACGTGGCACGCCGGCCTGATTCCTCCACCGTCCGGCAACCGGGCACATCCACCGCGATGGGCTTGGCCAGATAGACGTGCTTGCCGGCGTCCACGGCATCCGCCGCCTGTTGCGGATGGAAATATGGCGGGGTTTCGATGACTACTGCGTCAAGCTTCTGCTCCAAGAGCTTCTTGTAGCCGTTCAAGCCCGTGAATCGCATGCCCGCGGGCACGTTGAATTTGTCGCCGGCACCGTTGGCCGCGTCGGGGAAATAGTCTGCGACGGCAGCGAGGTTGTACCCGCCGTGCTTCATGAACAGGTCCGCGATCCACTTGCCACGCCCACCGCAGCCGATGAGGCCGATGTTGAGTTTCGAGTTTGCCTCCGCGCCCAGAGCCAGCGACGGCTGGAGCACAGTGAAAGAAAGCGCGGCGGCGCTGGCGCCCGTGACGAATTGTCGGCGCGTGAGAGTGGTGGGCTTGGGAGTTGGTTCAGTCATGGTCTGTCTCTGGTTAATGGTTGCAGGCGCGAACGATCCGATATGCGGGGCTCATGGTCTGCACCCGCCCGGTTTACACCAGCGCCGCTTGCCGCGCCAGCCTCCGTTGCTTGCGCATGACCAGCCACATGGCGCAACCGCCGATGAAACCAAACCCCGCCATCGTCGGGTACCACACACCCCAGCCGTAATGGTCAATGAGCCGTCCGGTGAGCGGCAGCGCAATGGCTGTTCCGTAGTATTGGAAAGAGTCAATCACGCCGAGGGCGAAGCCGGCCATCTTGCGTCCGCCGATGTCCATCGGGGCCGCTGCGCCCACGATGGCGTGGGTGGAGTTGGCGGTGAGTGACACCAGGATCAGGAACAGGCAACCTAGGAAGATGCCGCCCGGCGTCGGCCCGACGATCCCCATGTAGATCACCAGCGCCGCACAAAGGATCACCAAGCTTTCGAAGTAATACAACGTCATCGCCACCGGCGAGCGATGCCCTCGGAAGAGCTTGTCCGAAACCCAGCCCGCCGTGAATGAACCCACCACGGCCACCAAGGGCATCAGGTTCATCGTGTAGAACACCGCCGGCGGCTTCTTCGCCAGATCGAGATGGAGCTGCTCCACGAAATAGAGCACGGCAAGCTGGTCCGAACTGTTGCGCACCGCGCCGGTGCAGGCGTACGCCACTGCGTAGAACCACACCAGCGGATGCGTAAAAATCGTGACAAAAGACTCCTTGAGGCTGACCCGCACGGTCGAGTCGGTCGAGCCATCGCCATCGCGGACCACGCCCGGGAATCCGGCTTCTTCGGGCGTTTCCTTCGGGATCAGCACAACCAGGATTACCATGGCCGCGGTGAACAGCGGCGGGATGCGGAACAGCCAGCGCCAATCGCCCTGGGCCACGACCCACGTGCCAACGGTGAACCCCGCCAGGATGACCGGCGCCAGGTTATTGATCGCCACCTGGCCCATCTGGATCATGAAACCGAAAACCCCAGTGAACGTGCCTCGCTCCGTGCGATCGAACCACGCCGCGTTGATCTTGACCATGCCGGGCGCGCCAAACGATTGAAACCAGCCGTTCAACAGCCAGATCAGCGCGAAGGTGGAAAACGTCCCGACGAACGAGGCGAATCCGAACACCAGATTGAGGGCAACCGTGCCCAACGCCCCGATGACCATCGCCGTTCGACCGCCAATCCGGTCGGTCAGCAGTCCGTTCACAAGCTGCCCCGTCCCGTAGGCGATGGACCAGACACTCAGGATGTCTGCGATGTCGCTCTTGTTAAACCCGAACTCCTGGACCATGCCCGGCGTGGCGAACCGGAAGTTGTAGCGGCACATGTAGTAGGAGGCATACATGAGGCCGAGGACGAACCAGTTCAAGCCTCGCCGTGCCCGGAAGCCCGAGGGGTACCGGATGCGCGTGGAACTTGTGACCGTATCGTTCATCAACTGCCGGGACGTTGCACAACGCGCCGACCGTGTGGGCCACGCTAAACAATGTCGCCCGCACAGGTCAAAGGGTTTCCCCCGCAAGCCCGAGACCGGTTTCGACTTGGAGGGACTTCTTTCCGGCGTTTCCCGCGCTCGTCCGAGGGATCAGTGCGGTGCGCACTGACCCGATTGGCCGGACTCCAGTGGCTTTGGCAACGCACCTTTCAACCGATGCTCACCCGGTTACTCAGTGGCGCATTGGCAGCTTGCCGGCGGCGCCCCGTGTCCTCCTTAGGCAGGCTTAGGCACATTCAGCGCGGCGTGATCTGCACAGTAGCCGGGCGGGAGAACGTGCCTTTGAAGCCCAGCACAGCCCAGTCCTGAAAGCGCAACGGCGCGGATTGCTCCGCGCCGTGCGTCAATGAGTCTTCGGTCGGTTACTTTTTCTCCAGCGCCTTGGCGACCGCTTCTTCGAGCGCCTCGCCCCGCAGGTTCTTGGCAATGATCTTGCCCTCGCCGTCGAGGAGATACGTCGCCGGGATGCTGTTCACGCCGTACTTGCCCGCCAGCTTGTTCTCCCAGCCCTTGCCGTCGAAGTATTGTTGCCAGGGCATTTTCTTGGTCTCAATGAACTTCTCCAGCTTCGCCTTGTCGCTGTCGAGGCTGATGCCGACGATCTCGAACCCGGCGGCGTGGTGCTTCTCGTAAGCCGCCAGCACGTTGGGTAACTCGCCCACACACGGTCCACACCATGTGGCCCAGAAGTCCACGAGCACCACCTTGCCTTTGTAAGCGGCCAGATTGAGCGGTTTCTCCTGCAGATCCTTTTCGTCGAAGTCGGGAAACTTCGCCCCCTCGACCAGGCTGCTTCGGATTTTCTCGGCCGCTTCCTGTTTTTTGAGATGGCCGGCAGCCTTGCTGTCCGGAAAGTCCTTCTTCAATTGCTCGGACAGTTCTTTGCCCTTTTGCTCATTCTCGAACACTTGGGAATACAACTGGGCCTTCATCATGAGGATTTGGGCCACGTCGTCCGTCTTTTCGTCCTTGTACTTGGCGAGGAGTCCGTCGAACTCCTTCAACTCGTCCGCGAACTTCTCCTCGGTCCGGTCACCGGCCTTCAACTTCGCCTGGACTTTGGTGACGAGTTCCTTGAGGTCCTTGGCGGCGGCGCTGGGTTCGTCGGCGGCGCGGGCGAAGCCGGGAACGGCCAGCAGTGTGGCGAGGAGGAGAACAGATAGCAGTCGGGTATTCATATCAACGGCATTTTGCGTTTGTTTGGTGCGATATCGCGGCGGGATGGGAACAATCCGCCTGGTTGAAGACAAGCTATTTCGGGCGGAAAGAGGCCGTCGAGAGAAAGCTGTGGCGTGCTCATCGAACTAACCGCTCAACTCACCAGCCGATACCAATTGTCCCGCTGGCGCGGCTCGTAGCCGAAATCGCCGATGAGCCGGTGCATGTCGGCCACGGACATGCGGAAGGTCGCGCCGGCCTGGCTCACGACGTTTTCCTCGATCATGATGCTGCCGAGGTCGTTCGCGCCGAACTTGAGCGCAATCTGCCCGATGGCCGGCCCTTGTGTGACCCAGGAGCTTTGCACGTTCTCGAAGTTGTCGAGGTATATGCGGGCCAGGGCCTGCGTGCGAAGGTATTGGTGTGCGCCAACGGTCGTGGCGCGGAGCTTCGTGTTCTCCGGTTGAAACGTCCAGCCGATGAACGCGGTGAAATGCCCACAGCGTGCTGCGGTGCTTCCAGCCCGCAGATCACTCTGTTCCGATGCTGTACCTTCGCTGGAAGTTGGGTCTTCCGGCAGGATGCCGGAAGTACGCTGTTGGGAAACACGCTGAAGGGACTTGTCCTGCTGCACGCGCAAGCGGTCCAAGTGCTCGATGCGGTCCTCCACGGTTTCAACGTGGCCGAACATCATCGTGGCGCTGGTGAAGAGCCCCAGCCGGTGCGCCACGTCCATCACTTCGAGCCATTCGTCGGTCATGGCCTTGAGCGGGGCAACACGCTGGCGAACGCGGTCTACGAGGATTTCCGCGCCGCCGCCGGGGATTGAGCCCAGGCCGGCGGCCTTGAAATCGGCGATGAGCTTCTCCAGCGGTTCGTTGAATACTTTGCGGAAGTGGATGAACTCGCTCGGGCTGAAGCCGTGGAGGTTGATCTGCGGAAACTTCGCCTTCATGTGGCTGAGCAGATCGAGGTACCACTGCTTGGTCAGCTTCGGGTGATGGCCGCCTTGGAGGAGTAACTGCGTGCCGCCCTGCGCGATCGTCTCCTCGATCTTGCGGTCCATCTCCTCGTGCGAAATCACGTAGGCGTCGGCGTCCTTCTCGGTGCGGTAGAACGCGCAGAACTTGCAGTAAACGTTGCAAACGTTCGTGTAGTTGACGTTGCGGTCCACAATGTAGGTGACGACGTCGTTGCCGCGCCCATCGTATGCCTTGGCCTTGGCGAGTTGTCGCCGCCGATCCGCCAGTGCGCCGAGTTCTTCGAGAGGCAAATCGTACAAACGCCGGGCCTCGGCCGGCGCGATGCGCCCGCCGTCCCAGACCTTTTGGAGCAAATCGTCCAACGCCGCGTCGCAGATCACGCGGCGAAGTTAGAGGAGTTACATCGTCGAAACAAGCGGACGCCTTCTTTCCAGAGGCACTCGTCGGCCCCCGGCGATCGGTTTCGTGGCAAAGCCGTTTCGGTTGCGACTTGCGAACGCGGAGGTCGAGGCAGAGGCGGTCGCCGTAGTGCCGTCCACAAGTTCCAGCAAAGCGTGGACAGACGCTTTCATCGTTTCCGCTTGGGCGTTCAGTTCCTCAGCCGCCGCTGCGCTCTCCTCAGCATTGGCAGCGTTATTCTGAGTCACCTTGTCCATCTGGTTGGCGGCGTTACTGATCTGAGTGATCCCTTGCGTCTGTTCCTTCGAGGCCGAGGCCACTTCGGCGACCAGTTCATCCACCTGCCGAACCTGCGTGACGATGTCCGTCAGGGCTCGCGCGACTTTATCGCTAATGGCCACGCCTTGGGCCGTCCGACTGATCGCGCCTTCGATCTTGGCGGTCGTCTCCTTGGCAGCCTGAGCACTGCGATGCGAAAGGGCGCGGACTTCGTCGGCGACCACGGCAAAACCCATGCCCGCCTCGCCCGCCCGCGCCGCTTCGACCGCGGCATTGAGCGCGAGGAGGTTCGTTTGGAACGCAATTTCATCAATGGTCCGGATGATCTTGGCGATGTCATCACTGCTATCCTTGATAGCCTGCATGGCAACGCCCATGGCTTGGACATCACCGGCCCCGCGCTCGGCGGTGTCGCGCGCTTGCTTGACGAGGGTATTGGCCTGGCCGGCATTCTGTGCGTTGCGCCGGGTCATGCTGGAGAGTTCTTCCAAAGACGCGCTGGTTTCTTCGATGGATGCGGCTTGCTCGCTGGCGCCTTCGGCCAGCGACTGGCTCGCCGTGGAAACCTGGCCAGCCGCAGCGCTGGTTTCCGCGACCCCCGTTGATATTTGCCCGGCGGCCTTCCTGATAGGTTTGCTGATTCGATGGCTGAGCAGGAGGCCAAGGCAGACGGCCAACCCCAGCCCGCCGACCGAAGTAAACAGGGCGGTTAGCTTGATCGTCCGTCCCTTGGACAGGGCTTCCTTCTCTCCGTCCGCAGCGTGCTGTGTCACCACGGGACGCAAGTCCCCGAAAATCTGCTGGATCTCCACCAGCACTGCGCAGGTGTTGTTATTGTAGTAGTCCAGCGCCTGTTGCCGTGACTCCTTGCCGGCGGCGAGCAGCTTCTCGAGTTCGACCGCAGACTCGTGAAGACGCTTGTGGGGGGCTTCCAGTTTTGCCAGGAGTGGACGGAGGTCTGGCATCGCCGCCTCGGCCTGTGCGCGGCCTTCACCGTAATACCACGAGCCCAAGCCGCACTTGTGTGGGTCTTTCTCAACCTCCAGTCGCGTTACGCGCTCGTCCCGCTGAAACAGCCCGACCTTCCTCACCCAGTTGAGGTGGTCAATCTCCCGCTGCAGGAATGTCTTGGCGATTTCCTGGGTGTGCGCCGAGGTATCAAGCAGCGCCTTCATCTTGCCCACGCCGCCCCAGCCCAACACGCCTACCACCAGCGTGATCGTGCCGGCCAGGAGAAAGCCCGCCATCAACCGTGTGCTCAATGTTGTCTTCATCAGATGTCTTCGTGAAGGGTTTGCGGTGGTGAATGCGATCCCAAGGGCCAGCGGCAAGCCAAGCAGTGAGATTGAGGGGCGTCCGCAGGACGAGCTCGGGGGCCCCCGCCAAATCGGGTCAGGCCCAAGCAATGCGGACGCCCTCTTCCTCTTGCTTTGGCTCTGCTCGCGGCGTCGGACATACAACTCGAATACAATTCGACACCTGCCCCATCGGCAGCTTGTGTACAGACTTTAGTAATGCTTTCGATGAAGATTCAAAACATTGCTGCGAGTCTACGCTGGTCAGTGAGGCGTGATTCGAGTGCGCTGGATACTGGGCCTGCAGAATCTATGGCTCACGCGCTGTTCGCGCTCCGACTCGCCGGGAGACTGGGCGGGTGATTGGACCGTTCGAAGTGCGCCTGCGATTCGGCTGAAGAATGACCTCTGGTGCGCTGAGGCTCGCGCAGGCGAGTTACCTCGACAGGCCGTGCGACGGCTTGGTTTGTTTGTGACGACGGAAGCCGAGTCAATTCGCCGGCGCGCTGATCAACCGGTGAATGGTCGTTAACAAGCTGTGCGACGAGTAGGGCTTGGGCAGGAAGGGGATCTGATCGTCATCGGCCATGCGGCTGGCCTTCTGCTGGTCCACGGCCCCGCTGACGGTCAACAACCGCACCTTGGGATCGAGCTTTCGCAACGCCCGGATGGTTGCTGCGCCATCCATGAATGGCATGACCATGTCCGTGATCACAAGCGCTACGTTGCCCCGATTCGCCGCGTAGAGGGCAATGGCCTCGGCGCCTTCGCCTGCCAGCAACACTTCGTAGCCATGGGCCTCCAGCGTGGTCTTGACGATCTCTCGAATGACCGATTCGTCATCCACGACCAGGATCGTTTCGCCGTTGCCGTGGGGTGGCGGTTCGAGCTTCGGCTGGGCGACGGCATCCTGCGCGAGGCGGTCTGCCGGCAACAGGATTTGGAACCGCGTGCCGACACCCACCTCGCTACGAACGTCGAGGAATCCCCCGTGTGCTTGGACGATAGACAGAACCGTGGACAGACCCAAGCCGGTACCCTTGCCGGGGTCCTTGGTGGTGAAGAAGGGTTCGAAGATGCGCTGGCACACTTCGGGGGGCATGCCGGTCCCCGTGTCGCTGACAGTCAGTTCAAGATAGGAACCCGCCGGCACGGTTGCCGCCCCACAGGAAGTCGAGCCGCTGGCCTGGAAATTCGCCGCCTCCATTTTCAGGATGCCGCCTTGGGGCATGGCGTCGCGGGCGTTGATACACAGATTCATCAAAACCTGATGGAACTGCGTCGCATCGCCGCGGGCGGACCAGAGGTCACGTGGCAGGTTGGTGCGCACCTGGATTTGGCGGGGAAACGTCTCCCGCGCCATGCGTTCGATATCGCGGACGAGGTGTTTGATTTGCACCACGCCATCGCTCGCGGTCGTCCCGCGGGCAAAGGTCAGGATTTGCTTGACCATCTCCGCCCCGCGCCGGGCGCTGTTTTGCAGCAGCGCCAGCATGTTCTGGTCTTCCGGAGCGGCCACCCGACCATCGAGCATCTGGGCGGAAACCAGTATGGGCGTGAAAACGTTGTTCAAATCGTGCGCGACGCCCCCGGCCAAAGCGCCGATGCTCTCCAGCCGCTGGGCGCGGAGGAACTTGGCTTCGAGCAGTTTCTTCTCCGTCAGGTCGGTGTGCGTGACGAGAAAGGCCGTTGGCTGGCCGGCATTTCCCCGCAACAAGGTCCAGCGGCTCTGCACGGTCAGTTCCCGACCGTCCTTGGTGAGCGCCTGAATCTCGCCGGACCATTCGCCAGTCTGGAGTGTCGTCAACTGCGCCTTCAAAGAGCGATCCCGCCCACCGCTCGTCTTCAACAACTCCCGCACCATCCTGCCGTGGGCTTCCTCCCGCGTCCACCCGTAGAGCCGCTCGGCGCTGCGATTCCAAAACTCAATCCGACCCTCCAAGTTGCGAACCATGATGGCATCCTGGGTCCGCTCGAGAAGGGTGGCCTGCTGCTGGATTTTCTCCTCCGCGGTCTTGCGAGTGGTCACATCCTCCATCATGCCCAGCATGCGCAGGACTTTACCCACGGCGTCGCGGACGAACAAACCGCTGTCGTGCATCCAAACGTAATGGCCATCGCCATGCTTGAAGCGGTAGTGCAGGTCGAAGCGATCGGAGTCCCGCGGAGTATTCTCGAGCTGTTCGAGGGTGGGGATCTGGTCCAGCGGGTGGATTCGGCCCAGCCACTGTTTACGGGTGCGCCCCAACTCCTCGAGCGGATGCCCCAATAAGCGTTCCGCGCCTTCGCCCCAAACCACCGCGCCAGTTCGCAGATCGAGATCATACACGGCCCGCCCCGCCGAGCCGACCACCAGGTCGTAACGTTTGTTCCACTCGGAGGCGGCTGCCTCGGCGCGTTGCCGTTCGCTGACTTCGGCCTGCAAGGCGCGGTTCGCTTCGGCCAACTCGGCCGTTCGCTGGCGAACGCGCTCTTCGAGGTGATCGTTCGCCTCGCGCAGCACGCGCTGCATCGCATGGTGGCGCAACGCAACTTCGACGGCGACGTGCAGCTCCCGTTCGCGAAACGGTTTGAGCAGGTAATTGAACGGTTCGGAGCGCTGGGCACGATGGAAGTCAGAGTTCTCGTCGTTGGCGGTCAGGAAAACCACCGGCAAATCGAGTTCCTCGCGAATTTGTTCGGCCGTTTGGATGCCATCCCACGGCCCTTCCAACTGGATATCCATCATCACGAGGTCCGGACGCAAGCGGCGGGCCTGCTCCAGCGAAGCCTCGCCAGACGAGACCACGGCTACGACCTGATGCCCGAGTTTCTGCAGCCGGCGGCGCAGATCCAACGCCGCGATGGGGTCATCCTCCGTCACCAGAATCCGGCGCGGCGCGGGGTTTCCAGCGTCAACGGCTCTCCCGGCCGCTCCGTCGGCAGCTTGAGGCGTCACCCGAGGTTCTTCTGGAAGCGTGACCGTGGACATGGAATCAGGGACTTGGCGCGCCAGATTCAACACCGTGGCGCGAAAATCGTCACCATGGTCTGATGGCGCGCCGGGGCGTCTTCTCGCCAGAGGGGATGACAGCCGTTGTGGGCACGCCCAAGGGCTTGCACTAGGCATCCGTTGCGTGTTGTCGCGATCATGCCGCCGCATAGGTGTCGGTCAGTTGGCGAGGGACTTGAGAGGTTATTCCATCAACGCGCTGGACATACTTCCAGAACTCCTCGCAACCTGCGTTGGCGATGGGCTCGGGTTCACGCGCGAATGGGATCGCTGGGTGGCCGGGCCAGCAGGACACAAGACAAGTCTGGTGGCAGGCCCAAGCCGCGTGAACCGGGTTCACGCTATTCTTCGGTTCAAGGCTGGAATCCGGCCTCGTCCAGAGGGCGATTCTCATTGGTCCTCCAACATGTCCGTGAACTCGCGATCCAAGGGGATGCCCAGCCGGTCCACAAGTCGTTTTGGGTTCGTTCGAAACCATTCGACACTCGCGCGAGCGAGTCTTCGAGGCTGAGCGAGCCTCCAGCAGCCGGGCGCAACCGGCTGGGCCGGCTTCCCTTGCATTTCAAGCCACGGTGACCGACGCCGCTTGCCTGCAAGACAGAGGGTCCGAGGCGAAGGCGTGCAGGTAACCGTCCCCTCCCGAAGCACCAGCAACCGGATGCGATCAGTGCGTAGCAGGAGCGCACAAGTGGCCAGCGCCGTCACGGCGAGCAGGGCCGCCATGCCTGCCAACACGCCTACTCCAAACAGAATGGACGCAAACACAGAATCAAGTTGGCCCACTTGGGTCGTTTCCAAGATATCGGTGCCGGATGACAGGCCGCCTTTGATGCCTGTGGCCGGTCCGACAGACTGCACCTGCTGGAGGCCCAAGCCATTGGTCCAACCCAACCTGTGCTGAACAACCGCGAAGCATGCGCAGAGCATCGTTAGGATACCAATCGCGCACAGACAGATGTCGAGTCTGTGGTGTCGAGCAGGTTTTCGCATGAAAAGCGTCATGTTTCAGTGCAAAATCAGGCCCGCGGTGAGTAACAGCGTCTGCTGGACTCCGAGAAAGCTCCTCACAAATCAATCACGATGGCCGTCCGGTCAGAACTCTTTGAAGTCGCCGTCCATGGGAATCACCGAGGCAGCGGCGCGGGCGTTGACTCTGGCCGGAGCTGCGTGAACAGGTTTCGGGTGCTGGCGATTGCCGTTGGTGCGTCCGTTGGGTTGGGGCGGCAACACAGCGCCGCGGACAGCCGTGCGCCCCGCCGGTTGGGGACTGGCGGCTGTGCGTGAACCCGTCCCGCTGACGAGGTGTTCCAGATCGCGGACGGCGGCGCGCAGGGTTTCGGCCTGGGCATTCAATTCCTCGGCGGCGCTGGCGCTCTCTTCGGCGCTGGCCGCGTTGCTTTGCGTGACCTTGT
>CAZWJC010000163.1:0-16244 GCA_964634255.1 uncultured Verrucomicrobiota bacterium | reverse complement strand
CAAGATCATCAAGACGATTGACGAGATCGCGTTCCAAACCAACCTCCTCGCGCTGAACGCCGCGGTCGAGGCCGCCCGCGCCGGGGAAGCGGGCATGGGCTTCGCGGTTGTCGCCGACGAAGTGCGAGCATTGGCCCAACGCAGCGCCCAGGCCGCCAAGGAGACGAGTTCGCGCATCGAAGCCGCCATCAGCCGCACCGCGCAGGGCGTCCAACTCAGCGAGAAAGTCGCCGGTGTGCTTCGGGAAATCGTCACCAAAGCCGGCGAGGTGGACACGCTGGATTCACAGATGGACGTGGCCTCGCGTGAGCAGTCACAGGGCATTACTCAGATTAGCTCAGCGGTCACACAGATGGAGAAGGTTACCCAAGGCAACGCTGCCAGCGCCGAAGAAAGTGCCGCTGCCGCCCAGGAACTCAGCTCCCAAGCCGAGGTGCTGCGCAAGGCGGTGCAACAACTGCAGGACATGATGGACGGGGGCAGAAACCAAAGTCGGCAGCCCGCAACTCCACCCCATCCGACGACTGCAAAGTCCGGAACGCCAACCCCAAAGAACCCCCGCTTTGCCCAACGTCAGAACGGGAGTGTCACCGTGAAGCCGATGCCCAAGCCCGCCCCGCGTGAGGTGGCAGCCTCCACCATCCCGTCAAAGCACGGCTTCAAGGATTTCTGAGAGTCGGCCACCATCGGCAATCGTGCTATGGCCCTCATCCGTTACTGGTCGCCGAGCGTAGCCTTCAGTGCCAAGATCGGAACTGTTTTCAGCGGTGGTGACTTCCAGCCAAGTCGAGGACTCCGCCTTACTTCAAGAGGGTCCAAAACCTCCCGATCGCGGGCAGCCTGCCCGGCGCAGGATTCCAGGTTGAACCATCGGATGGCTGTCGTCGGAATGGTTTGGCCTGCGATCCTCAGTTCAGCTTCTTTTTTACTTAAGTATCCCCCTGCGTCTGGCGATAGACAGGGTAGCAACCCCTTCGGCGCAACTGTGGCGGCAGCACTAGCCGTCAGAGCGGAGGGCTGCGCTGCCCGTCAGCCCGTCGAGTCGCCAGCCGCGCCCGGGGTCGCTGTGAACCATGGCCTACGGCCCCAATCAAGTTGTTTATCTGATGCGGCAGCCCCGCTGCCGATCAGGCATCTGCCCGAGTCGCCCTCCGTTCGTTGGGCCTGTGCCCCGCACATTCCCGTTCGGACCTTGACCAAACACACAAACCAAAACAGACAAACCGTATGAAATCAAAAAACCTGTTCTCCCTCCTCGTTGGGATTCTCTCGCTGGCCGGTGTTTCCACGGCCGTCGCACTGGAACCGGCCGTTCAGGCCAAGGTGGACGCCATGAAGAAGCAAGTCGAGACCTGGGCTGCCGACCCGGCCATCGTGAACGCCGTGAAGGCCTACAACACCGCCCCGCCGGCGGACTCTGCCGCGATGACCCAAGACAAATGGAAGGCTCTGCCAATCCTCGATCCTTTCGTCCGCAGTTTCTCGAAGAATCCGGCCGGCGAATTCCTCAAGAGCAAGAAGTCCGAGGCCGTCAGCGAAGCGTTTCTCTCCGGTGCGGACGGCAACAAGGTGGCGTTCCTTGCCAAGCCTTCGAGCTGGTCGCACAAAGGCAAGGCCAAGCATGACGACCCGATGGCCGGCAAGACCTGGCAGGGCGAGGTGGAAGTGGATGAATCCACCGGTCTCCAGCAACTCCAAGTGGCCGTGCCCGTGCTGGACGGCGGCAGACCGATCGGCTCGCTGGTCGTCGGCTTGAGCCTGTCCAAGCTCGGCAGCTAGTTTTTGATGCACCCACGCCTCGGGAGCGGTTCGGATTCGTGGCCGTTCCCGAGGCGAATCTCTGACACATGAACCACCAAAGCCGTCCGCAATAAAGCCATTGAGCCTATGAAAAACCTCAGTCTGCCCCGCCAGCTATTGTTGCTGATCGGCGTGTCCGTCGGCGTGACCCTCTTTGCCTCGGTCGCCTACCATCTGACGCTGCAAAAGTCGCTTACGGAGTCCGCCGCGCTCACCAAGCAGGCTACTGCCGACCTCACGCGCAGCTACGATTTGCTGGCCAAACTTTCGGGAGACCAAAGCTCCCTTCAAAGCCTGCTCCGCCAGAAAGACCCGGACGAGATCGAGAAGGCCCTGGCGCAACTGGATAAAGCGCAGAAGGAAACGCTCGGCCTGATCAAAGCTTGTGGTGACGCAGGCGTGACGATCGCGAAAACCTATGACCAGTTGGCCGCCAAGCAGAAAGTCGTCGTGGACCAACTCCTTCTCGGTAATGGCGGGCTGGCTTACGAACAGTTCATGGCCGTTTACATTCCTCAGTACGATGCCGTACTCAAGGAGGTCCGCGCCTTCAGCGAACAAGTGCAGAAAGAGACCGATGTCCAACTCGCCGAGCAGCAGCGTCGCACGCGCAGCAGCCTTCTCTGGCGCGACGGTTCCGTGGCCGTGGTGATGCTCATCATGATGGTGGTCGTCTGGCGCATGAAAGCCCGCATTGCCGGCAACCTGCAAACGCTTGCCGAGCATCTTTACGAAGCCAGCGACACGCTCACCGGCAGCGCCGGTCAGGTGTCTTCGGCCAGCCAGTCCCTTGCGGAAGGCGCCAGCGAACAGGCCGCCTCGCTTGAGGAAACCAGCGCTTCCCTGGAGGAAATGTCCTCCATGACCCAGCGCAATGCCGGCAACGCCCACCAAGCCAAGGAACTCGCCGCCCAGGCCCGTGCCGCTGCCGACGTAGGGGCCACCGACATGCAGGAGATGACGACCGCCATGGCGGAGATCAAGGCGGCCAGCGACAACATCGCCAAGATTCTCAAGACCATTGACGAAATCGCGTTTCAAACCAACCTGCTCGCGCTGAACGCCGCAGTGGAAGCCGCCCGGGCAGGAGAGGCAGGCGCTGGATTCGCGGTCGTCGCGGACGAAGTCCGTAACCTGGCCCAGCGGTCGGCGCAAGCCGCCAAGGAAACGGCTGACAAGATCGCGGACTCCGTAAGCAAGAGCGAGCGCGGCGTGACCATCAGCGGCAAGGTTGCGGGCGGATTGGGCGAAATCGTGGCCAAGGCCCGGCAGGTAGACGAGTTGGTGGCGCAAATCGCCGCGGCCTCGAAGGAACAGAGCCAGGGCATCGTGCAGGTGAATACCGCGATCAGCCAGATGGACAAAGTGACCCAGAGCAACGCCGCCAACGCCGAGGAAAGCGCCAGCGCCGCCGAGGAACTCTACGCCCAGACCGAGACGCTCCGTTACGCGGTTCGGCAGTTGGAGCAATTGTTGGGCAAGACGCATGGGACTCAAACCCAAGCTGCGCCCAAGGCGAAATCCAAACCTGCGACTCCTTCCCGGGCGAAAGAAAAGACCGTCTCCTTGTCTACGAACGGGAATGGCCGCCATCCGTCTCCAGCGGAAACCGCCGCCCCGGTCGCTCGCAGTGCTGCCAGTAACGCCATCCCCATGGAAGGCGATTTCAAGGAGTTCTGAGACCGTTCGGGACGTCTCGTTGAATCGTCCGCGCCCCCGTGGTTGCCACGGAGGCGCAGTCTTTACGGGAAGCGTTGCCGGTCATTGGGTGGCGACCCGGTTTTCACAGCAGTCGAAACAGCCACTGGAAAGGCTTGCTAGCCCGCGGCCACTCACTTTCCTCTCAAGTCCCACGCCCTTCCACCGATCTAGAATCCAATGACCACCGACCTACAACCGCATGCCACCGGCCATGCCTCGCTCGCCGGGAAGTACCTCACGTTCACCCTACAGCGCGAGTCCTACGGAGTACGCGTCCTTCAAGTTCGCGAGATCATCCGCCTAACCGACATCACCGCTGTGCCTCAAATGCCTGCCTACATTCGTGGCGTGATCAACCTGCGCGGGAAGATCATCCCGGTGCTCGACTTGCGGATGCGTTTTGGCTTCCCGGACGCCAGTCATACCGATCAAACCTGCATTGTGGTTGTTCAGGTCACTTTGCCGGATGGCAAACAGACCGCCATGGGCATGGTGGTGGATGGGGTGGAGGAAGTCCTGAACATCACCGACTCGGAGATTGAGGAGACGCCTGATTTTGGCACGCAACTCGAAACCGATTACATCCTCGGCATGGCCAAGATCAAAGGCGCGGTCAAAGCCCTGCTCGATATTGACAAGGTCATCGCCTCCGAGGCCGCCACTTCGCTACAGCAGACTGCGCGCATGACGTCCTCGGGTGCCGGCTGCTGATCTCGGATCGGGCCGATTGGCACAGGAAACAGGCTATCACCCAAGCATGCTGTTCAGAAAAATAACCAGACCGAGGCCGCTAACCTGGCTTGGGAGCGTCTGCCTGATGGCGCTCGCCACCGTATCCGGATTTGGGCAGGCCGTCCCACCGTCGTCGCCGGCAGACAAAAGCGCGTACCACCTGTTCAATCCCACGCCCGAGAAACTCCTGCGCGAGCTCAGCACGGATCGTCCAGACAAGACGGAAAGCCCCTACACAGCGGATGCCGGCCATTTCCAGATTGAATCTGACCTCTTCACCTTTTCCCACGACCGGGATACGAGCTCCGGTGCGGACATCCGGACCGACGCGTGGCGAGTGGGTGTGATCAATCTCAAGGCCGGCCTCTGCAACTGGGCCGATCTGCAGCTCATCCTCGAATCCTACAATTCCGTGCGCACCGACGATCGCATCGCCAACACGGTGACCCGGCAGAGCGGCTTTGGTGATATGGCCCTGCGCTTTAAGGCCAATCTCTGGGGCAACGATGGCGGCCCCACCGCCTTCGCGGTGATGCCGTTCGTGAAACTACCCACCAACCAGGACGACTTGGGCAATGATGCCGTCGAAGGTGGCGCGATCTTCCCGCTGGCCGTTGAGCTGCCCGGCGGTTGGGGAATGGGTTTGATGACGGTGTTCGCCTTTCTTGAGAACGGCAGTGGCTCGGGTTACCACGCGGAATACCTTAACAGCATCACATTCAGCCACGATATCGTCGGCAAGCTTGGCGGTTACGTGGAGTTTTTCAGTCTTGTCAGCGCCGAAGACGACGCAGACTGGGTGGGCACCGTGGACTTGGGGTTCACCTACGGCCTGACCGAGAGCATTCAACTGGACGCTGGCGTGAATTTCGGCGTCACCCGCGCAGCGGACGATGTGAACCCTTTCCTAGGTTTCTCCATGCGCTTTTAGCTAGAGACCCTATTGCCTCACCCACCCCATCCACCTGCCAAGACCGAAAAGCCAACAAATCACCATGAATACCTCCTGGACCATCGGACGCAAACTGATCACAGCCTTCCTCGCTGTGGCGGCCATCACACTCTCACTCGGCCTTTACGGCTACTATAGCGCCGTGAAGAGCGACGCCGCCATTGAGGAAATCGGCATCGTCCGTCTCCCGAGCGTGCAAAGCCTGCTCATCATCAGCGAGGCACAGACCGCCGTTGAGAGCGCTGAAAACAACCTCCTTTGCACCAAGCACACCGACGCCGCCCGGCAGGCACTGCACCAGAGTTTTGCGAGCTGCAAGCAGCGGGCCGATGCCGCTTGGAAGGTTTACGAACCCCTTCCCCAGACCCCCGAGGAGGCGGTGACGTGGAAGGAGTTTGTGCCGGCTTGGGAAAAGTGGTGGAAGGCCCACGAAGATTACGTCGCCTTGGTGAAGCGTTACGAGGCAGACAAGAAAGAAGAAAGCTACTCGGCCATGGTGAAACAGTCCTTGGAGGCCAACGATCCTGCTTTTGGCAAGGCAGAGGAGCTCCTCAACAAGCTGATTGACATCAATGCGAAAGCCGGCGCCGACGCGGTCACGGCCTCCGAAAGGCAAGCCAACATGACGAAGACCCTTTCCATCGCCGCCGCGATCTTCGGCGTGGCTGCCGCCTTGGGGCTGGGCCTCCTGATCAGCCGCAGCGTCAACAAGGTCCTGAAGCGCATCTGTGACGGCCTTGCCATGGGCGCGGAGCAAACGGCTTCTGCAGCAGGTCAGGTGTCCACTTCCAGCCAGTCGCTGGCGGAAGGCTCGAGTGAACAGGCGGCTTCTCTGGAAGAAACCAGCTCGTCGCTGGAAGAGATGTCCTCCATGACCCAGCGCAATGCCGCCAACGCCCAGCAAGCCAACGAACTCGCCAAGGCCGCCCGCTCCGCTGCCGACCGCGGTGCCGCCGATATGCAGGCCATGAACGGCGCCATGGACGCCATCAAAGCCTCCAGTGACGATATCGCCAAGATTCTCAAGACCATTGACGAGATCGCCTTTCAAACCAACCTGCTCGCGCTGAACGCCGCGGTGGAAGCCGCTCGGGCCGGCGAAGCCGGCGCAGGGTTTGCGGTTGTGGCGGACGAAGTCCGCAGCCTCGCGCAACGCGCGGCGGCGGCGGCCAAGGAGACCGCGGAGAAGATTGACGGGGCCATCAGCAAGTCAGCGCAGGGAGTAGAGATCAGCGGCAAAGTAGCCTCAGCACTGAGCGATATCGTGGCCAAGGCCCGGCAGGTGGATGAGCTTGTTTCCCAGGTGGCCGGGGCATCGCGGGAGCAAAGCCAAGGCATCACGCAGATCAACACGGCGGTGAGCCAGATGGACAAGGTGACGCAGAGCAACGCGGCCAATGCGGAAGAGAGTGCCGCCGCTGCCGAGGAACTCAACGCCCAGGCGGAAACCATGAAAGAGGCTGTGAAGGAATTGCTGCAACTGGTCGGCGGGGCATCCAGCTCGCAATCCACCGGGGCGGTTATGCCGCCCAAATCCGGGGTCCATTCGCTTCGGGCCGTCAAACCCGCCCGGCACGGCAATGCGAACGGTCGTAATGGCGGCAACGGCCATCATGCGCCAGCCCCACCGGCGCTTACTGCCCCGGCCCGGCAGACCGCCCCTTCGGCGATACCGATGGAAGCCGATTTCAAGGAGTTCTGATCCAAGCGCACCAGAGGCAATCTCGTGGTCGGGACCACACGATCGCGACTCCTTGGCGGGTGGAACTTGTTTCCGACCGCTTTTCTCTCAAGTCCGGCCCGAATGCGCCGACAAAAAGCCAAGAACCTGCGCTGGCGACTTGGTCGCCGATTTGGGGCCGTGTGACGTTCGTTGCCGTCCAGCCCCAAGCGTTCGAATACTATGAAACTGGAAACTCGCATCATGCTGGCCGGCACGGCCGCCGTCACCCTGGCCACCGCCCTGGGCATCGGCATCGTCTATTACCTGTCCAGCCACAACCGCATCCTGGAGCTCCGGAGCAAGATGAGTTCGATCATCGAGCAGTCCGAACTCGTGGCCGCCAACATGGACGACATGCACAGCAGCCGGGTCTTCGACATGGCCGGGACCGTGCAGGCCTCCAAGACCCAGGCGGGGGGACGGTCTCTGCAAGAGGTATATGCCACCACGCCGCTTTACAAAACCATCCCGATTGTCGCCGCCTGGAAGTCCGTCGAAGGCGCCGCCAAGAAGAACGGGTTTGAGTTCTTCACGCCGTCGCGGCCCGACGTGACTCCGCGCAATGCCAAGAACAACAACGGCAAGGACTATGCCGCCGCCTTCGAGGCGTTCGCCCGCGGCGAGAAGGAGTTTTTCTATCACGACCGCAAGCTGGACCAACTAGTGCTGGCGCGGCCGGTTCATCTCCGCGCGAGCTGCCTGAGTTGTCACGGCGAGCCGGCCAAGAGTGCGACCGCCGACGGCAAGGATCCGCTTGGCTTTCCCATGGAGAATCTCAAGCTCGACGACATCAAAGGCGCGTTCGTCCTGAAAGCCAGCATTGGCAACGACCCCATTGTCATGGCGACGATGAAATGGATGGCCTTGGGCGGTGGCCTCGTGCTCGTGGTCGTGCTGGCGGGATTCTATGTCTTTAACCAACGCTCCATCGTGCGTCCGCTCACCACAGCAATCCACCAGATTGAGGAAACCGGCGCCCAGACTGTCCTGACGGCCGGCGAGATCACCCGCGGCAGCCAGTCGCTCGCCGAGGGCGCCAGCGAACAGGCAGCCTCGCTGGAGGAAACCAGCGCGTCGCTGGAGGAGATGTCCAGCATGACGCAGCGCAATGCCGAGCACGCCACCCGCGCCACGGACCTCGCCCGGCAGACGCGTGCCGCCGCCGACAAGGGCGCCGCCGATATGCAAACCATGGCCGCAGCCATGAACGACATCAAGGTGAGCAGCGACGACATCGCCAAGATCATCAAGACCATCGACGAGATCGCGTTTCAGACCAACCTCCTCGCGCTAAACGCCGCGGTGGAGGCCGCCCGCGCCGGCGAAGCCGGACTGGGGTTTGCCGTCGTGGCCGATGAAGTCCGTGCGCTGGCCCAGCGTAGCGCCCAAGCCGCCAAGGAAACCGCCGCGAAGATCGAGGGGGCGATTCGCAAAACGACTCAGGGCGTTGAGATCAGCAACATGGTCGGCGTGGCCTTGGAGGACATTCTGGCCAAAGCCCGGCAGTTGGATGGCTTGGCCTCCGAAGTCGCCGGCGCGTCCAAGGAGCAGAGCCAAGGTATCGCCCAACTTAACATCGCCGTTTCGCAGATGGACAAAGTGACCCAGGGCAACGCCGCCGCCGCCGAGGAAAGCGCCAGTGCGGCCGCCGAACTGAATTCACAGGCCCAGTCCATGAAGCAAGCCGTCACCGACTTGCTCCGGCTGGTGGGTGGCGACAACGCGGTCGCCTCCGGGACAGCGTCGCCCGTCGACCGAGATGACTTCTCAGGTTTTCAAGCTGAAACTGAAGCCCCCCGCCACAAGCCCGCGCTTGCGCCGATTCGCGAGCGCCATCCTTCGCCCGCACCGTCGGATTGGTCTGCCCCCGCCCGTTCAGTTACACCGGCTTTCGAGGACGATCCACTGCCGATGGAGCCGGTGGTACCGCAAACCAATGGCAAGGGCATCATCCACTGGGACGAGGCGAGCATGACCACAGGAGACCATACCATTGATTGCCAGCATCAGGAACTGATCAACAAGATCAACGCGCTCCACGCGGCCTGCCTCGCGGGCACCGCCAAGGCCGAGTTGGTAACGATGGTGCAGTTCCTCGGCAAATACGCCAAGGATCATTTCGCCCACGAGGAAGGCGTCATGCAGCAACATCGCTGTCCCATGCGCGGGCAGAACAAGGCCGCGCACGCGCAGTTCCTCAAGGACTACGAACGCCTCGCCCAATTGGTCGAAGCCGAGGGCGCGTCTACCACGTTGGTCATCCAGCTCAAGGAAATGTTGGGGCACTGGTTGACCAATCACATCTGTAAAGTGGATACCAGCCTCCGCAAGTGCGGGACCGAGTCGCGTCTGGGTTAAACCGGGACAATGCCGTCGGATCGCGACTGGCCTCTCGGCCGCAGCAGGCCGGTTGTCGGGACGGGGACCTGTTTCCCGGGCCTCATGTGAGGCCGTGCGCTGTGTGACGTCCCGGCCTGTAATCCGTCCGCGGCAGCGCACGGTGGAAGTTGTCGTCTGGCAGCAACGCGCGAATTCACTCTCCCTTCGCGCCCGTTTCGAGTAGGATCGGTGTGTCGCGAAGACATTTGCATGACACCGAAACTCTTTTCCGAGCTGGGCCTGTCTCCCGAACTGCTCAAAGCCATCGATAAACTCGGCTTCGAGCAGGCTGCGCCCATTCAAGCTGAAGCCATCCCGCTGCTCCTGGCGGGCAAGGATATCGTGGGCCAGTCCCAAACGGGTTCCGGCAAGACCGCTGCGTTTGCCGCACCCGCTATCGAGAAGGTGGATGTGGATCAGCGCGCGACCCAGGTGCTGGTGCTCTGTCCGACGCGCGAGCTGGCGGTGCAGGTCTCGGAAGAAGTCCACAAGCTGGCGTTCTTCAAGCGCGGCCTCCACGCCTTGCCCATCTACGGCGGCCAATCCTACGACCGCCAATTCTTCGGCCTCAAGCAGGGCGCCCACATCGTCATCGGCACGCCGGGCCGCATCATGGACCACATGCGTCGCGGCACGCTTCGCTTCGACTCGCTCAAGCTGGTCGTCCTCGACGAGGTGGACGTGATGCTGAACATGGGTTTCCGCGACGACATTGAGACGATCCTCCAAGCCACGCCCAAGGAGCGCCAGACGGTGTTCTTCTCGGCCACGATCCCGCGGCCGATCCAGCAGTTGATCGAGAAATACTCGCGCGATCCGCAGCAGGTGCGCATCGAGCAGAAGGCCCTCACCGTGCCGACGGTCGAGCAGCTTTATTACGAGGTGGACCGCCGCTACAAGATCGAGCTGCTCACGCGGCTGATTGACTTCCACGACTTCAAACTCGGCATCATCTTTTGCGCGACCAAGCGCATGGTGGACGATCTGGTGGACCACCTGAACGCCCAGGGCTATTCGGCCGACCGCCTGCATGGCGACATGAGCCAGATGATGCGCGACCGGGTGATGAACAAGTTCCGCAAGTCCGGCCTGGAGTTTCTGGTTGCTACGGACGTCGCTGCGCGGGGCATTGACGTGGACGACGTGGAAGTGGTGTTCAACTACGATCTGCCGTACGACGGCGAGGACTACGTGCACCGCATCGGCCGCACCGGACGGCGAGGGCGCGCCGGCATGGCGATTTCCTTCGCCGCCGGGCGCGAGGTCTTTCAAATCCGCAACATCGAGCGCTACACGAACACGCGCATCCAGCGCGGCAAACCGCCCACGGTGAGCGAGGTTGAGGAAGCCCGTGAGAATGTGTTCCTGGAGAAGATTCGCGCCACACTCACAAGCGGCGAGTTCAAGCGGCAGGATCATTTGATCGAGCGCCTGCTGGAAGAGGGGTTTTCCTCCACCGACATTTGCTCAGCGCTGCTGCATCATCTGCAAGGGGGTGATGCCTCGCCCGCCAAGCCAGCCCAACAGGAGGAATACAGCCGCCCGGAACGCCCCGAGCGCCCGCCCTATCGCGAACGCGAACCGCGGCAGGATCGTTACGCCGATCGTGGCGACCGCCGGGAACGTTACGAAGATCGCCGCGCCCCTCGCTACGAAAGCCGCGAGCGGATCGAGCGCCCACGCCGGCCTGAAGATCGCCCCCCGCGCCCCGAACGCAGCGCTTCAGAGCCGAGGCCGACTGGCCGGACCGCGACCGGTCTCTCGGTCGCAGCGCGTGAAAAGGTCGCCGCAATGCCGGTTGCGGAAGCGACCCCGGTTGGGCCGCCCCAAACACCAACTCCCGCAACACCTCAGCACAACCCCCCCCAGGTCGAAGCGCTGTTACCGCGTGCTGCGGCTGGAGACCAGCTGCGGTCCGATCGCTCGCACTCAACTGAGGCAGCCGCAGAAACAACTGCATCCAAAACATTTTCTGATGCCGAGATTCTTGCATCGGTGCGGGAGTCTGGGCCCCGCCCGCCCGCGGAAACCAAGCCCACCCGGAAGCCAAAACCCAGCCGCGCGACGCCTGCCAATCAAACCCGCCTGTGGATGAATCTCGGCGAAGTCCAGGACATCAAGCCAATTGACGTCGTCAACACCGTGGCCGGGGAAACCGGTTTGCCCGGCAAGGTCGTCGGTACTGTGGACGTCCGCGAACGGCACCTCTTCGTGGACGTCGCGGCCGAGCACGCCCACAGCATCATCGCCAAGTTGAACCGCACGCAGATCAAGGGGCACAAGGTGAAGGTGAAGGTGGCTTGATGACCGACGACGCACCTTTGGAATCGAGTCCGCCGCAACCGCCGCCGGCAGCAGACGCGCCCGCGCCTGCGCCCCCCAAGCCGGTCGAGCGGTTGTTCCCATTCGTCCTGCGCGCGCGCGGTTTGATTGTCGGTCGCGAGACCCTGCGGCGCAGCAAGAGCAAGCTGCACTTCGTCCTGATCACGCGTGACATCGCCGAGGGCAGCCGTGCCGAAATCCTGACGGACTTTGCGCACTATCCCGTCGTCCAGCATTACGTCGCGGAGGACCTGGAAAAGTTCTTCGGCATCAAAGGCGCGAAAGTCATCGGCTTCGCCAAATCCGGCCTCGCACAATCCATCTACGCGGAGTTGAAGGAGCACCGGATCAACCGTCCGGTGGAAATCGTACGCAAACCCAAGTCACCCGCGGATCTGGCCAGCCCTGGTCGCCTCAATAAACCGGCACCAGATACACTTCTTTGAAGTCGAGGCCCGGCATCTCGAGCTTCACTTCGAGTTCCCAGAACACCGCCTGGCCGGCGCTTAGGCAGGTGGGGCGGGTGTGGGCGGGCAGTTCAAAACGCAGCTCAACGCTCTTGCCGGGCAGTAACTCGCGCGGACGATCCAAAAGCCAGGTTCCGGCCCAGACCTGCTCGTGAATCAGAGTCCGCTTCCGATTTCGCCCCACTCCGTGCGCTTCATACGATTCCTCGACACATCTCAGGGTGAATCCACCCTTCGCCGGTGAGTGGATGCCGCTGGGCGTTAACCAGCGGATGACGACAGGCTCGGTTATCCGGTAGGGGAAGCTGGGGAATTCAATTCGCGAAGAGCTGAACTTCAAGGTTCTGCCCAGTAGCAACGCGGCCTGGATCCAGGCAAGGATCAGAAACAAGTCGAACAAGCTGACGATGGCTTTCACCGGCCAGGGGCCGCCAGCGAAGAACGCCCACCAATTGAACATCGAAAGGAAGAGCGTCAGGAAACCCGCCAGGCCCAGCGACTTGATGATCCGCCCCCAGCGGGCTGGCTCGAACCCGCGCGGATTCCAGGCGTAATCGGCCAACGCCGGTTCACCTCGATGACGTCCCAGCATCTCCTCGCGGCGGCAGTTCGCCCGATGCTGCCGCCACGCCATGCTCCAAAGTATCAACCCACCCAACCCGAATACAGCGCCGGCCGCCGTCAGCACCCAATACGGCGCGTGGACCGATGCCGGATCAACGGGGAGGACTTTTAAACCGATGAGAACGATCGCCCCGCCCGCCGCCACGAACGGCAGGCCGAACAGAATCAAGCCACCCGTGGAAAGCCCCGATTGAGCCGCACGTTGCGTCAGTTGGCCGGATAGCCGTTGTCGTGTCTCTGAGGATTCGTAACGATCCAGTTCCATCGCGCTCGATTGTACAAACGTCAGCTCTGTGATGGAAGAGCCGTCGGCAAAACGAGGCGTTACGATGGTCCAGCCGCCGCCTTGATCGCCTCCAACTCCTCCCAGCGCGCGTACAGTTGTGCCAGGTTCTCCTTCGCTGCGGCAAGATCGTCCTTAAGTTGGTTGGTCTGTGTGGCGTGGGTGCGATGGAACTCGGGCGAAGCAAACAATCCTTCGATCCGCGCTATCTCCTCCTCGACGGCAAGAATCTGGGCCTCCATTCCTTCGAGCTCGCGCGCTTCCTTGAACGAGAGTTTGCGCGGCTTCGCCGACTTCGGCGCGGCGGCGGCTCGCGAAAACGTCGCTGACTTGTTCACGGCCAGAATGGCGGCGCTCTGTCGGGCAGCCGCTTCGTCGGCCCGCCCTTTCTTTTCCAGGTAGTAATCGTAGTCGCCGACGCTGTGACGAATGCGCCCGTCGCCCTCGAACGCCAGCACATCGGTGCAGACGCGGTTCAAGAAATAGCGGTCGTGGCTCACCACCAGCACCACGCCGGGAAAAGCGATCAGTGCTTCCTCCAGCACCCGCAGCGTGGAGAGGTCGAGATCGTTCGTCGGCTCGTCGAGGATCAGGAAGTTGCCGCCGTTCTTCAGAATCCGCGCGAGCAGCAACCGACTGCGTTCGCCGCCGCTCAGGTATTTCACCTGCGTCGTGATGCGGTCGTCGGCAAACAGAAACCGCTTCAGGTAAGCGCGGAGCGAAAGCTTGCCCTCGCCGAAGATCACGAACTCCGAACCATCGCTGATCTCCTCCAATGCGGTGCGCTCCTCGTTCAACTGAATTCGGCCCTGATCCACGTAGTTGAACTTCGTGAGCTGGCCCGTCTTCACCGTGCCTTCCGTCGGTGCGAGTTGGCCGATGATCATCCGCAGCAGCGTGGTTTTGCCTAGTCCGTTCCGGCCCGCCACGCCCACACGCTGGCCGTTCTCGAACGTGAAGTTGAAACCGCGGAACAGCGTTCGCCCGCCCAAGTCCATGCCGAGGTTGGTCAACTCGACCACGCGGTTGCCGAGTTGCGGCGGCGGCGGGATGCAGAGTTCAACTTCCTCCTCGATCACCGGTCCGTCCTGCGCGGCAGTATCGTAGTAACGCTCGAAGCGGTTCTTCTGCTTGCTGCGTTGCGCCCGCGGCCCCTGGCGCACCCAGGCCAGTTCCTTCTTCAAAAACATCTGGCGCTTGTGTTCGAGGGTGGCGTCCGCGGCCTGGCGTTCGGCCTTGGCCAGCAGGTAATCGGTGTAGTTGCCGTCGTGCGAGAAGAAGCGGCCGTCCGCCAGTTCCACCATGCGCGTGACAACGCAGTCCAAGAAGTAGCGGTCGTGCGTGACGACGAGAAACGTGCCGTGGAACTCCTCCAGGAATTCTGCCATCCACTCGATGGATTCCGGGTCGAGATGGTTCGTCGGCTCGTCGAGCATCAGGAAATCCGGCTGTGCGACGATGGCGCGGCACAAAGCCACGCGTCGTTTCTCGCCGCCGGAGAGCGTTTCGACTCGGCGGTCACCAACGGGGCAGTTCAGATGCGACATCGCCGTGGCAATGCGCTGATCCAGCGTCCAGCCTTCCAGCGCGACGATGCGATGCTCCAGTTCCTCGTGCCGCCTCGATTCAGCGGGCAGCGACTCAAACTCTGCGATTAAATCCAGAACGTGCTTGGCCCCCGCGCGGATGTTTGCGTGAACGTCCAGCGCCGGATCGAGCGTGAAATCCTGCGGGAGATAACTCACGACGAGGTCGCGGCGTCTCGTGAGTTCACCGCTGTCCGGCGACTGCAGCCCGGCGAGGATTTTCAGGAACGTCGTCTTGCCGCAACCGTTGCGTCCGACCAACCCGAGCCGGTCGCCCTCGTCAATGGCGAGCGTCGCGCCATCAAGAATCGCGCGCTCGCCGTAGCGGACGGTCAGCTCGGTGGCGTTGATGAGGGTGGACATGTGGTTAAGTCTGAAATCCGAGGCTCGAAGTCCGAAGGAAATCCAAAAACCGAACACCGAAGGAGACTAGGGCGAGCAGCGGGAGGACTCGGGTTTCGGGCTTCGAGTTTCTTTCGGGTTTCGTCATTCGGGTTTCGGATTTACACCTCTGTGGCCTGCACTGGCAATGCCGACAGCGCCACATCCTTGTTCGTCTCACCGAAGTAACCCGCCGACCACTCGTTCGGGAACAGCACAACCGCGTTCTTGCCCACGTCATAGGCCAGTCGTGAGCCGGTGGGCAACGAAAGCGCGTCCAGCGCCTCCTCGCTCATACCGACCGGCAGCCAGCGCACCACGGTCCAGGGCGCGGCCTCCAGCCGGGACACGGCGCCGTATTCGCTTTCGAGCCGGTATTGCACCACCTCAAATTGCAGCGGGCCGACGGCGGCCAGCAGCGGCGTCTTGATCGAGGAGTTCCGCAGGTAAAGCGCCTGGATGACGCCTTCCTGCATGAGCTGGTCGAGCCCCTGGCGGAACTGCTTGTACTTCGCCGTGTTCGGATTATGCAGATAGCTGAACGCCTCGGGCGTGAAGCGCGGGATTTCTCTGTAAACGATCGCCGGGTCGGTCGTGAGTGTGTCGCCGATGCCGAAGCTGTCATGGCCGACGAGGCCGATGACATCGCCGGGATACGCTTCGTCCACCGTCTCGCGCTCGTTGCCGAAGAGCTTGTGCGAGCTGGAGAGCCGCACCTTCTTCGCCGAGCGCGAGTGCATCACCGTCATGTCGCGCTCAAACTTGCCGGAGCACACCCGCACGAACGCGATGCGGTCGCGATGCTTCGGGTCCATGTTCGCCTGAATCTTGAAGATGAACCCCGAGAAGGCCGGATGCTCCGGCGATATCGCCGTGCCTGCCATGACGCGCGGCTTGGGCGCTGGCGCGTGTTTCAGGAAACCGTCCAGCAGCAGTTGCACGCCGAAGTTGTTGATGGCGCTACCGAAGTAAACCGGCGTGGTCTTCTCCGACAACACCGCCGCGTCATCCCACTCGTGCCCGGCGTGTTCGAGCATCTCCAGCTCCTCGCTGACGTGGTGGAACGTGGCATCGTCTAGCCCTTCGCGAACCGCGGGATCGTTCCAGCCACCCACGGACACCGGCGCGCGGTGTTGTCCGCCCACGGTGCGCTCGAACAGGTGAAACTGTTTGTCGTGCCGGTCATACACGCCGCGGAACTCCGGCCCGGTGCCGATGGGCCAGTTCACGGGGAACGCACCGATGCCCAGCACGTGCTCCAGTTCATCCAGCAACTCCAGCGGCGGGCGCATGG
>CAZWJC010000162.1:0-16751 GCA_964634255.1 uncultured Verrucomicrobiota bacterium | reverse complement strand
GGATCCGTCCAACCGTGATTCCAACAAAGGCATTGTCAGCAACCGGTATGAGCCCTACCGGCCGTTGCTCGACTCGATGAAGCGCATCAACGAGCGCGCCTACGGGCTGGTGAACTATTTCGACAAGAAAAACCTTCAATCGCCCCGATGAAACTCCCGCTCTTCGTCACGATTGCCGTTCTGGCGTCGCCGCTGTTCGCCGCCAGCACCAACAGCCAACCGCCGCTCGCCGGCTCGCTTCCGCCGGAAGTCCGGTTTGAACCGGACGTCACGTTTCTTCAGGAAGGGCGAAAGGAACTGGCGGACCTTTATCTCCCGGCAACGGTGCCGAAAGACCAGCGGGCGCCAGCGGTTGTCATCATCCACGGCGGGGGCTGGAACAGCGGCGACAAACGCGCGGCTCGGGAAATCAACATCGGCACCAACCTTGCCCTGCACGGTTACGTCGGCATGAGCATCAACTACGCGCTCTCGACCGGCGGTAAGGTGACGTGGCCGCAGTATTTGCATGACTGCAAAACCGCTGTGCGCTGGCTGCGCAAGCACGCCGCCCGGTTGCACGTCGATCCGGAGCACATCGGCGTCATCGGTGGCTCGGCCGGCGGCAACATTGCGGCGATGTTGGCGGTGACCGGCCCGGGCGAAAATCTCGACCCCGCCGGTCCTTACGGCGAGTTCTCGTGCCGCGTGCAGTGCGCCGTGGACCTCTACGGCCCGGCGGAGCTGCTGGAGTATCACGACGTCAAAATGCTCGGCCAGACCCGCGCCGAAGCCCCGGAGTTGTACCGCGCTGCTTCGCCGACGACCTACGCGGACAAGACCGACCCGCCGATTCTCATCCTGCACGGCACCGCAGATACCACGGTGGACTTGAAACAATCCGAACTGTTTGCCGCCGCCTTGAAGCAAGCCGGTGTGCAGCATGAACTGGTCATCGTGGAGGGCGCGCCGCACACGTTCCATCTCCAACCGAAACAACAAGACTTGCGTCCATTGGTCCTCGGGTTCTTCGACAAACATCTGCAGAATGCAACCGCTCCCGGCAAGTGAGACACGCCAACAACCCCCTCTGCGTTGATATGAAGCAAAGACTCCGAATCCACTTTGAAGGCATCCCAATGAGAACCGGATTTGCCGTGGTGCTTGTGCGATCTCGTCGCCGCGCCAGCACCCGCAACGTGGGTTGTGTCCGAATCGTCAGGGCGCGACATCTACCGCGATGGTTGGATCGATCTCAACAAGAACGGCTCAAGGGAACCGTACGAAGACCCCGCGGTTGAAGTGGAGGCGCGCATCGCTGATTTGCTCGCGCGGATGGCGTTGGAGGGAGCCGGCGACAGCCCGGATCGCTTCCGTGATTTCTGTGCGGGTGAACGGCGGCTCGCGTTCATTGATGTGAACCTGGCCTTGTTCGACGCGCAGGGCGACGCGCGCCTGGAACTGTCTCAGAGAGACCAGCTTCATTTCAAAGCGGCGGCTTACGAAGCGTTCGCGGCCATCATCAAACCCAAGCTTGTCGAAGCGTGGCCACGAGTCCCGACCGCGCCTCAAACCGACCCAATGCCGCCAGGCTGAGGCAGGCCGTTCGGCACGACGCGGGTTAGAACAAACGTTCAATGGTCGTGCGCGCCTGTTTCCGGGAGGATGAGCCCATGCAGCACGTGAGCAAGACGATCCCCTCGCGGAGCCTCCGGCTTGACACCGGGGAACGGGGTTTCACCTTGATCGAATTGCTCGTGGTCATCGCCATCATCGCGATCCTGGCTGGCATGCTTCTGCCCGCGCTGGCCAAGGCCAAGGCCAAGGCACATCAGGTGAATTGCATATCCAATCTCAAGCAGACTGGGCTGGCCATCCAGATGTTTCTGGACGACAACAGCGACACCCTCCCGCCGGGACCCGGGACGCTCTACGGGTTGCTCTTTGGCCAGCGTCCGGGCTATCGCGACGCGTCGCGCTACCGGTACCAACTGGTCTATTACATCGCCCCCTATCTGTCCCTGCCGTCGCCCAGCGCCGCGCCTGAGACGAACATCGCCAAGGTCTTCTTCTGCCCCGCGTTCGAGCGTTACACGCCTCCGAACAAAGAGCCCATGGCCGAACGCACTTGCTACGGGGTCTACAATCCGAGTTTCACCACAAACATCACTTTCCGCCCCTTTGGCTACGCTCCGGGGGAGTCGGACCCCATGGAAAAGCCGCACAAGATCACCGAAGTGCTGTCTGCCGCGCCTGCGTCAGAAACCTGGGTCCTCGTGGATCTGGACCAGTTAGGGAGTCCCACCGTAGGGTGGAAAGATGACATCCCCCTAAAACCGGTGCATGGCCTAACTAGGACGCACCTTTGGTTCGACTATCACGTAGCCACGAAGAAAGCCGGAAGGAAGGGCACGTATTGACCCGCGCCGACCAGCAGGCGAGTTTGCCTTTGTGATCCAGACCCGTTCACCCAATCACCGCTGCACCAGAGAATCGCTTTGACGCGCAAGACTGAAACCAATCCAAACCTACGATGAATCCCATTCGCAATCTCGTTACGGCCGTGGCACTCATGGTCGCCCCACAATTGCCAGGACAGGTTCTGTTGTCCGCCGGAACTTATTCGCAGAGTTTTGACTCCCCAGCGTTGGCCAATGCCTCGTCGCAAGGAACCAACTGGCTCAACAACATGACCCTCCCGGGCTGGTATGCTGAGACGGGCTTCGGCGCCATTACCAATTACCGGGTCGGTTCAGGAGGCGTCAACAACGGTGCGCTGTACAGTTTTGGTGTAGCCGGCGTTAATCCTATAACCGATCGAGCCTTGGGCTCCGTTGGCTCAGGAAGCTACCCCAATTTGGCTTACGGTTTGAGGATGCAGAATGACACTTTGGACACGATCGGCGCGTTCGTCATCTCCTACACCGGCGAACAGTGGCGCAACGGCGCCCCGACCACGCCCGCCGTCCAACCGCTGGCGTTTTCCTATCGAATCGACAGCATGGCCATAACCAGCCCGGATTGGGCCAACACCGGTACTCCGGCGTGGACGGCGGTCCCAGGTTTGAGTTTCGACAGCCCGGTCTTGGGCGGCACGGCTGGCTCACTGGATGGCAACGACGCCGCAAATCGGACCGCCCTGAGTGCGACGCTTTTCCTCTCACTCGCACCCGGCCAGGAAATCTTCTTCCGCTGGTTCGATCTCAACGATTTGAGCAACGACCACGGCTTGGCCGTGGACGACGTAACCATCTCGTACGCCATTCCCGAGCCCGGCACATTCTCTCTGCTGGCCGTCGGCTCACTGGGTCTGGCCTTGTGGCAGCGACGCGCGCTTTGCAGGTAGACACTCCACCGCCCTCACCCAAGACCAACATGAAACCGAATCCTGTCATCGCTCTCATCGCTGCGGCCTTGGCCTGCGCCAGCGTCCAGCAAATCAAAGCCCAGACAGCGGGCTTTATCGTCGGGAACCCGCAGGCCACCGTCCGCGGTGGCGCCAGTGCCGACGTTGACATCGTCGAAGGTGGAGGCAGTGGTACGGCCTCAGGCACCGTGAGTGTGAAACTGGATTCGCTCGACAACTGCCGGAAACACTATGTGAAATTCGATCTGACGGGGCACAACCCCAACACCAACGGCCCGCTCTACATCCGTTACGACACCGGGGCGAACAGTCAGCGGCAGGACGTTCAGGTCTGGAGTTTGGACCAGGATTTCGCCGGCATGGCATCCACCCTGACGTGGAACACTGCACAAGCCAACGACACCACCAACGGCAGCGCCCTGTTGACGAGCGGCAGTTTTACGGCCACCCCCTACCAGCGTTTCCTTTCGGCTTCCGGAGGCAACGCGACGGACGCCACGCATCAATTGCACGGACCGTGGGGCCACATGATCCGATCGGGAAAAACCATCTATCTCGTCCTATCCTCAGTCAACAACATCGGCAACAACGGTCTCCGTTTCCTGGCCAATTCCGTTGAGTTGGGCTTCGACGACATTAGCAGTGGCACGCCGCCTTCGCTGGGCGCCATCCCCAATATCGTCGTCGCTCAGGGGCAGGCTTCCGCAACCAACTACTTCACGGTCGGCGATCCGGAAGACGGGCCGGATGCGCTTCTTCCAGTCGCCTCAAGCTCCAATGAACAGGCTGTACCCAGCGCGAATGTTCTCTTTGAGGGGAGTGGCGCCAATCGCTCGGTGTATGTCATCGGCGGTCCAACCCCAGGCACAACGACCGTGACGGTCAGCGTGATGGATTCTGCCGGCAATCAAGCCACGCGGGCCTTCACCGTCACCAACATGCAGTTCAATGCGACGCCAATCATTGTTGCGGGCGGCGTGACGAACGCCCTTCCGTCGACGAATACCTTGCTCAACACCGCCGTAACCGTTCCGTTCGCGGTCAGCGACGTAGAATCGTCGAAGAGCGCGCTGACGATCTCAGCCGCAGTCGCGCCTTACAGCAGCGGCATCTTGGCGTCCGCCACGATTGTGGGGGATGGTCCGAATACCAACTTGAGCGTCGTTGTAACGCCTCAGCCCGGGGCGGACGGAGTCGGGACTGTGCAATTGACGTGCAGCGACCCCGACGGCAACACCATCGCGACCAACTTCTGCGTCATGGTGCGGCCATCCGCCCGCGTGGTGTTTGTGGATCACTTCGAATACAACGGGAGCAACACCAAACTTACCGATGACGCCTCCAATCTTTGGACACGCCGCAACGCCGGCTCAATTTCGGTGTTCCTGCGTTCGGGAACGGACCCGGCTACGTCTGCCAAGGTGGCGTGGCTTCGACCGAGTTTAGGTGCAGAGGATTTGGGCGCACCGCTAGTTGGCGGTCCGTATTCCCCGAACAGTCGGGCGATCCTTTACACCAAGTTCACGGCGACCTTTGCGGACCAAGCCTCCGGCGGGGCGGGCATCAACATCATCACCAACAACGACGACGGAGCAGCTTTCTTCCGCCTCAGCGCGGGACCAACCTCGACGACGGACTTCGTGAACCTGCTAGCCGTGCTGACCAACCGCGTCGCCGATCCTGAGAACTTCTTCCGGGTGGCCATTGGAAACGGCATCGGCTCAGGCACCAACACCCAATGGTCCACCGACTTCCCCAAGCCGGTCAATCTATCCACGGAAACCGGCCCAATCACCTTCGTCACGCGATACGAAGTCGCGACAGCCACAGCCACCTTGTGGGTCAATGGTAATTCGGAATCCGATCCGCACGTGGTGGGGATTGATCCTCAAGCGCCGGTGTCGGTGGGCCACGTCGGCCTCTTTCAGGCTCGGGGTTATGGCGACATCTACATTGACGACCTGACGGTGACACTGGTGATCCGACCTTTGATCACATCCGTCTCGCCTCCGGCGAGCGGAAACGTGGAGCTTTACTTCGCCGGTGGCCCAGATGATGTCACCGCGGACTTTGAAGTGGAACGGGCGACAAGCCTCACGGGGACTTTTGGCGGCGTTAGTGCGCAGATCACAGCGCTTGGAAACAATACCTTCAAGGCAGTCGTGCCCGCGTCTGGTGACCAGAGTTTTTATCGCGTGAAACGCAAGCCGATGGCCTTCTGAAAACCTATCGAGTGGATTGGTTCCCTGCCGGGTTCGTATGCTCAACGTCCCCGGCAGTCGCATCCGGGCCTGCCGCCGTGGCGGCGGGGGGCACATCAAAGCCCGGTTGGACGATCCAGGAATACCCAAGGCAGCCGGAACCTCTGCGCCAGATGTGCGCCGAGCGCTTTCACCCCGAAGGTCTCGGTTGCGTAATGACCGCCGTAGAACACGTTCAAACCCAGTTCCTCAGCCAACCCGAAGGTCCAGTGCGCGCCTTCACCGGTGATGAAGGTGTCCACACCGGCGTCCGCCGCCTGCTGCAACTCGTTCCCGGCGCCGCCGCTCACAATGCCGATTCGCCGACAGACCGCCGGGCCACCGGGCGCGAGCTTGATTGGCCCTCCCAACACTCGTTCCAACCTCCGGGTCAATTCCGCGCGCGGGATGTTCGCTCGGACCTCGAATCCGATGGGCTGTCCTTTGCACTCAAAGAACGGGTGGCGCGGTTTCAAACCCAGCGCCGCGCAAAGTTGGGCGTTGTTCCCGAGCTCGGCATGCGCGTCCAGCGGCAGGTGCGAACTGTAAACCGCCAAGTTGTGTTCCAACAACAAGCGCAGTAACGCGTGGTTGCGTCCCGTCCAGGGATGGCGTGCCGACCAGAACAGGCCGTGATGGACAAGCAGCAGGTCCGCCTTGGCCGTGATGGCAAGGCGCACTGTTGTCACCGTGGCATCCACCGCCGTGGCGATGCGTGTGACCTGCCCGTTGTTCTGCACCTGCAAGCCGTTGAAGGCGCCGTCGTAGTCGGTAATCGCCGCGGTACGTAGCAGACGGTCGCAATGTCGGGTGATTTGGGCCAGGGACGTGGTTGCCATGCCGGCATGGAATCAGTCGCACGAGTTCCTGCCAAGCGGATTCCAGCCGGCTGAAACTCATTGCCAAGCGGCAGGCCGTCCTTTCAGAATGCGCCCGTGAACTTCCGCGACAAGATCATCCCTTGGGACGAACTGCCGGTCTGGCGGGCGGCGCTGCGACAGCGCGGTCGGAAGCTGGTGGTCACCAACGGTTGCTTCGACATCCTCCACCTCGGCCACGTCACCTACCTGGAGAATGCCCGAGCCTTCGGCGATGCCCTGCTGGTGGGTCTCAACAGCGACGCCAGCGTGCATCTGTTAAAGGGGCCCACTCGCCCCGTGAACGCGGAGGAGGATCGCGCCGCCGTGCTCGCGGCACTGGAAAGCGTCAGCGGCGTTTGCGTTTTCACAGACAAGACGGCCACACGGTTTCTCGCCGCGGCGCAACCGGATGTTTACATCAAGGGCGGCGATTACATGCCGGAAACCATGAATCAGGAGGAACGCCGCACTGTGGAGCAGGCCGGTGGAAAAGTGGTCATCGTTCCCATCGTGCCTGGCAAGTCCACCACCGCGTTGCTGGAGAAGATTTCCAAGCTGTAGCCAGTTCGGCGAACCGGATTGTGCTCACTTGGGCGTTGGTTCGGTCTTCGCCGGCCATAGCTTGTCCCGAAGCCGCAATGCCGGGTATTCAACCAACTCGGCGAGGATGATTCCAAATACCCAGCAGGCGGCAAAGTAAACGAGGCTTTTGCCCAGGTAAACGGTCGTGCTGGCCGAGACGTCCCCGAGCAGTGGTTTCATGCACTCGCGCACCGGCAGATGCCAGAGATAGACAGAATAGGAATGCCGGCCCAGCCAGGCGATCCCCCGAATCCAAATCGGGTTGGGGCTGTGGTCTAGTGAGAGTGCGGCGAGGAGCAGGCACCCCGCGCCGAGGTAGGCGGTGATGAAGCCAAAGATGCGCCACACCTCGACGCTCATGAGACGTTCGTTAAGCGGGGAGATCAGCACCAAACCCGCCGCGAGCCACACGTAACGGAGAGAAAGCACACGCGCCCTCTGGCGTGGATTGGAGGCGTGGTGCCACCAGTGGGCGAGCCACACGCCGAAGAACAGCGCATCGAGCCGGATGTGGGTCACCGAAACGAACCACCGGCCGTTGTCGCCAGGTCTGTCGCTGCAGAACCACCACGTGAGAACCCGGGCGGCGAAGCAAAGCAGGATCACGGCGTCCGCGACGCGCGGGACCACTTTCAGGTTAAGTTCTCCCCTGGCCAGAGGAAACCGGTTGAGACACCAGAAGAGTCCGGCCAGGAGTAGGTAAAAGTGCTCTTCGACCGCCAGGGTCCAGGTGTGCGGCCAAAGCCCCGCCACGTAGTTCTGGTAGAACAACAATTCCGCGGCGAGTCCCTGCCCGTTGATCCGGCCCGTCTGGCGAAACTGGAGGACGATCGTCAAGCCGATCAACAACCAGAAGGCAGGGTAGATTTTGAAACCACGTCGGACGAGGAAACGCCCCGGTGAGACAGTGCCGGTGCGCGCCAATTCCTGGAAAAACAGGCCCGCAACCAGGAAACCGCTGAGAACGAAGAAGAGGTCTACGCCTCGGAGGCCCGGCGGGAGGATACCGAGAATGCGATCAAGCGTTCCGCCACCCTGACTGGTCTGGAGCGGGCCGAAGCCCTGCAACGCGTGAATGTGAAGCACCAGCGAGACAGCAACGAAGCGCAATACGTCCAAGCCGACCAGACGGACCTTGGCTTGCGCCGATTCAAGATTGCCAGTCACCTTGCTCAAACGACGAATAGCTTGGCGGGGATACCCGCTGCCCCGGGTCGTGATGACTCTGATGGCTTACTCTGCTTTTCTGGCTTCCGACATCTTTGCCAGCAAGGAGTCGCGTTCCTTCGAATCGCCCGCGCCGCAAAACGTGCCCACGTGTGGCTTGCCGTCACCGTTGTTGCCGCCAGCGACAGCGGATTGGACCGCGGCTTTGGCCTCCGCAAGATGGCCTTTACCAATGGATGTTCCGTTGAATACGCGCTTCGCCAACTCAGCGTCTCCGGGGAAAGGTTTCGGGCGCGCCGAAAAGTTGTATTTGAAGTTTTTCCAGTTGTCGCCGCGCTGGTAGTTCGTGCCGAGCGCGCCGCTCGGATCGTAGCCGCAGTGGACCATGCAGTTCTCGCAGCGGGGATCGCGCGCGACGCCGTTCACGACGCCATACCGCTCCCACTTCACCTTCGTCAGCATCTCCTGGTAGGTCGGATAATGCCCGGCGCTGTAGAGCGTGTCCGTCATCAGGTAACATGGCGCTTTCCAGCCCTGGATGTTGTAGGTGGGGATCGCCCAAGCGGTGCAAGTCAGGTCGCGCTTGCCGGCCAGGAATTCCTGATAGACCGGCGTGCCGAAGATGGTGAAGGCCTTACCCCATTCTTCGATCTTCGCGAACTTGGCGATCGTCATCTTCCGCGTCAGGAAAAAATCCTCCGGATTCTTGCCCAGCCGCTTCGCCATGTCCTTCTTGGCGGCATCGTAGTCATAGCCAGGTGAGATCGTGTGCCCATCGGCGCCCAACCAGGAGAAGAACTTGAACATCTCCTCAATCTCCCGCACGTCGGTTTCGCGATAGACCGTGGTGTTCGTGGCGACTTGGTAGCCCAGAAGCTTGGCCATCTTGATCGCCTCGACGCACTCCTTGAACACGCCCTCGCGCTCAACGATGAGGTCGTGTGTGTATTCGAGGCCATCCACGTGGACGTTCCAATACATCCATTTACAAGGGCGGATAGCCGTCTTGGAACTGACCGTGCGCGCGTTTTTCCACGGGACACGAATGGCCTCGGCTTCCTTATCGGAAATCAGTTTTGCCTCCAGCAACAGTTTGATCGCTGGCTCATGCACCGACGGATGAGATGCTGCAAGATACTCCCGCATCTTCTTCCGCATGAACAGGCCGTTCGTGCAGATGTAAACGATGCGGCCCTGCTTGAGGATGCCGGCCACCAATTCTTCGATCTTCGGGTAGATCAGCGGTTCGCCGCCGCAGATGGAAACCATCGGCGCATCGCATTCCTCGGCCACGGCGAGACATTTCTCCAGCGGGACCATGTCCTTAAGCGACGTGGAATACTCACGAATGCGGCCACAGCCGGTGCAAGTGAGGTTGCAGGTGTGCAGCGGCTCAAGCTGCAATACCATCGCGAATTTCGGGGTCTTGCGCAGCTTGTGCTTGATGATGTGCCCGGCGATCTTTGCCGAGAGCGTGAAGGGGAAACGCATGGCTACTGACGGGCGGCGGGAATGTCAACGACGGCCAGTTCGCAACCCGACGGGGTCGCCGGGCTGGCGGCTGGCGGCGTGTTTTGCATGAACAACAAAGGCGAAATCGGTACGCTCGCGTTTAGACCGCCGCAACCCGAGGCGGCTGTCGCTAGCAGCAGGGCCGCCAGCAAGAGGCAAACATTACGGTCTGGTCTTTTCACGCGTAGGGCACTATAGAGTGCGTCGGCGTGTCCGCAACTGCTTTTTCCAGGCCGGCAAGCCGAGAGGCACCGCAGCATCCTCGTGCGTGGAGGATGAGCCTCTGGAATTGGTTGATCGTCGCCGGGCTGGTATTCGGTGGGCTTTCCTCCGTGGTTGCTGAATCAGCCCTGCCAGCGGTGGTTCCCGGGGCGGCGTACGCGGAGCAGGTTTACGCGGCGGCGTCCCAGAGTTATCTCAAGGCTCCGACCAACGCAGTGATGGCCTGGCAGTATGGGCGCGCTTGTTTCGACCGCGCCGAATTCGCCACCAACAACGCCGAGCGCGCCACTCTAGCCGAACAGGGTATCGGCGCCTGCCGGAAGGCGCTCGCACAGCAGCCCAACTCCGCGCCGGCGCACTACTATCTGGCGATGAACCTGGGCCAACTCGCGCGCACTCGGACGTTGAGCGCGCTCCGATTGGTGAACGAGATGGAAACCGCTTTCAAGGCGGCGCGTGGGCTGGATGAGCGCGTCAATTTCGCCGGGCCGGACCGCAACTTGGGCCGGCTCTATCTCGAAGCGCCGGGTTGGCCGACAAGCATCGGCAACCGCTCCAAGGCCCGCCTGCATCTGCGCCGGGCGGCGGAACTCGTCCCGGACTATCCGGAGAACCGGCTGAACTTGGTGGAGGCGTATCTCCAGTGGGGAGACCGCAACGCGGCCACGCGCGAGCTCAAGGAGGTGGAAGCCCTTTGGCCAATTGCTGCCGCGACCCTGACGGGCGAGGAGTGGGTGGCGGCTTGGGCCGACTGGGAAGCCCGCCTGAAACGAGTGACGAAGCAGCTAGAGGCAGAGGTGAAGACGCAAACCTCTCCGCGCCAAGGAAAGTGAGGCGAGCTCGACCGTGGCGCCGGCCCCGCAACCGACGCAGTCGGCGCAAGAGGGGGGGACTGTGTCTGCGTGCCTGAGGCGGGCAGGGAATGCGGAGCGACTTTCGCCAGTAACTCCCCATCAACCAAAGCGTCGCCGCATCCCGCCATTCCCAATCGGCGAATCCTTCAGGCTCGGAATTTGATTTCGTTCACCGGAATGCTGCCTGCCTTCACTTCGAAGAACGGCTTGCCGCGTTTCACGCCTACCGTGCCGTAACCCGTCGCCGTTGGGAGGAAACAGCGGAAGTCGCCTTTGATGGTTGGGTTTAGATAAAGCGCCTTTTCCACCGCATCGTAGCGTGCTCCGCTCAGACCTTGGAGCAAGCCGTAGCTGGACATCGCCCGCGCATACCAGTGGCCGCATTCATATTCGTTGAACGGATTGCGCACCCGGCCGTCGTAGCGATCGCGCGCTGTCCGGACGATGTCGAGGCCTTCGTTGACCAAGCCCATCAACATCAGGTGCGACGCCACCTGGTATTCGATGCCGGTCCACACTTCGTTGGAATACACGAATGGCAGCGATAGTTCGCCGCCCTTGGGCCAAGTGCAAAGTAGCAGCCCGCCTTCCGCGCCGCATGCGTAACTCGGCCGCTGCGGATTTGGGTGCGCCGTGAGGTCGTGTTTCAGGTTGTATTTGTGAACCGCCTGGAGATGGCTGGCGATCTTCTGTGCGTTCACGACTTGGCCGACGCCACAGACCACGGCCAACCATTCGCCCAGCACGCCGTCGGAGAGGCAGCCCTTGCCGTATTGGTACTTCGGCCCTTCTTTCTCCAACAGCTCCCGCGCTTCGGGCGTGTAGTCGCCGACCATGCTGCCGATCTCGACCGGATTCTTCGCGCGCAGATTCTTCCACTCGACCTTTTGGATGAAATACTCGCCGTCGAATAACTCCATTTCCATCCGGCGCAGCCCCTTTTCGAGCAATTCCTCATAAAGCGGTACGAGGTCACCTAGGGCACAGCCCATGAGCGCGGCGGCCTTCAACGCGCCGAGGTAGAAACTCGTGCACATGCCGTCCGGCCCCCAGAACTCGATGTCGTAAGTGTTGTGGTGTGGCTCTTCCAGCCAGCCCTTGTGTCCGGGGTCCCAGGACTCGATGCAGTAATTCAGACTCTCCTTCACCTTGGGCCAAAGCTGGCGCAGCCAGTCGGTGTTGCCGCCGATGCGCCACTCGCGATACACCTTCATGATGCCGCCGAGCTGACCATCGCTCGCGGCGTGGAAGTCATGCGCTACCGGCCGAATCGGCAGGGCGCTGCGAAACTGCTGGTGACCTTTCTCGTCCTGCGACGGTCCAAACTCCGTTTCGCGCAAGCTCCGCTCCAACGCCGGGAACAGGTGTGGTATTGCCTGGGCGTAGTTCCAGACGTGCGTGCAAGAGCCGTGGCAACACCCGCCGCCGTCCGAACAACCTTCCCAGCCCCAGAACCGCCCATCCGCCTGCCGCATCATCGTCGGCGACTTCAGAATCGTCAGGTTCGCCGCCACGGCATCGATAACTTCAGGCGGCAGCGTGGAATCGTGGAAACAATCGCTGAAGCGCTTCGAGTTCGCGTGCAGCTTGGCGTATTGCTCGCGCCAATAGCTCGTGACTTCGCCAATGTTCTTGAATCGCTCGGCGTACCACGGTTTGTAGTTGCCCTCGACCTTCGCCTCGCCGGCCAGCCCTTCCGGGTCCTTGCCAATGCGCAGGCTCGTCTCGCCGACGTGCCATGCCAGCCGCAGCACAATTGTCTTTGACGCGCGCGACCCGAGCGTGAACGGCACGAACAACGTCGCTCCCGGCGACGCGCCGCCTTCCGTCACCGGTGGCCGGTCAAAAGCCTGACCACTCGAAATCTCCCTCCACGCGATGGTCAGCGGGTCGAACCAACCGCCGCGAAACCAGGCGTGGTTCACCTTTACCGCCGGATCATCCACCGTGGCGGTGAATGAACCTTCCTCCCAGCCGCGTTCCTTCGGGGCGACGCACGTCAGCGTGAATCCGCCTGGCGCCGGCTTCACCGCATTGGTGTTCTTGCCAAACGCCATGAAGTTCTTTGCGCTCCACGAGAAGACAGCTTCCCGAGCCTTGCTGGTCCGGTTCGTGAACCGATACTCCAACGCCGCGACCGGCAGGCTGGCGTTGTCCGCATCGCCCGGCTCGAAGGGACTCCAGCCTGTGAGTTCAACGGCGAAAGGCACGTCCTTATCTGCAAGTGAGACGGTCGCGAATGGAAAACGCACGCGGAACGAAGCCTCGCGGAAACGTGGGAGGCCAAAGGACGTCCCCGATGCGCCATTGCCGCTGCCGCCCTGACCAAACTTCTTCCAGTCCGGCACCGGCCCTTCCAGAACGCGGGCGACATTGGGCTCACCCTTCACGCACAGCGCGCCGAACGTCATCGGCTCATGGAAAACTTCCGGCCGATGGCGGAGTGAGACGTGCGAGAGCGCCCCGCTTCCCTCCAGACAAATCATGCCCGCGCCCATGCCGCCCATCGGAAATGCCACGCGGTTGAGTCGCGCGCCCGAGTAATCGCCGGTGTATTTGCCCGTGTTCCGGCGTTTTGCTGGTCCAGGGGAACTGGAGGTTTCCTGGGCCGTTGCGGGAGCAACGGCAACACTCGTCGCGCCGATCGCTCCGAGTCCGGTCGCCGATAGTTTCAAGAATTCACGTCGTTTCATAGTTGGTTCTACTCCGATCTGAAAACGGAATGCCACCCGCACCATCCGGAGCGGGTCATGACGACGTGCCAGAAGAGCGCGGTTTACTTGGTTACGAACGCGCGATGCTTCGCAAACACGCCTCGCAGCGACTTCGACAGCTCGTCCTGCAACGCCTGCAACTCCTGATACGCAGCCACCGCGCCCTTCTTCGGCGTCGTGGTCTGCGCGGCGTTCAACGTCACGAACTCATCCGTGATGTCGCCAATACACGCCTTCTCGCCCTTGTCCAACCGCCAGCACCAGAGCGCCTGCAACGCCGCGCCGTAGGCCGCGCCTTCGCCAACCTTCAGCGTCACAACCTCGGCGTTGAAGATGTCCGCCATGATTTGCCGCCAGAGCTTCGAGTTCGCGCCGCCGCCCGTGGCGCGGATTTGCGTCGCCTTCACACCGAGCTGCGCGAGTCGGCGCAGGCCGTAGTTCATGCCCAGCGTGACGCCCTCCATCGCCGCACGGGCGAAGTGCGGCGCGGTGAAGGTTCGCGTATTTACGCCGAGGAAGACGCCCGTGCCATCCGGCACGTTGGGCGTGCGCTCGCCTTCAAGGTAGGGTAGCAGGACCAAGCCCTCACAGCCCGGCGGCGCCTTGGCGGCAGTCTTCTCGAAGGTCGCGTGGTCCATGCCGAAGTCGTTCCGCACCATTTCGGTGGCAACGGTGACGTTCATGGTGCAAAGCAGCGGCAGCCAGCGGTTCGTCGAATCGCAAAACGCCGCGATCTCGCCCACGGGGTCCACAACCGGTTTATCCGCGCAGGCGTAAATTGTCCCGCTCGTGCCGAAGCTCGCCGTGACAATGCCCTGCCTCGTGTTGCCGGTGCCGATGGCGCCCATCATGTTATCGCCGCCGCCCGCGCTGACGAGCACTCCAGGGTTCAAGCCCAGCGCTTTCGCCGTTGAAGCCTGCAAATGTCCGGCGGGTTTGTCGCTGGAGATCAGGGGTGGGAGCTTGCCGGTTAGGTCGGCGTCAATCGCCTTCAACGTCTTCTCGCACCACTGGCGTTTGCGCACGTCGAGCAACGCCGAACCGCTGGCGTCGCCGTATTCCATCACGCGCTCGCCCGTAAGCCAGAAATTCAGGTAGTCGTGCGGCAGGAGGATGGTGGCGAGCTTGGCGAAGTTCTTTGGTTCGTGCTTCTTCAACCAGAGAATCTTCGGCGCCGTGAAACCGGTCAGCACACCGATGCCCTGCGCCTTGATCGTGGGCTTCAGCCCGCCGTGCGCCGCCATGATCTCGTCGCATTCGGCGGCGGTGGAAGTATCGCACCAAAGCTTCGCCGGGCGGATGACTTCGCCGGTCTTATCCAGGGGCACAAAGCCGTGTTGCTGCCCGCTCACGCCGATGGCGACCACCTCGCTGGCTTTCGCCTTCGCCTGCTTGAGCGCGCCTTTGATGGCCTTGGCCGTGGCGTCGCGCCATGTGTGCGGATGCTGTTCCTTCGCGCCGGGCGGAAGGTCGGAGATCAAATCGTAGCCTGCCGAAGCTGCACCAAGGACTTTGCCGGACTTGGCCTCGACGACAAGGGCCTTGGTGGATTGCGTGCCGCTGTCAATGCCGATTAGAAGTGTGCGCATGCCCATGGTTTAACCATGAAGCCGGGTCAATGGCACGAAAAAACCGCACTCAATCCGAACAACACACTGGCGTTGCCAAAGCGCCGACTGCCATGACCGAAAGGAGGGCGAACAGCGCCGGTGGAACTGCACGCGGCACGAGCAGATTGAGCCTGCCAAGGCCGGCCGCTACCGGGCCGTCACCACCACGTAGTTCTTCTTCCCTTTCCGCAACAGGAGGTGCTTGCCGAAGAGCAGGTCGTTCGCGGTGACCACGCGCTGGATGCAGACTTCTCCGAAGTCGCCTTGGGCGTCCCCTTGGGTTCGAAAGCAGGGGCTTTGCAAGTTTGCATCCCTTAGTTACCTTGGCCACATGAGCACGATTCAGGAAATCGAAGCCGCCATCCCAAAGCTTTCGCGGGCGGAACTCGAGCAGTTCCACGCGTGGTACGAGGATTACGTTGAGGATCGTCTCGAGTTGAACGATGAGGTGAAAGCCAAGCTTGACGAATCGCGCCGCGAAATCGCCGCCGGAAGCTATACGACGCGCCAGCCTGCGTGAGCCGTGGCCGCTGCGCTCCAAATCTGGTCTTCCACATATTCCCGCGCCTTCGATTTGCTGCCGATCCCGGTGCGTGACGCCGTGCAGAGGAAAGTAGATGAGATGGGTACGCGGTTGGAGGCGTTCCCCCACCAGCGGTTGCAGGGCCGCCCGGAATGCAAACTGCGCGTTGGCGACTACCGCGTTCTTTACGAAGTGGACCTCAAGTTAGGCCGCATTTACCTCCACTACGTCGGCCACCGCCGGGAAATCTACAAGCGCAGTTGACTCCGCTTCGGCGCGACGGGCGGAGATGGCCCACGTCAGCGGTTACTTGGCCGTGATCACGACGTAGTTCTTCTTCCCCTTCCGCAGCAGCAGGTGCTTACCGAAGAGCAAGTCGTTCGCGGTGACGGCACGCTGGATGCCGGCTTCGCGGACGTTGTTCACGTACACGCCGCCCCCTTCGATGTCCTTCCGCGCCTGCCCCTTTGACGGGCACAAGCCGGCGTGGACGAGCAATTCAACGAGCGCCAAACCCGCGCCCTCGAGCTTTGATTTCTCAAGGTCCTTCGTCGGCACCTCGCCCACGATTTCCTTGAAGGTGGTTTCGCTCACGCCGGCGAGTTCGCCGCCAAACAGGATTTCGCTGGCACGTTGGGCCTCCGCGGTGGCGTTCGGACCGTGGATCAGGTCTGTTACGGCCTTGGCCAGCGCACGGTGCGCGGCGCGGGCGCCGGGGTTCTCGTTCTGCTGTTTCTCCAGCGTCTCAATTTCCTCGCGGCTCAGGAAGGTGAAGAATTTCAGGTAGCGGATCACGTCGCGGTCGTCGGCGTTGATCCAGAACTGGTAGAAGCGATAGACGCTGGTCTTCGCCGGGTCGAGCCAGACGCTGCCGGATTCGGTCTTGCCGAACTTCGTGCCGTCGGCCTTGGTGATCAGGGGCGTGGTCATCGCGTGCACCGCGACGCCCTCGGCCTTGCGGATGAGCTCCACGCCGCCCAGGAGGTTGCCCCACTGGTCGTTCCCGCCGGACTGCAGCGTCACCCCGTGGCGGCGGTACAGCTCCCGGAAGTCGTTGGCCTGCAGCAGCTGGTAGGAGAACTCGGTGAAGCTGATGCCCTCGGCGGACTCCAGGCGGCGCG
>CAZWJC010000161.1:0-16762 GCA_964634255.1 uncultured Verrucomicrobiota bacterium | reverse complement strand
GGCCGGTAAAGGCAAGGGGGTCATCATCAACGTCTCCTCGATGAACGCATTCCGGCCGCTCACGAAGATCCCCGCCTACAGCGGCGCGAAGGCGGCTGTGAGCAACTTTACGCAATGGCTCGCAGTCCACTTTTCGCGGGTCGGTGTGCGTGTGAACGCCATTGCCCCCGGCTTCTTCGTCACCGACCAGAACCGCGCCTTGCTGACGAAACCCGACGGCACCTGGACGCCGCGCGGCAACACGATTCTGGCGCACACGCCGATGGGCAAGTTCGGCGCGCCGGAGGATTTGGTGGGCACGCTCCTGTGGCTCGTTTCGGATGATGCGGCTGGCTTCGTGACCGGCGTGGTGGTGCCGATTGACGGCGGATTCGCCGCGTTCAGTGGGGTGTGACTCCGGTGCTTACGGTTGTGAGCACCGTGTGGTTGTTTTGAAGGCGGCTCCGGCTGGGGTCGCCTTTTCGTCTTGAGAGGGGACGCGGGTTTGCGTGGAACGACGAACAGACTATCTGGCTGGCCTGGGCGGGGTGGGGAGGTAGGGCCGTCAACTTCTCCAGTCAAATGCCTTCTTCTTCACGGCGTAAAGATAGCCGATAAAGAGGATGCCCAGAAAAGAGATCATCGCTCCGAGGATGACGTTTCGCATCGCTGGTTCCTGGAGCATATCCTTGTAGATCACCGCCCACGGGTAGAGGAACACCAACTCGATATCGAAGAGGATGAACAACATCGCGACGAGGTAAAACTTCACGGAGAAACGCGCCGCGCCCGGCCCGGTGGGCACCATGCCGCATTCGTAGGCCGTGTCCTTGATCCGGCTGGAGCGAGCCCGTTTGCCGAGCAACGTCGAGAACACGATCATGCCGCCCGTCGCCGCCACGGCCAGCACGAACAACAGCAACACCGCGAGGTATTGGCCAAACTGCGATTGTTCCATCGCCGCGAAGTTAGGAACGGAACGCCGCCTTGGCAAGGCGATTTGGCCAGAGGCCGCCCCGGTGTTTTCGGTTGCACGGAAGTCATTGGAGGCCAATACTTCCGGCCGTGAACCGGTTCACACCATCGGAAGATCGGCCTGCGGCAGTTCGCCTCGAGCGCGGCGCGCTGGCCTTCACGTTGATCGAATTGCTCGTGGTGATCGCCATCATCGCGATTCTCGCCGGGATGCTCCTGCCGGCGCTTTCGTCGGCGAAAGAAAAGGGCAAGCGCGCCGCGTGCAAGAGCAACATGCGTCAATGTCTCCTGGCGATTCAGATGTATGGCATGGATAACAATGAAAGAGTCCCACCAGGGCGAGAAAACCAAGATGCGTGGCACTCTGTCCGTGTTTCAAACGTGACTTGGAGCAATCTTGTCCGGTATTCCGGCAACGAGCACGTGCTCGACTGTCCGAACTTCAAGTTTAACGAAAGCTACTTGAGACGTTACAGCGCGACGTATGGATTCCTGATTGGCTACCAGTATCTTGGCGACGCTTATCCGGCGAGTGCCCTGACAAGGCCTAACGTAGACGGCTACTACAAATGGGTTTCTCCGCGAAAAACCAGCCAGACAAGCACAAATCTCCTCGTCATCCTAGCTGATTCAAATCATTGGGGAGACGATGGTGCCCGAGCCGCACCTCACACAAGAGGCGGTTCGATCCAGGTGCAAGGCAGTTCGTGGGCGAAATCATACGCTGGCAAAACTGCGAAAGACGCGGGGGCGGTCGGCGGGAATGTCGGCCACCTCGACGCATCGGTTGCTTGGAAGAAAATCAGCCAAATGGCGACCAACCAGGCTTCGTCCTACGTTGCCTACTGGGGAAACTGGTGATCGCTCGGGCAGCCGAATCACTCGCCTCGGTACACACACCGTGCGGTGCAAGTTTCGGCCACGACGATTTCCGTGAGTTGCGGGAGCTTCGGCTTTAAGCGTTTCCAAATCCACACTGCGACTTCTTCGCTCGTCGGGTTTTCGAGTCCGGCGACTTCGTTGAGATAACGGTGATCCAGTCTTTCCCAAAGCGGTTTGAACGCGGCGGAGATGTCGGCATAGTCCATGACCCAACCTAGCTTCGGGTCACAGTCGCCCGCGACCACGATGTCCACCTTGAAGCTGTGCCCATGCAGCCGCCGACACTTGTGTGTCTTGGGCAGCCGGGGCAGCAAGTGCGCGGCTTCAAACTGAAAGGTCTTCCTCAATTCCATTTTCATATCACAACTACGGTTCCCAATCCGTCCACGTAACCAAGTCACCGAGCGCCGGGCGGCCGTCGTGCCGCCAGGTCAGCGGCGGGCGCTGCATCTGGCCGAGCCCGCACACACGCGTGACACCCCAGCGCGCGAGTTCCTCAACGAGACCCGCGGCCTTCCCATCCAGAGTGGCGATGCCAACGGTCGAGATCTTGCCGCGCAGCGCGTCAGCGCCCTGCAGGGCTTCGGCCAAGTCCCGCGCGGGCTTGACGTAAATCCAGCGATGCCCGCACGAGATCTGGAATCGCGGGTCGGCTTCGTAAACCACCGTCCATGCCGTCGATTCGCGGCTCTGCCAGAGGCGGGTGTCCGGGGAATGTGCCGCGCGTACGGCATAGAACGCCCGGCGCGAATTGAGGGTGGCGGCGATCTCGACCGGCAAAACGCCGCGCGGCTGGGTTTGCTCGCGGCGCTCCAACTCGTCGGCCAGTTTCTCAGCAAACTGATCTGCGGTCAGGCCGGCTTCGTCAGCGACGTAAACCACCTGCGGCGAAAGGCAGCCCAATTGATCCCACGCGACCACGTCGTCCGTCGCCGCGGCCACCACGGTGCGGGCCGCCGCACCCCACAGGGATTCCCGCGCGACGAAGGCGAAGCTCACGCGATGGCCGTATCCGAGGAAGCGGGTTTGTGCCGGCACCCACGAGCGAATGCTGGCCAGGGTTTCGTCGCTGCCGGTGGCGGTGACACAGTTGGCCGCGGTGAACAATGTCTCCTCCAGCGGCGCATTGCCGCCGCGCCACTCGGCGATCTCCAGGCACGAGCCCAACTTGTGGTCCGCATCGTAGATCGAGTGGGCGAACAAGCGCGGGAGCAGCGCGGTGCCGCAGGCGCACTTTACAAACTGGGCGGAGCGGGTCAACAAGCCCAGCACCATGCTTGTCAGAGTGGGGTTGGGGATGTTTCCGGCGGCGACGTGGGCCAACAGCTCCGGGCCGACCGCCATGGCCATGCGGCGTGAACCGTGCCCACCGGTTGGTGCCGGCCGGTCCAGCGCATCGGCGTGGCTGAGATCCTGCGCCAGCAGGGCGTTCAGGTTATCGGGCGTCACCTCGCGGAAGAAGGCATCCAACCCGCAGGCCAGGGTTTCGCGTGAAAAGCCCAATGCTTTCGGCCCCTCGGCCAGAGCAAGCTGCCGCAACGGGTATTCAGCATCCAACCAGTTCGCCGCGACCTGGCTGAGGAGTTGCACCAGGCTGCGCGTGGAACGCGCCGCAAGATACGCGGCGCGGTTGCGCTTTAGTGTTTGGCAGGCGTCGGCGATCAGCGGGCTGGTCAGCGCGGCTTCGGGCGGCAGATCGGCAATGAAATAGTCGGGCAGGTTCATTTGGATGGGGTCACGTCTGTGGCCGGCGTCCTGGAATCAAGGTGCTCGCGTTTTCGGATCGCTTGCAGGCAAGGCAAGCCGAAGAGCGCCGCCAGCATGGTCAGGGACAGGGCGAGATAGGGCAGGGAGTAGCTGGCAGGTTGCTGGGCGGCATCGCCCATTCGGCGCACGCCGTCACCTACGACCCAATGCGACAAGTTGCCGATGAAACCGCCGATCGTCATGAACAAGCCAACCACGCGCCCGCGGACGGCGTCGGGTACGGACTGCATGAGTTCGGCTTCGATCATCGGGAAATTGGCGTTGAAGAAGAACCCGTAGGTGAATAATGCCGGGATCAACCACCCCGGGGGCAGATGCGGAAAGGCCACTCCGATTGTGGCTGCGGCCACCAGCACCGTTCCGATCCAACGTTTGCGCCCGCGGTCGCTCAAGTGGCCGAACAGTGGATTGCTGATCACGCCGGCGAGGAAGATCCAGCTTAGGGCAAAACCCGCGCGACGGGTGTCGTAGCCTTGTGCCTGCTGCAGGAACAGGGAACTCAGGCTGCACATGCTGCCGGCGGCGAAATCGCGCAGACTGAAGATGAACGCGGCGGCCAGAAACCAGAGCCACAGCGCGCCGGAGGGAAACATCGGTACGGGTTGGCTGGACTTCGTTCGTTCTTGGGCCACGGGCTTCTCATCTGCGGCGAACCAGGCGAACAGCCCTGCCGCCAGGATGCCGGCGATGCCGAGTTCCAGGACCGGCACGCGCCAAGCGCTCGCTCCACGCGCGGCTTCCAGCGCGCCGGCCCGCCAGCCGGTGTAGAGCGGTCCGCAAAAGAAGCCCACGCTCGCCCCAACTCCCGCCAAGCCGAGCGCCCGTCCAGTGCTGACTGGAAAGAGCCGCGCGAGCATCGCCGTTGCCGCCGGGTGGTAGAAGCTACCGCCAATTCCGGCGACGATCACCGATGCCACGGCACAGGCGTAATTCGGCGACAGGGCAAGCGCGACGAAGCCGAGTCCGTTGATCGCCAGCCCCCAGCCGAGCAGCTTGCGGCGGTTCAACCGATCCGCCATCACGCCCAGCGCGTAGCTGGGCACGAAGTAGGCCAGCATCAGTACGGTCACAAGCGATGTTGCTTGTCCGACACTTGCGAATCCGAAATCGCGCTGGATGAGCAAATACAGCGGCATGAGCGCGACGTGGTACAGGTGCGTGAAGCCGTGCAGCAGCCCAACAAACCAGAGCGTGCGGGTCTTGTGTCTTGTGTCGCTCATGAGCTCATGCGGGCATCAGTGAACAGCCGCGTGGTTCGGTCAGTGTTGCCCGCCCGAACAACTCAAAACCATCGCCACGTCGCACGCCCAGGTCCTCTGTCTGAATCGCCATCACCGACCAGACATTCGCGAGGTCGAACACACGAATCAAACCGGTTTCGCCTTCCGCGACTTCCCGGTTGGTCTCTGGCGAGACGATTTGGGTGCGGGTCCAAGGTGGAAAGCGAAACATGCGCGGCAGAGGCAGGGAGTCGCCAGCGGCGTCAACTGCAATGTCGTAAGCTTGGGAACTTAACTCGCTCATGCCGTACTCGCAGATGATGTGCGCGGGTGGAATGCCGAGGCGGTCAGCGATCAGGGCGTGCAGTTCCGCCTTGGGCAACGAACGCGAACGGCCCTTGTAACCACCGGTCTCCATGACGCGGGAGCCGGGCGGCAACTTGAATCGCTGGTTGCGCTCGGCGAGCAAATCCAGCAGATGAACGAAAGAAAACGCCGTTCCGAGCAAGACGAGGGGAGGACCGCCTGAACTGGCGGCAGTCAGTGCGGCCAGAGTTGCGGGGGCATCTAGTTGCCACGCCCCGTCGTCGCCGACAATCCCGAGGAAGGCTGATTCCGGTGCGCCGCAGTGGCGGCGGATGATTTCGAGCATGTGGACCAGCGAGGAATGCGGGGCGCGTTTTGGGGGCGGGGTCAGAAGGACAAGCCGGGCGCGCGTCACCGCCGCCTCGAAATCCGGCAGGAGGTGGCAGGCAAACCACGGCCAAAGCGAGGCTTCGTAAATGGCGAGGGATTCTGCCGAGTGGAAGTGCCGACTCGGACGATGCTCGGTTGTGCCACTGGAGTGGAACACATGGCATCGCTGCTCGGACGGCAAGCAGGTGACCGCGAGTTCCTTGAATGCGGCCGTCGGTACGGTGGGGATTCCACGCCAATGTTCAATGGCGGCTGGTGTGATCCGCTGCGTCTCGCAGAACTTCCGGTAAGCCTCATTCGCCTTGTATTGCAGCCTGAAGAGATCGCCGCTGAGTTCCTCGAACAGGGCGTCAGAACAAACGCCCGTCGCGAAGATCTCGCGAAGGCGCGCGGTGAAGAGCGAAAGGTCCGATGTCATGCGGTTTTGTTTCACACGGTCGGGCTGGTTTTCCGCGACAGCCCGGGCGAATTGTAAGTTTTCGCGGTCCGGCCGCAAGGAAATCACGTGCCCGGAAACTAAACGAGCGGCCAATGGGCCGCTCGGAGAGTCCGCTACTTTGCGGTTTGATGTCAGTTCTTTTTGAGCTTGGCGATGGCCTCCTGCATCTCGGTCAGATGGGTGTCGGCGCTTGGCACATCGGTCACATGGCAGACCTTGCCATCCTTGTCGATGAGGAAGCTGACGCGCCTAGCCATGTCTTTGCCGGACATCCGTGCGCCATAGGCGTCCGCAATCTTACCATCCGGATCCACCAACAAGGGAAAACTCAAATTGTGCTTAGCCACGAACTTCTGGTGGCTCTCGGCGGAGTCAAAGCTCACGCCCAGCACTTGAACCTCGTTCTTCTTAAGGTCCTCCATGCGGTCGCGGAGGCCGCACGCTTCCTTCGTGCAGCCGGGCGTGTCATCCTTGGGGTAGAAATAGAGCTGCACGAACTTTGTCTTCAGCGTGTCGGCGAGTTTCCAAACCTTGCCCTCCTGGTCTTTGGCTTCAAAGTCCGGCGCGATGTCTCCGACCTTCGGGGGTGCAGTTTCCGCCGCGGCGAGGAGCAGCGCTGAGCCGAGAATGGACGCGAGAGTTCCAATCAGAAACGGTTTCATTACGAGCAAGGTGGCAGCGAAGTAGTGCTTGTCAAACGGGCGCGCACCTCGCGCTGCACTGGCAAATTAGTTACCCCTTGCGTCGCAAGCCTGAGCTGCCTATCCGCACAGATGACGGGCGGCGTCCACTAGGCTCGTGCAGGTGGTGACGTTTGTGCCGGGCTGATAATGGAAGATCGAGAGGATGCTGAAGCCGATGTCCTTGCTCGGTTCGGGAATGACGCGGATGATCCGTCCGACGCCTCGCTCCTGGCAGAGTTCCATCAGCGGTCCGATTTGATCTTCGCAGGCCACCTCCATCGTCTCCACGCGGCTCAGATCGGTCAGGAGCACAAAACCCGGTTTCAAATCGGCCAGCAGGACTCGGACTTCTTCCACGCTGTGCTGTAAGTCGGTCGCGGTGACCACCCCCACGAAATTGAGGTGCAGCAATTGCCGGTAACGATTGACCTCGGCGAGAAACATGTCAGCAACGTGCTGTGTCCCAACTCGACCTAGACCAGCGGAAGACTGCCCAGTTTGACCTTCAGCGAAACGCAGCCGCCGGGCGACAGGGTCACCGCGTCGCTCGCCACATTTCCGGACTCGACGCACAACATCGTTTTGTATTCATCGTCGCCGAAATCGGGCATGGCCTTGGCCTTCGCGATCCAGGGATTCCACACGACCGTCGAACGTGAGCCCTCCTTCTCGATGCGGATGATCCGGCCCAGCGCCGGATCGTGGATTTCCACGGTGTCGGTTGTGTTCAGGTAACAGCGATCCACCTCTTCAGCGATGTGGATGGCGTCGGCCGCCTCCGTATGGCGGCTGAAGTTCGTGGGTTGATTCAGGTAGTCACGGCCTTTCAGTCCGCGGACCTTCACTGTGCCGACATCACCGACCGTGAAGTAGGTGTGGAGGCAATCCTCGAACGTCATGGGGCGATCGGACTCGTTGGTCACGCTGAGTGCCGCGGAAAGCGATTCACCTACGGTGACCAGGTATTCGACGCCGCACGCAGGGCAGATCGGCGAATCGCAGCATTCCGGCAATTCCATGCGAATGCGCACCGCGCCCGCAGCGTCCGTCGTCACCTCGCGCAATTCCCAGTTGCGCAGCCGGGCAAAGCCGTGTTGGCCGGGTTTGTCCGCCGGTTTGCCGAACCAGGGAAAGATGATGGGGATGCCGCCCCGGATGGGCGCGTCGAGCAGAAAGCGACTGCACTGGCTGAGAAAGAGCAGGGGGGCTTCGCCCTGTTTCTGGAAATGGGTCACGTGCGCGCCATGCAAATACATTTCCGCCGTGCTCCACGGCGTCGTGATGGCGAGCATGGGCAGATCGCCTCGCCCGTTCAGGAAGGTGACGCGGCTGCATCCAGGTGACGTGTAGGACGTGGTTTCCATAGCCGAAGCGTAACGCCTCGGGTCGCCAGTTTCACGCGGAAAATGAAACCGAAAGCGGGGGCGGTGTTCCCCAACCAACGGATGTTCTCCGCGGGTCGAGTTGGTTGCCCGCTTGACAAGTGCCGTGGTTTCGCTTCCCATCGCGCCGCAATCCAATTCAAAACATATCAACAGATCTCTATATGAAAACGACACTTCGAACCTGGTTGAGCGTGGCCACCATGGGCCTCGTATTCCTTGGCCTGTGTGTCTCGGCTTCGGCGGCAGAGAAGGCCAGCGCCACCGGCAAATGGAAATGGAGCATTGAACGCAACGGCCAAACCATGGAGACGACCCTGACCCTGAAGCAGGACGGCGAAAAGTTGACCGGCACGGTGACCGGACGTAACAACACCGAAACCGCCATCGACGAGGGTAAAGTCAAGGACGGCGAAGTTGCGTTCAAAGTCACCCGCGAGCGGAACGGGCAGAAGTTCACCATGGCCTACAAGGGCAAGGTGAGCGAGGACACGATCAAGGGCACCATCGAAGGCGAACGCGAAGGCCAGAAGACCTCGCGCGAGTGGGAAGCCAAGCGAGTGAAGGAGGAGAAGAAGTAGCTTTGCCCAAAGGTGGTGCGTCAGGCCGCGCCACTCCGCGGCGGCGCAGGCGGCGCACTCGCTTGCCCGACCGAGACACCAGCAACACCGGCAGATTTCCATTCATAGCCGGTGGAGCTGCGCTGCTGCATCGAGAGGTTTTGGGGAACACCATGAGGAACTTGTGGGCAGCTTTGTTTGCGTTGGTGATGGCGATCGCATCCGTTCAGGCCCCGGAACAGCCCAACGTCTTGCTCATCTTGGCCGATGACCTCGGATGGTCGGACCTCGGCTGCTACGGCGGAGAGATTCAGACGCCGAACCTCGACGCCTTGGCGCAAGGCGGCGTGCGCTTCACTCAGTTCTACAACACCGCCCGCTGTTGTCCCTCGCGCGCCTCGTTGCTGACCGGCTTGTATCCGCATCAGGCCGGCGTGGGTAGCATGACCCACGACCGCGGGCCGGAGTATCCTGGCTATCGCGGGACGCTACAGGAGAATACGGTGACGCTCGCCGAGGTGCTGCGCGATGCGGGTTACAGGACCTACATGGTTGGTAAGTGGCACCTGCGTAATGACACGACCGACGTGAAACCCACCGACCGCGGCTTCGACGAGTTCTACGGCATGCTCGGTGGCTACAACTCGTGCTGGCACGAGCATCCCTTTTACACCCGCTGGCCAAAGGAGCGCGTGCCGCGGACCTACACGTCAGCCAGGGATGGCCTGCCTGGAAGGTTCTATGCGACGGATGCGTTTGCGGATTATGCGCTCGACTTCGTTGGCGAAGCGCGCAAGGGGGGCAAGCCGTTCTTTCTCTATCTCGCCTTCAACGCGCCGCATTTTCCGTTGCACGCGCACGAGTCGGATATCGCGAAGTATGAAGCGACGTATTTCGCGAAGGGTTGGGACACGATTCGAGAAGAGCGCTTGGCGCGCCAAAAGGTACTTGGCCTCGTGCCGAAGGAACTGGCGCTCACGCCGCGTAGCGGTGTGCCGCCGAAGTCGCATGCCAAGCCCTCGCCCTACGCCGGCAAGGACAACCCGCCGTGGACTTCGCTGCCGGAAGACCGGCGTCGCGATCTCGCCCGGCGCATGGCCGTGTTTGCAGCCATGTTGGATCGGATGGACGTTGCCGTCGGTCGGGTGGTCAGCGATCTCAAGCAGCACGGCCAATTCGAGAATACGCTCATCCTCTTTCTCAGCGACAACGGTGCCTGCTGGGAATGGGATCCGCTTGGCTTCGACGAATCTAGCAGCCCGAAGAACATTCTCCACACCGGCGACAGTTTGAAGACCGTCGGGGGGCCGGACAGCTATATCAGCTACGGCAGCGCATGGGCAAACGCGGGCAACACGCCGTGGCGGCTCTACAAACATTTCAGCCACGAGGGCGGCATTCGCACGCCACTTATCATTCACTGGCCAGCTGGCCTCAGGGCACGTTCTGAATTGCGTGCGCAGACCGGCCACATCATTGACATCATGCCCACGCTCGTCGAGGCAGCTGGGGCGAAGTATCCGGCCGAGCGAAATGGTGTGAAGGTACAGCCCATGGAGGGGCGCAGCCTGATACCGGCGATGGAGAACAAATCTGTCGTTCGCTCCGCTCCGCTGTTCTTTGAGCATGAAGGTAGCCGCGCGGTGCGCGACGGAAGGTGGAAGCTGGTTTCGCTCTCCGGTGATGCGTGGGAGCTCTACGATCTGGGTTCGGACCCGACCGAGATGCAGAACTTGATGGGTCAAGAGGCTGACCGGGCGAAGGCAATGATCGCGGCGTGGGAGGTTTGGGCGAAGCGCTGTCATGTGGACCAGGAGACGGACCAAATCGGTGGCGCGGTTCGGAGCGTGGCACCATCTGCGGCCCTCGCCACGCCACAAATTGCCAACGTCCCGATTACCATCCGGTGCGATGTGGTTCCTCAAGGGCGTAACGGTGTTATCCTCGCTCAGGGCGGCCGGCAGCATGGATACGCGCTGCATCTCGAGGACGGTTGCCCGGTGTTTAGTGTGCGGATTTCCGGTCAGGTATTTGAGGCAAAGTCCACTGAGGTGCCTGCGACCCGGTTCACGTTGGAGGCCACGCTGGCCAAGGACGGCGGAATGCGATTGGCTGTCAACGGTCGGGAGGTCGCCCGTGGGAAGGCATCCGGCTTAATTCCATCCCAGCCGCAGGACGAACTCAGTATCGGGGAGGACACGCGGACTGCCGTGGGCAACTACGTCGCACCACATCCGTTCGCGGGCAAGGTTGAGAACGTGAAGGTGGTTACCGAATGAACTCGCCGCACTGGTCCTTAAACTGGTGCTTGCTCGGGCCGCGTTGGCGGTAAGCGCCGCCGATCGATCCGAGCCACGACTTGAGGAGTCGAACGTGTCGCGCTCGTGATGTGGAGATGGTCTAGGATGCGACGACGGGCGAGTGGCTCGCCGGATTCTCAGCGATGCTGAAGGCTGGGGTGTGGTGGGACGGCGGGGTGCGAATGGTAATGGCGGTCACGGCGAACGAAATCTCCACACCGCTGAGGCATCGGACCGCGGACAGTCCCTGTCCGCAGCGCGGGGACGCCACCCGATGGCGTGGAGGTCCGGATGGGATTGGCAGGTTATGCCGCTGCGCCCGGGGACCGGGCGCGTTCCTTCTGACCGCCACTTCCGTTCACCCCCGGGACGGCGGCGCGGCTTGCCAGTTGCGCTGGTGGCGTGCTACAAGAGTCGTGTGGGCCGCTCCGCCGGCCCTAACCGCGAGCCTTATGAACTGACAGGCGCAACCCCACTTTACATGCCATGAATGCACCCTCATCCCTCGCACTCGGGCTTATGCTCATCCTTGGTCTTTCGCTCCTGCTCACGCTGGACGCCAGTTGCAGTGGCGAGCCTCATTCTGTGGCCGCCGCCAAGTCGCACGACGACCTGATTAGCCCTGTGCCCCCAGCCAACGGCGCGCTGCTCCAGCGCATCCGCGAGCCAGCGGTGGCCGGCCTATTCTATCCAGCAGAAGCCAAGGAGCTTTCCGCCACGCTGGACAGGTTGCTGACCGCCGCCCCGGCACAGAACCTCGGCAAACTCCGCGCGCTGGTTTGCCCACACGCCGGTTATCCGTATTCTGGACCGACCGCCGCCCACAGCTACAAGCAGCTCGCCGGTCGTGATGTGCGCACGGTGATTCTCATGGCGCCGAGCCATTATGCGCTGTTCGACGGGGTGTCTGTGCTCGACGCGGACGCATATAGGACGCCGCTTGGCCTCGTGCCGGTTTCGCAAAAGTCCGCCGAGCTGGCGAAGGCAAAGCCTTTCCGCCTCGAACCGCGTGGCGGTGTGCGGCGTCCGCAATGGGCATTCCAGTCTTCGAAGAAGGCCGGCGCGGCAGCAGACGACACGCCGGAGACTTGGGAGCATTCCGGCGAAGTGCAGGTGCCGTTCCTCCAGAAGTCGCTCACCAACTTCAGCCTCGTCTCGCTTGTGTTTGGGCAAGTTGACTCCCGTGAAGTCGCCGAGGCGCTCGCGAAGCATCTCGACGACCAGACGGTACTCATCGCGAGTTCCGACCTCAGCCACTACCACTCCTACGACGAGGCGAAGGGGCTGGATCAAGGTTGCGTTCAGGCAGTTTGCGACCTCGACCTGACCAAGCTCAAGAACGCCGAAGCCTGTGGTATTGGCCCGATCAGCACGCTGGTTCACTTAGCGAAGATGAAAGGCTGGCGGACCAAGCTCCTTGATTATCGCAACAGCGGCGACACTGCGGGGGACAAATCAGGCGTGGTCGGCTACGCCGCCATCGCGTTCTTCGAGCCCGAAGGAGCGGCACAACTCAAGCCGGAGAAGTCGCCACCGACTCACGCTGGAGAGTTCAATGAAACCGAGCGCAAGCAACTGCTGGCACTCGCACGCCAGGCGCTGGAAGCGAGCGTCAGGACCGGCAAGTTGCCCGAGCCGGATCTCAAGGGTTTTCCACCGGCGTTCGCGCTGCCCAAAGGCTCATTCGTGACGCTGACGAAGCACGGCCAATTGCGCGGCTGCATCGGGAACATCATCCCTCGCCAACCGCTTTACCAGGCGATCATGGAGAATGCCCGCGCCGCGGCGCTGAATGACTACCGCTTTGATCCGGTGAAGCCGGCGGAGCTGGGCGAGCTGGAAATCGAAGTCAGCGTGCTGACGGAACCGAAATCGCTGAGCTTTACGTCGCCAGACGAGATGCTGGCAAAGCTGCGCCCGAACGTGGACGGCGTAATCCTGAAGATGGGTTTCCACAGCGCCACCTTTCTTCCGCAGGTTTGGGAGAAGATCCCTGACAAGGTTGCGTTTCTCGACCAGCTTGCGCTCAAGGCCGGCGCTGGGCGCGGCGCATGGCGTGAGTCCGGAACGAAGGTGGAAGTTTACCAGGTCGAGGCATTCGAGGAAGCGAAGACGCACTGACAGTGTTGTAGCCGCCGACGTTAGTCGGCGCCATTTTCCTTGTGACTTTGACGTCGCCAGCTAGCCAAGGGGCATCAAATTTGCGCGGACTAACGTCCGCGGCTACGACGCTGATACTCCTGTCAGTCGCCGCGCTCGGGGTCTCCTGCGTGGCGACGCAACTCGTGCTGATGCGCGAGATGCTCTGCGTGTTCGCGGGCAACGAACTCGTGCTCGGCATCGTGCTGGGAAACTGGCTGCTGCTGATGGGCGCGGGCGCGTGGCTGGGACGCCGAGCAGAGCGGCTGACGAACCGCGTTCAAGTGTTGATTTTCCTGTACACGCTGATCGCTCTTCTCCCGGTGGCGGTGCTCTTCGTAGTGCGGTGTCTCCGGTTGGTCGTATTCGCTCGCGGCGTGGCGGTTAGCCTCAACGCCACGATCCTCACCAGCTTGTTGGTGCTGCTTCCTTACTGCTTGGCGGCGGGTTTTCTGCTGACACTGGCTTGCGTCGTCGTAGCCGAGGCGGGAGTCGGCCTAGATGTCGCCGGCAGAGTTTACGTTGCGGACTGTGTGGGTAGCATCGGGGGCGGTGTCGTGTTCAGTGCGTTGTTGGTCTGGGTGATGAATCCGTTCTCCCTGTTGGCTGCTGTCGGCTTCCTGAACCTTGGGATTGCTCTGAGCCTGGCTTGGTATTGGCGACCGAGAGGATTCGTTTTCCTGGTCGCGGTGGCAGGATCGTTTCTCGTTTGGATGTTGATTCACACCTCGGAACTCAACAGCCGGCAACTCGAATATGCGAGCGCAACGATTCTGTTCCAAGGCAACTCACCGTATGGCGAACTCGTCATCACGCGCGAGAACAGGCAAACCAACTTCTTCCAGAATGGCTTGCCGGTCCTCTCCACCCACAACATCGAACGGGTCGAGGAAGCGGTGCATTACGCGATGGCGCAGCGGCCGGACGCGCGGCGTGTGCTGCTGGTCGGCGGGGGCGTGGCGGGCACGGCGAAGGAACTACTCAAGTATCGCGCTGACGTGACGTGCGTGGAGTTGGACCCGCTGTTCCTCGAACTGGGCCGGCGTTTCCTGCCGGAGAATCTTGCCGACCCGCGCATCCGCGTCGTGAACACGGACGGACGCCGGTTCGTGCAAACCACGAAGGAACAGTTCGACGTGATCATTGTGGACTTGGCTGACCCGGTTACGGCACAACTCAACCGGTTTCACACGGCGGAGTTTTTTGCGGAGACAAAGCGGGTGCTGGCCACGAACGGAGTTCTGACGCTTGCCGTCGGACGCTACGAGAACTACGTCAGCCCGGAGTTGGCGCGGGTGTTGGCGACCGCGCATCGGACGCTGCACGGTGCGTTCGCCAACGTCGTTATGCTGCCGGGCGGACGGGTGTTCTTCCTGGCGTCGGATGGCGAACTGGGGCTGGACATCGCGGAGCGACTGGATCGGGCGCAGGTCGAGACACACTTCGTGAACCGGCATTACCTCGACGCGATGCTTACGCCGGATCGGCTGGCGGACCTGGCCCGGGCGGTGTCGTTGCCCGCGAAGTTGAACCGCGATTTCAATCCGACGCTCTATTTCCACTGCCTGCGCCACTGGGCCAGCCAGTTTGAATCACGGGCAAGAGTCGTTTGGATCGCCCTGGGGCTTGCGCTGCTCGCGTATGTTGTCCGGTTGCGCGGCGCCGCGGCGGCAGTGTTCGCTGGTGGCTTCGCGGCATCGTCGCTGGAGGTCGTGCTGCTGCTCGGGTTTCAGGCCCTCTGCGGCTCGGTGTATTACCAATTGGGTATCATCGTGACGGTGTTCATGGCCGGGCTCGCGGTGGGCGCAGCGTGGGCGAACCGAAGAAACGCGACGAACGCAGAGAGGATTTCCGGTTCCGTTTCCTCTGCGTCTTTCGCGTCTCGGCGGTTGACCAGTCGCGGCTTGTTGCTCGTGCTGGCGCTCGCCCTTGCCGCATTTGCCGCTTTGCTGCCGCTGGTCTTGAAGCTACTGAGCGGAGCGACGTTGCTTGGCGGTTCGGCGATTACGATACAGGTTGCCATCGGCTTCCTAACCTTCACCCTCGCCGCGTTGGTGGGCGCGGAGTTTCCGGTGGCGAACCGTTTGGACGGCTCAAGCGCCGGGCCGGCAGCGTCACGCGTCTATACTGCGGACTTCCTGGGCGCGAGTGTGGGCGCGCTGCTGGCCAGCGCGTGGTTGATTCCGCTGCTGGGCGTGACGAAGATGTGCTGGCTGGTGGCCGGGCTGAACCTGCTGGGCGCGGCGGCGGTTGTCTCAGCGAGGCAGTCGGACGTAGCGGCGTCTCGGTAGAGCGCCGCACTTGTTGCTTGAAGAATCAGAGGGCGGCGTTCTACCGAAGCGCCGCTACGAAGAGCAAGGTCATGAGAAACTTCGATGTCGTTTGCTTGAAAGCCGTGCGTTGGAGCAGTTGGCCGCTGTTGGCGCTGTTGCTGGCGTTCTTTGTGACGGGCTACGGCATCAGCGGGCGTTACGGCGTGGGCGCATGGTTCAACGAGCAAACCGCCCTGACACTGCATAAGCTGCTGCACCTGCCGCTCATCGTGCTGACGGTAGCGCATTCGCTGCCGGCGATCTACCTTGCGATGCAGCGTTGGGGCTGGATCAAACGACGCGCGTGAAATCCGAGACTCGAAATCCGAAATTCGAGACAAATCCGAGGCCTGGAATCCGAAACGGGTCAAACGGCTGCGGGTTGTGCGGGGGGATTTCGCGTCGCGATGCGATGCGGCTTGGGTTGGTCGGTGCAGCAGGAGTCGTTGGGGCAGGCGCGCTGTTGCCGCAGTGGCTGAAGAAGCTTTACGAAGCCGAGGCGCCGTCCGACATCTTCGAAGGCGATGCGCCGAGGGGCGAGCTTTGGGAGCTCTGGCAGAAGCGCGGTTGGGTGAAGGAGGCCATGCACTACCTCAAGCTCGACGGCAACGTCCAGTGCAAGCAATGCCCGAACAACTGCGTGCTGAAACCCGGCGACCGCAGCCATTGCCGCAACCGGGTGAACATCGGCGGCACGCTTTACACGATGGCCTACGCGAACCCGTGCACCTTTCACGTGGATCCGGTGGAGAAGAAGCCGCTGTTCCATTTCCTCCCGGGCACGCAGTCGTTTTCGCTCGCCACGTCAGGCTGCGTCTTCCGCTGCCTCAACTGCCAGAACTGGGAAATTTCGCAGAAGAAACCGGAGGAGACCAAGGATCCACGCGGGCCGGAGTTGCGCTTCAAGCCACCGCTGCCGGAGCGGCTGAGCCTCGACGAGATGCGCCGGTTGAGTTTGTTTCCCGAGGACCTGCCCGCCGTCGCACAGGCGCTCCGCTGCCCTTCGATCTCATACACCTACTCCGAGCCCACGGCCTATTACGAATATGCCTTCGACTCGTGCAAGGCGGCGCGCGAACGCGGCGTGAAGAACATCCTCGTCACTTGCGGCAGCATCGAGCAACGCCCGCTGTCCGAGTTGCTGAAGCATGTGGACGCCGCGCACGTGGACTTGAAGGGCTTCAACGACGACGTTTATCACAAGCTGAACTCCGGTAAGCTCCAGCCCATCCTCGACACACTGAAGCTCTACAAAAGCACCGGCGTTTGGTTCGAGATCATCAACCTCATCGTGCCGACCTACACGGACGACCTGCCCACGATTCGCCGGATGTGCGACTGGATCGCCGCCGAACTGGGCCCGGACGTGCCGCTGCATTTCTCACGGTTTCATCCGGAGCACAAACTCACGCACCTCTCGCCCACGCC